>JAWOBU010000159.1:0-16026 GCA_046484135.1 bacterium
CTTTGGTGGTCGCAGACCTCGAACGCAGGGAAACCGGCTACCTGGAAGAGGTGGTCGAGCTGGAAGCCAGGAAAGCCGGCTACTTCATGAACAGAAATGAGACGGCAAACCGGATTGACGCGCCCCGCGACCGAATCGGACAGGCCGCGCAGAAGCTGGCGGAAAAAGGAAAAGTAGTGATCCTGCCGCCCAAAAAAGACCCCTGGATCATCCACGCCGAGGGGTGGGAAAGATTGAAAAACCGCGTCATAAACATCCTGAAGAAGCACCACCAGGCGCTCCCCCAGCTCGAGACCGGTCTCTCCGAGCAGGAGCTCCGCGACAAGCTCTCCCGCGAGACCGGGGCGTACTTTCCGGGGGACGCCTTTCACAACGCTCTGCAACGGCTGGCGGAGGACCAGGTGCTTAAGGTAGTGGAGTCCACTTACGCGCTTTCCGAGCATTCCGCGAGCCTGGCCGAGTCAGACCAGGCGGCACTGGCCCGCATCAGGGCCATGTACGCGGACAACCCGCTTTCTCCGCCCTTGACCGAAGACGTGTACAAGCAATCTGGCCTGCCCCGCCAGGTGGTCCGGGAGTTCCTGGACAAGCTTATCGAGGACGGCACTCTTTTACGTGTCAGCAGGGAGTTTTTGTTCGAGGCCGACGCGGTTCGACAGGCCCGCGATACAGTGCTAGAATGTCTTGACCAGCACGGCAGTATAACCGTGGCGCAGTTCCGGGACCTTACCGGAACCACCAGAAAGTACGCGATCCCTCTTTTGAACTACTTTGACAACCAGGGACACACCATAAGGGAGGGGGACTACCGCCGCCAAGGACCACGGCAAGGATAGGGACTGGTGTCCCTACCGGGCTTCAAACCCGGCTGCGGGTAGATAAAACTGCTCGCGGCAGGTTCGATTCCTGCCCTTGCCGCCACTTTTTTATCTTTTTTGTAGGAACTTATCCATCGTCATCATCCTTGCCGGAAAGAACGAAGTACAACACCGCGGCCAGGATAAAAACCGCCGGAGGAACGGCAAACCACAACCGTGTCCACAAACTCATCTTGTTTGTCACCTGGAAGGAAGTATGAGCGGACCCCGAAGCGCGCGGTAGAAATGTTCTCCAGAGTCAAACCGGCGGAGAATGGCTATTTAAAGCCTTAAACAGCGGGTTTGAGAGATTGTTGATCTTTTACCATTCTTACTCTATTCTGAAAAACCGATTTCTTACAGGAGATTCCCATGCTCGGCAAAGGATATGAAAATACGCTCATGCCGCTTTCCGAGGCCGGAGCTGTTGTAGAAGACGCACTCGCGAGGGCCGATCTGGACGGCAAGACCGTGCTTATCGTGATTCCGGACAACACCAGGAGCGGTCCCCTGCCGTGGTTTTTCAAACGGTTTTGCGAGCTGCTTTTGCCCCGCGTGAAAAAGCTCGACTTCCTGGTGGCCCTGGGTACGCACCCTCCCCTTTCCGAGGAATCCCTGCAAAAGCTCCTGGGAATTTCAAAAAAAGAACGAACCTCGAAATACAAAGACGTAGGAATATACAACCACCACTGGGAAAAGCCGGAGACCTTTCGCAAGGCCGGGACCTTAAGCGCCTCCGAGATCGAGTCCGTCTCCGGAGGCATGATGAGCATGGAGGTCCCCGTAACCATCAACAAGATGGTCTTCGATTATGACAAGCTCATAATCGCCGGGCCCGTCTTCCCCCACGAGGTGGTCGGGTTCTCGGGCGGGCACAAGTATTACTTCCCCGGCATAGCCGGCCGCGACATCATAGACTTTACCCACTGGCTCGGAGCGACCATTACCAGCATGGAGATCATCGGCACCACTGACACCCCCGTGCGACAGGTGATCGAAAAAGCCGCCGGAATCATGGGTCTCGATACCCTCTGCTTCTGCCCAGTGGTCAAGGGCGAACACGACCTCGCCGGTCTGTTCGCGGGAGAGCCTTATGAAGCATGGTCCGCGGCGGCAGAGCTGTCCTCCCGCGTCCATATAAAGTACGTGGAGAAGCCGTATCAGACAGTGCTGTCCATTATGCCCGCCATGTACGAGGACATCTGGACGGGCGCCAAAGGTATGTACAAGCTCGAGCCGGCCGTTGCGGACGGAGGAGAAGTTATCATCTACGCCCCCCACATAACCGAGGTGTCCTACGTGCACGGCAAGGCCATTGACGAGGTCGGCTACCACGTGCGGGACTACTTCTTAAAACAATGGGACAATTTCAAGCACCACTCCTGGTGCGTGCTTGCCCACTCCACCCACCTAAAAGGCACCGGCGTTTTTGAGAACGGGGTCGAAAAACCGAGGATCAATGTAACCCTGGCCACCGGCATACCAAGGGAGAGGTGTGAAAGGATAAACCTCTCCTATCGTGATCCTGCGAGCATAGACCCGGAACAGTGGAAGGGACGCGAGGACCGGGGCATACTGGTGGTCGAGCGTGCCGGCGAGATGCTCTACCGGCTTAACTCTTCCCAAAACTGACGAGGAGAGAATCCATGGAGCCATGCCATATCGGGCTTATCGGCCTCGCGGTCATGGGCCGGAACTTGGTACTGAACCTCGAGTCCAGGGGATATAAAGTAGCGGTTTACAACCGCACTGCGGAAAAGACCCGCGAGTTCATGGACGGCGATGCTACAGGAAGAAACATATACTCGGCCGAGGACCTCGCCGGCTTTGCGGGCCTTTTGGAGAGGCCGAGGCGGATACTGCTCATGGTCCAGGCGGGCGAGCCCGTTGACCGGATGCTGGCCGAGCTGGTCAAGGTACTGGAACCCGGAGATGTTATTGCCGACGGCGGCAACTCGCATTATAAGGACACCGAGCGGCGGGCCGCGGACCTGCAAGCAAAAGGCATCCACTACTTGGGCGCCGGCATATCCGGCGGCGAAGAAGGGGCATTGAAAGGTCCTTCCATCATGATAGGAGGCCCGGAGGAAGGCTTCCGGCTTATGGAAGGGCCCATGAGTTCCATTGCCGCGCGGGCGGGTGACGAGCCATGCGCGGCCCGGCTCGGCCCCGGAGGAGCGGGCCACCTGGTCAAGATGGTCCACAACGGTATCGAGTACGCCGTCATGCAGGCCATTGCCGAGGTCTACCACTTCTTGAAAACCGCGGCAGGCATGGAAAACCACGAACTCAGCCGGCAGTTCCAGGAGTACAACCAGGGAGAGCTCCGCTCCTATCTGGTGGAGATCACCGCCCCCATCTTTGCAAGCAAGGACCCGGAAACCGGCAAGGACATGATAGACGTGGTCCTCGACCAGGCCGGCCAGAAAGGCACCGGCAGGTGGACGGTCGAGACTGCGCTTACGGCTGCGGTGCCGGTGCCAGTCATCAGCGCGGCAGTGGAAGCGCGGGGGCTCTCCGCCCGCCGCGAACAAAGGATTACTGCAGCCCGCGCGCTCGGACCTGAGGGGCAAGTCCAACACCGCCTGGAAAAACAACAAGCCGCTGACATGGCGGCCCACGCGCTCCTCGCCTCCATGCTGTGCGCCTATGCGCAAGGGATGAATCTCCTCCGGGAGATGTCCGGCGAGAGAGGCTATGATATCCCCCTCTCCACCGTGGCCGCCATCTGGCGGGAAGGATGCATCATCAGGGCGCGTCTTCTGGAAACGATCCGAAAGGCTTATCAGGACATGCCCGACCTGCAGAGCATCCTCTTATACCCGCAGATTGCAAAAAAGATCACGGAAGCAAGGAAGGGACTGGCAAAGACGGTTCAAACCGGGGCCGAAAGCGGAATCCCTATGCCCGCCATTAGCGCTTCACTGGCTTACCTGGACGGACTGCGCTCCGAGTGGCTGCCCGCCAACTTGATCCAGGCCCAGCGAGACTACTTTGGGGCCCACACCTTCCAAAGGGTGGACAAGGAAGGAACTTATCATCACGACTGGCCGAAACCGGATAAAATATAAGAACAACTTTTCAAAAGATCGCACTTGAAGATGCAATACAAAGGGACCCCTTTATCTTGTTCAGGAAAATACGTATGCCTGTTTTTCATTTTCAGATAAAGCTGTTATTTTAAATAAAGTGTCTGGAGATCGTATCATAAAGAAGCTGGAGGAGGCGGTAGGCGGGGACAACATCTCAGCACGCCGCCTTGACAAGGGCATCTACAGCCGGGACCTGTGGCCCCGGAACACCATGCTGGTGCAGTTGCTCGAGCTGCCCGCTCCCCCCGAGGTCGTGGTTTGGCCCGGCAACGTGGACGAGGTCCGGGCAGTGGTCAACATCGCCCGGGAGGCCGGTGCTCCTCTCATCCCCATGGGAGGCGGCTCCGGCGTTTGCGGTGGTACCGTGACCCTGGGCGATCCCGCCGTCATTATTGACTTAAAACGAATGCGCCGCATCCTCGAGCTTGACGAGAAGTCGCTTACCGTAACCGCTGAGTCCGGCATCATGGGCGAGATTCTCGAGCGGGAGCTGAACCGCAAGGGCTACACCATGGGGCATTTCCCTTCCTCCATCTACTGCTCGACTTACGGCGGCTGGATCAGCACGCGGGCCGCGGGTCAGCTTTCCGCCAAGTACGGCAAGATCGAGGACATGCTGATCTCGGTGGAGGCGGTGCTGGCCACCGGAGAGGTGGTGAAGACCCGGCTCGCTCCGCGCTCCGCTACCGGCCCGGACTGGAACCACGCCTTCTGCGGCGCGGAAGGAACGCTCGGCATCATAACGTCCGCCACCTGCCGCATCTGGCCCAGTCCGCGCTCGCGGCTTTTCCAGGCTTTTTCCTTTCCCACGGTGGAGGACGGCCTGGAAGCCGTGCGGCGTATGATGCAGGCCGAGCTCCGGCCCGCGTGCGTGCGGCTTTACGACCCGGTTGACACCTTCTTTTCCAAGACCAGCAAAATAATGCCGGAAGAGGAGGAAGAGGAGGACAAGCGCAAAAAAGCGCATGAGCACAAGGACCGGGGATACTGGCCCCGCCGGGTGTTGCCCCGGCTCTTTCGGCCGGCCGCCATCAATCCGCTTATGTCCCGGCTCGACAGGTCCAAGCTCATCCTCACCTTCGAAGGAAACGACCCGCAACTCACCAGGCTGGAAAAGAGCGAAGCCAAGGGCATCTGCGCCCGCACAGGCGGCGAAGACCTGGGCGAGGCCCCTGCGGCTCACTGGTGGAAGAAGCGTTACAAGGTGAGCTACACCATGCAGGTCATGTTCGACATGGGCTTTTTCGTGGACACTATCGAAGTCGCCACTGTATGGGACAACCTGTCCCTGTTGTATCACGGCATGCGCCGGGCCATCAGCAAGCACGCCCTGGTCATGGCCCATTTCAGCCACGCCTACCCTCAAGGGTGTTCCATCTACTTCTCGGTGGCGTCCACCGGAAAGAACCGGGAACATAAACTGGAAAGGTATGACCGGGTGTGGGAATCCGCCCTGGACGCCTGCGTAAGACTGGGAGGAAGCATAAGCCACCATCACGGCGTAGGGGTCCTGAAAAGCAAGTGGCTCGAAGCCGAGCAAGGCGGGGCTTCTTCTTTTCACCAGGCCCTCAAAAATGCGGCGGACCCGGATCGAATCATCAATCCGGGAAAACTGGGGCTCGGGAAGCTGCAAAGTCAGTGAACCGGCACATGAAAAACAACTGATACCGTGCGGGTACCGGGAGTCGCGACTAAAGTCGCTTGCACAGAAACTATTTGGCTCTCAAGATACAAAAAGCTCTTGGCTAAGTGGTGAATGAAACAAAATGAGAACGTGGGTGGACTAATATAAGGTATGGCCGAAGATAGAAAACAAGCAGGGCAACTGCCCGCGGCCGACCCCGAACTTGTTTCCGAGCTTAAAAAGCTGGTGGGAGACAAGCAGGTCTCGGACAGCAGTCTCGACCGCGTAACCTACAGTCGCGACGTCTGGCCCCGGGCCTACCTGTGGATGCGGGAAGGCGAGACCCCTTACGCTCCCGAGGCAGTGGTCTGGCCGCGCACCGAAGACGAGATATCCCGCCTGTTGAAGTTCTGCCGGGAAAGGGAAGTGCCGGTAACTCCGGCGGGCGGCGGCTCGGGCGTATGCGGCGGCACAATTCCCGTCCAGGGCGGAGTGATCATGGACTTGAAAAAAATGAACAAGGTCCGGGAGATCAACTCGACCAACCACACGGTGGAGGCGGACGCCGGCATCATGGGCGAGACCCTGGAACGCGAGCTTCAGCGCGCCGGGTTCTCGCTCGGGCACTTCCCCGCTTCCATGTACTGCTCCACCTTGGGAGGGTGGCTGTCCGCGAGGAGTGCAGGCCAGCTTTCTTCCAAGTACGGCAAGATCGAAGACATGGTACTTTCTTTGTCCGGTGTGCTTCCGGACGGCTCTCGCTTTCACAGCCGGGAGTCTCCCCGAAGCGCGGTAGGGCCCGACCTGGACCAGATCGTGATCGGCAGCGAAGGCACCCTGGCGGTCATAAGCAGGGCCCTTCTGGCGGTCCACCCTCTGCCCGACCGGCAGGAGTACCGGGGCTACCTTTTCCCGAGCATGGAGGACGGCCTGGAAGCCATGCGGCTTGTGATGCGGGAGGGCCTGGACCCGTGCGTGGCCCGGCTCTACGACGAGTTCGAGACCGGGCTTCACCGCGAGAAATACGGGGTGGAAGGACATGGCTGTCTTTTGATCGCGGGTTTTGAAGGTCCGGACCAGCCCTTCAGCCGGGCTAAGGCCAGGGCCGGCTTCAAGCTGTTCAGCGAGAAAGGAAAGGACCTGGGTGAAGGCCCGGGCCGGGCCTGGCTCGACCATCGTTACTCGGTGAGCTATTACCAGAGCAAGGTGCTCTCGCAGGGCAACACCATCCTTGACACCTGCGAGGTTGCCGCCCTCTGGTCGCGCGCGGGGGATGTTTATAACGCAGTCAAGGACGCCATCACCCCCCACGCCATGGTCACCGCACACGTTTCCCATCTGTACTCGACCGGCGCGGCCATATACTTCACCTTTGTTTCAGGCTCGGAGGACCCTCCTCCAAAGGACGTTTACGATTCGGCGTGGGAGGCTGCCATGGAGGCCTGTCTTGATAAAGGCGCCGCCATCAGCCATCACCACGGTATCGGCCTTCATAAATCGGAGTGGATGGCTCCGCAACTCGGTCCGGCACTTGGTTTGTATCAGCGGCTAAAAAAAGAGCTGGACCCCCCTGGTGTGCTGAACCCCGGAAAGCTGGGGCTCGCATAAACTTAAAGCTCTTTGATTCGCCGGACGTACAAGATATGATATGTTCTGTGTACCTTGCGAAAGCGAAACCATAAACCATTATAAAAATACAGGAGGCTAAGATGGGTTTTAGCATGAGACGTACCGTCTTTAGGTTTCTCGCAGGACATCCGGCCCGGATGGTTGGACTTGTTCTTCTCGCGCTGGTAATGGCCGCAAGCTGCACCGGCAACGGCTGTCGCAGTTGCGAAAGCTGTAAGAAGTGCGGAGAAGAAAAACAGCCGGAGCCCTCGGTTACCGGACCACAAGCCGGGGCAACCGGACCGTCGGCCCAGGCGGGAGAAACCGGAGAACCGGCGCCCGGCGAGACCGTGGGCGGGCCTTCCCGGCCGGGGGCCAAAGACGCTGAAACCGCTGAACCCGCCATTCCTTCCGGCGCAGAGGAAGCCAGGGAAGAGCGTTTGAAGGCCATTACGGAAAAGGGCGAGGGAACGAACAAGCCGGAAACTCCGGCGGGCCTTAACGCCCGGGTTGTAAAAAGCAACTTTGTCGAGCTCTCCTGGCGGGACACCTCGGACAATGAGACGTCCTTCCAGGTGGACCGACGCGGGGAAGATGAGACCTTTACCGCCATTCAAAGACTGCCCGCCAACAGAGAAAATATGAAAGACGGGCCGCTTGACCCGGACACTTACTCCTACCGCGTGCGGGCCCTCTCCAGGAAGGGGGCGTCTCCATTTGCCGGGCCGGTAGAGGTAACCATAACCACCCCGAAGGAAGCGCCGGCCGCTCCCGGCAACCTGACCGCCACGGCGCAGCCCTCTGGAGAGATACTTCTTAACTGGAGCGCGAACTCGCAAAACGCGGGCTACTACAGGATGGAGCGCTCGGGTTCTGATACGGGATGGCTCGATCTCGCGGTCTTGAATCCCGATCTTACCTCCTATCAGGACGTAAACCCGGAAAGCGGTGTAGAGTACTCCTACCGCGTGTTCGCCGGCAATGAAGCGGGCGAGTCCGGTCCCAGCAACGTAGCCACCGCCATGGCGGAAGAAGACGATGAAATCCCCGAGGCGCCGACTAACCTGGAAGGATCGGTTGCCGGTCCCAACCTGGTGGTCCTGGAGTGGCAAGACAATTCGGACAACGAAAATAAATTCATAGTAGAAAAGTTCCACCCTGCCGCCGGCCGCTTTATCGCAGTCAAGGAAGTGGCAAGAAACACTGCCAAGAGCATGATGGGCAACTTAAGCCGCGGAGAAACCGGCAAATACCGGGTCAAGGCTGCCAACCTGACGGGAGAGTCCGATCCCAGCAAGAGCGTTACGGTAACCACGGAAGGCGAGGCCCTTCACACCTACATGATGGAGGTCGCCCCCGGGCAGATGACGGTGGAGGAGCCTGATGATCCCACCCTGCCCCGGCTGGAAATCCAGGACGTTCGCCAGGAAGGCGGAGACTTGGCGGCCCGCGTTACCGTCCACAATCCCAACCCGGAGGTCCAACTGGAGAACGTCTACCTTCTGGCCGCGGAGTCGGACGCCGAGGGCATCGTTTTCAAAGACTGCGACCGAGGACCGTCGAGCTGCTCGGTTTCCGAAGGATTGGACACCGGCAATCCGGTCGGGTACCAGTACGTGGAAGGCGGCTACCTGGGCGAGGCCCCCCTGGGCGGCGAGCTGGAAACTTACGACCTGAAGAACCGGCAAAGACAGATAGCGGTACGGGACATCTGGCCCGCTTGCGGTCAGGTGGACACCGACTGGAGGATCGGAGGTCTTACCGGTCCGGCAACCATTGCCTTGAACCTTTACGCCACCCAGTCTCCCGCGGATTTCACCAAGGACAGGCGCTACGATAACGACCTTCCCATGTTCATGATAGAGACCTACTCGGTGGGGCTGGAGGACGGAGTTCACGAGCCGGGTGCAAGGAGCAATCCCACTGCCCGGCCCGTAAGCTCGCTCAGCCCGGGCGACGTGTTCGCGGTAAACATCTCGGTGGAAGCCGCGGACTGGATGGAGAGCCAGGGAGAAATCGGCAAGATCGAGCTCGACCCGGAAGCCCACTACGTGTACTGGAGCACCCTGGCCTATGTTCTCAACTATGACCCGGAGGTTATAAGGCCTATCGAGTCGAGCATGGTTACCGATGAAGGGGCCAGACTTCGGCCGAAGGTCCGGGACCCGCGGGTGGACGATCCCGCCGCGGACGGATGGACCCAGGAAGGCTCGTTCTCCTTCACTGCCTGGTTCCCGGACCAGGGATGGATACAGTCCATTTACTCGTACCCCTTGTTCAAAACCCAACAAGGACCCGATGGTGAACCCGAATGTGTTCACTGCTTCGAGGAAGGCTTTCTCGATGAAGAGGGAAGATTGCAGGGACCGGACCCGGAGCCGGAAGCTTTCCTGTCCGTCATTTATTTCGAAGTGGTGGGAGACCCCGGAAGCGGATCACCACTGCGGCTCTTCCCCAAGCCGGAGACCCTGACAGACCCCAAGACGACCAACGGGACTTTATTGCCGATACCATGTAAACGGCTGGACCCGGAAGAAAGAAAAATCCTCACCGGCAGTAGCGTCTGTAACCCGCCGGACAAGACCCTGGCCAACTACCAGGACGACAGGAGCTACCACGCCTGGAAGGAAATAAACAAGGTCCTGCCGCCCACCTTTCAGCTTCCGGGCGACTACCAGGTGCAGGAAGCTTATGTGTGCGTGGAGTGAAGGAGAGAGAATTTCCGGGACAGTGATTTTCGAAAGAGGAGTAAGAACAAATGAGGCGTTTATGGATAGTCCCTTTAGTGCTGGCCTGCCTGGGCCTGGCGGTTAGTATAACGCAGGCGGAGAGAAAAGAAATCACTCCCTATCACCCTGTCCTGCCGGTAAAAGTCTATGAGTGGTACGTAAAGAGCAAGGGGTTTTCCCCCCACGAGCTCTCCGTCCATTCCATAGGCCAGTCCCATATTGACGCCGCCTGGAAGTGGCGACTCGAGCAGACCCACGATAAGGTGTACAAGACCTTTTCCAAGGCCATCGAACACATACAGGAGTATCCTGACTTCACCTTTTCCGGCTCCACCCCCCTGTATTACGAGTGGATAATGGAGGAACACCCGGACCTCTTTAAAAAAATCCAGGAGCGGGAAAAACAAGGAAGATGGGAGATAGTGGGCGGCCAGTGGGTGGAACCAGACGGCAACATGCCGTCGGGCGAGTCCTTTGTGAGACAAAGGCTTCTCGGCCAGCGCTTTTACCTGGAACACTTCGGCCACATCTCCAAGGTCTCGTGGATGCTTGACTCGTTCGGGTACAACTTCAACCTGCCCCAGATCATGGCCCGCTCGGGGGCCAAGTATATGTGGACCTCCAAGCTTACCTGGAACGACACTACCAAGTTCCCCTTCCATAACTTCTGGTGGGAGTCCCCCGACGGCTCGCAGGTGCTTACCCATATCTGCCCCATCTCCCCCTTCCCCATGTACTTCTCTTTCGGCGAAGTCGGAACCTACAAGGACACCAGGTACCTGTTAAAGCCGGACTCCGACCTGGTCGCAAACTACGCCACCCCGCAACAAACCATCCGGGAAACTCTTTCCCGGGACTGGCTGGACGAGATCGGGGTTTTTTACGGGCTGGGCGACGGCGGCCACGGCCCTCTCAAGTACGAGATCAAGGTCCAGAAAGCCTTGGCGCAAAAAGGATACACTGAATTTTCCACCGGCCTCGAGCTTTTCCAGGATATAGAGGCATGCGGCGACCGGCTGCCCGTCTGGAAAGACGAGATGTACCTCGAGTACCACCGGGGGGTCCTTACCACCCAGGCCTGGATCAAAAGGGCCAACCGCAAGGCGGAGCGGGCTCTGGGGACCGCGGAGACCCTGCGCACGGTCCTCCATAACTTCAACGTAACGTATCCCTATGAACAGCTAAAGGAGGTCTGGAAGCTGGTGCTCTTAAACCAGTTCCACGACATCCTGCCCGGCTCGTCCATACCCGAGGTCTACCAGGACGCCAAAGAGCACTACGACAGGATTTTCAACGCGCTCCATAACATTACCTACGGCGGCATGGACCGGCTTGCCGGACTTGTGACGGTTTCTCCCCCCGAGGACCACATGGACGGGATCGTGGTCTTCAACTCTCTGCCGTGGGAACGCTCGGGGCCGGTGGAGGTGCGGATTCCCTCGCAGAAGCACTGGCGGGTGATTGACAAGAGCGGCATGGAGGTCGCCTTTGAAGAGGTCGAGAAAGAGGAAGGAAGGTTCCTGGTCTTTCGGGCGGAAGAGGTCCCCTCTGTAGGCTACAAGGTCTATTACGTGGAAAAACCGGAAAAGCCGGAAACCGGCCTTCCCGCGGGACCGACGGTAACCGGGACCGCAGAGGCGTTTGTGCTCGAGAACTCGCTGGTAAAGGTTTCAGTGAACAAAGAGAGCGGTCTTATCACCTCGCTTGTAAACAAGGAAACCGGCGAGGAGTTTATTGACGGGCCTTCCAACAAACTGCTTGCTTTCTGGGACAAGCCGAAGCAGTGGTCTGCGTGGAACATAAACGAGAACTACCTCGATCATCCCATTCCCATCGAGGCTCCGAGCGAGGTCAAGATTTCGCGTGATGGCCCTTTGTTCTCCGAAGTCCTGGTCCGGAGTAAAGCAAAGATGAAGGGCATGGAGCCGACCACGTTTGTACAGCGCATCCGGCTCATGAAGAACGACCCGGTGGTCTACCTGGACGTGGACAGCGACTTTCACATGCACGACGCTTTAGTCAAAGTCGAGTTCAACTCGACTCTTCACTCGGACACCGTGGTCGCGGACAACGCCTACCTGCCGGTGGCTCGGCCTACCCATCCGCAGACCCCTGCGGAAAAGGCGAGGTGGGAGATGCCGTGCCAGAAGTGGATAGACATCTCCGAGCCGGACCGGGGGCTTGCCCTGCTCAACAAAGGCAAGTACGGCTTCTCCCTGAACCCGGACGGGACCGGCTACCGGCTGTCTTTGATCAAGGGGGCCCATCATCCCCGGGCCGCGCCCGAGGCCAAAAACGTGAAAAGGCATATCCTCACTCCCCAGACCACCCTCACCGACCAGGGACATCACCACGTCGAGATGGGACTTTTGGCCCACCGGGACCACTGGAAGGAAAAAGCGCTCTGGCAGGACGGCTATAACTTCAACACTCCTTTAGAGGCCCGCTGGAGCGGCGCCCATGAAGGCTCTTTACCGGAGGAGGGGTCCTTTTTGTCCGTGGACGCGGAAAACGTTTACATCGGCTCCGTGAAGCGGGCGGAGGACGACGGCGACATGGTAATAAGGCTGGTGGAAGCCGCGGGAAAAGAGACCAGCGCCACCATAACGCTCGGCCAGGGCTTTAACCTGGTGTCAGCGGCCCGGACCGATCTTCTGGAATTGCACCCCGAAAAACTCACGGCATCCGGCTCTTCCCTTACCGTGAACGTAAAACCCTACGAGATCATCACCCTGAAGCTCAAGCTGTCGAGAAGACAAACCAAGCTTTAGCCGGGAAACCCTTCATGGCTTCAGGGGAAAGCCGTGCTTACCTTACCTTCATGTACTTGTGGAGCTGAAGCCCGAGCCTGACGTTCAGCTTGTCTTCCAGAATCCAGCCGGCAAGCTCGGACGGCTCCAGCATCCCGTAGGCGGGAGAGAAGATGACCCGGAACCTCTGGTCCAGTTTTTTCCTTTTGTTTATGTTCCTCGACCAGGTGTAGTCCGCTCTGCCGGTAAGCACGAACTTGATGTTGTCCGTCGGTTTCAGCCAGTCCAGGTTGTCCACTGCGGTTAGGCTTGTGTTTCCGGAACCCGGCGTCTTCATGTCCATTATGATCAGGGTCTGTTGGGGGACGGATTTAATATCCTGAGTGCCGTTGGTCTCGATCATGGTCTGGTGTCCGTTCTCAATAAGTGTTTGGAGGAGCCCGCAGACGGCAGGCGTCTGGAGCAAGGGCTCGCCCCCGGTTACCAGCACCCGCCTTAGCCGATGCCTTTCGATCTTTTTTACAAGCTCCGAAAGCCCGGTCCGTTTTCCCCCCTCGTAGGCGTATCGAGTATCGCAATAAGTGCAGCGCAAGTTACAGCCGGTGAGCCTGACGATCACGCCCGGCAGACCGGCGGCAGTGCCCTCGCCAATGATGGAAGGGTACGTTTCGGTCACAACCAGGCTCTCGCCGGCACCGGCGCTTTTCGAGGAATTTCCGCCTTTCTTCTCAGGCACGCTTCAGCTTCCCTTCTTCTGGTCCCGGAGCTTCTTTTTGTACTCCCACACGTTCTTCCGGTGCTGCCGGAGTTTTTCGGCAAAGTTGTGGCCTCCCTCGCCGGTGGCCACGAAGTATAGGTAGTCGTGCTTCTCGGGGTTGAGCGCCGCTTCAATCGCCTTTTCGCCCGGGTTGCAGATGGGACCCGGAGGCAGTCCGAAGTGGAGATAGGTGTTATAAGGGGATAGCCGGGCCAGGTCGGACTTCTTTATGGGCGGCTCGAAGTTCCCGTCCCCGTAGACCGCGGTGGGGTCGCACTGAAGCATCATGTTTTTATCGAGCCGGTTGTGGAACACCCCGGAGATGGTTTTCATCTCCTTGTTAATTGACGTCTCCTTCTGGATGAGAGAAGCCAGGGTCAACACCTCGTGCCAGGTGAATCCCATCTTTTCCGCCTTCTTCTGTCTCGCCGCGGTGGCTTCCCGTTTTCCTCTTTTCACCATCAGGGCGATGATGTCCTCCTCGGTCATGGACATCTTGAGGTCATAGACCGCGGGGAACAGGTACCCCTCCAGGGTGGACACCGGCACTCCGTACTCGTTAGACTTTTGCTCACTGGTGGCAAGCTCCAGGAACCTCTCTTCCGACCACGGGCCCAGTCTGCCCACCTCTTCGGCAATCTCATAAACATCGAGGCCTTCCGGCATCAGGAGCCGAACCGTGGTTACATCCCCCCTGGTGATCATGTCCAGCATCTGCAAGGGAGTCATGTCCGGCCGGAAGGTGTACTGGCCCGCCTGCACCTTGGTGGTCAAGTCGCGGACCTCGGCCATTACCTTGAACCAGGTGCGGTTGGATATGACGCCTTCCGAACGCAGAAGCTCGGCCACCCGGCTGAAGTTCATGCCCGGCTGGATATCCAGAAGCCGCGGCTCCTGCAGAGCCGGATCGGGAGAGCTTATATAAGACTTGTAGTCCAGGTACTGCCAGAGGGCCAGGCCGGCAGCGATAACGAAAAGAATCAGAAAAACCTTCCCCATCCGCCGGAAGAAGACGTTCGGGAGACCTCCTTTTTCAGATTTGTCGGAGCTAGAGTTCTCCGGCTCTCGCTGGCTGTTATCCGTCATTTTTTATTCCTGCTCTTCCTCTTTGAGCTCGTCAAGGTAGGATTGGAGTATAACCTGGGCGGCGAGTCCGTCAATCACCTTCTTGCGTTTTTGCCGCGACATGTCCGCTTCCAGAAGCACATCTTCCGCCCGCGAGGTGGACAGGGACTCGTCCACCAGGGAAACGGGAAGGCCCAGTCTCTCCTCAAGGAGTTCTTTGAACTCGCGGGAGCGCCGGCTTCCTTCGCTCTCCCTCCCGTCCAGATGAAGAGGCAGACCGAGAACAATACGGACGACCTCTCTCTCCTCGACTATCTCCCGGATACACGCAAGGTCGTGCTCCACGCCTTTTCTCTTTATCACACCGGCGCTGGAGGCGATGGTCCCGGCCGGATCGGACACGGCAAGCCCGATGGTCCTGGTGCCCAGGTCAAGCCCCAGGAACCTGCCCGACCGCTTTTCCTTTCTCTCGTTCGGGTTAGTCATTTTGGTGAATGCTCAATTTAGTAAGATGATACAAGGAAGTCCGAACGGGGACAAAGCCGGGAAGCATCATTATGGTGAGGCGAGAACTCTATAGAGTTTTTTATTTCGCGGCTTACGCCGCTCGCACTTATCGCCTTATATTTTGACAGAGCACGATAAGCTGCAATGCGTGGGGATCAGCGCGCCGCCACCGTAAGCTCTTCGTCCGGGATCACCCGGTTTTCTCCGTCCACGAACACCAGCCGGGGCTCCCAGTTTTCCGCCTCCCCCGCTTCCACATCGGTAAAGGAAGCGACGATCACCAGGTCGCCCCGCCCGGCGCAGTGGGCCGCGGCGCCGTTTATGCAAATGGTGCCCGAGCCCCGCTCGCCGGGTATGGCATAGGTAACTAACCGGTCGCCAGTGGTGATGTTCCAGACGTGAACCTGCTCGTGGGTTACGATGTCCGCGGCTTCCATGAGGTCTTGGTCTATCTCTATGGAGCCCACATAATTCAAATCCGCCCTGGTCACCGTGGCCCTGTGGACCTTGGACTTCAGCATAGTTCTTTTCATTTTCCCTCCCAGGTCGCTGCGACTTCATAAGTCGTCAACGCCGACAATTACTATACTGATAATAAAGTATCCCAACCTTCACAATTTGTCAATAAGAAATAAGCGATGAAGTTCCCCCGTTTTTTATGACCGGTCATTCCCTCCATCAGCGTCTCCGGCAAGCAGGGCGTTTGTCTTAAGTTTCCAATCGGCCACATACAACTTCTCCTTGTTAAATGGAGCACACCACTCAGCCATCAGGACAGCCCACTCTACTCGGCAGCCATGATAGCCCACACAACTTGTTGTGTGGGCAGACTCACGAAGTGGGTCTGCCCTCTGTGCCAAGATAGATGAGACACTTCCCCTATGTTAAATTACTGTAGGGCGGGGGAGGATTAGAGATGTATAGGGATAGAGAGAAGGATGACCATGTTACCTACCAGGCAGGGGAGACGGAAGGAGCCCGTAGGGCGAGTGGAGTCTCCCCTGCCTGGGCGGCCTCGCCGGAGGCCCCGGCGACCG
>JAWOBU010000168.1:0-8287 GCA_046484135.1 bacterium
CGCGAGGCGGTGTTTATGTCGCTCAACTGCTCGGCGATAAGCGAAACGCTCGCGGAGTCTACCCTTTTCGGACAGAAAAAGGGCGCGTTTACCGGGGCAACGAACGACCGGCTCGGCTATTTTCGGGCCGCCGACGGGGGAACGCTCTTTCTCGACATGAGGTATCATGAGTTGAAGCGGTAGAAGAAACCGCCGGATATGGTGAGTACGTCCGGTGGTGTGAGAGGACGGGGGCCGTGAGGCCCCCTCCTACTCGATTGTCAGGTAGGAGACTGGCAGGCAAGGTGCACGGCGTACTCGATTACCTGCTGATACTGCTCCTGGAGATGCTCCCGCCTCTCTCCCTCCTGAAGCCGGGAAAGGCTCCGGCGGGCTGCATCCACGAACTCGTCCAGGAACCGAAAGTAGGTCTCCAAAGAGTTACTCTCGTAAACCCGGTGGACCTGTTCGTAAAGGGCCTCGAAACCGCTGTCCACTTCCACGCGCTCTCCGCTTTCCGCATTCATGGTTCGCATCTTCTTCCTCCACAGCTTGAGAACCGCTTCTACCGCTTTCCGATTATACGGCTGTTCCGTTCTTGTCAATACCATACAAAATTTATCCGTTACATGTCAAGAGTTTTTTTAAACTTTATTTGTGTTGACTTCACGGGGTGTTTTGAGTAAAATGTTAAAGTGGATTATAAAGATTGAAGAACACGGTTTTTGGGCCTTTTTTTAAAAGGGCAAGCGAAAGCAAGATAAAGCGGAACAAGCGGAAGCTGATTGGTAAAAGCGATAGCGGAAGAGGAGGATAACGCGATGAAGGAGCTTAGAAAGGTCAAAAGCCGTTACGAGTTTCAGTTGGAAAGCCGCCAGGTAGTTCTCATTGTCTCGGGCCTGATCCTGGTGCTGATGCTTTCCTTTTTAATGGGAACCCTGTTCGGCGTTAACATGGCAAAGCTGGACGGGTCCGACAACACAACGGCAGTTGCGGACGAGCCCGACAACACAGTGGCCGCCGCGGAAGAGCCCGAAAAAACCGACCAACAAAGAGGGGACCAAGAAGTGGCCCACGCTTCGTCTGCGACCATGTCCGATGAAACCATCAAGTCGCAGAACGAGAAGCAGCTCACCGAAAGCGGCAACTCGCGAGAGGACCTGATCCGCGAGCTGGAACGCCTGAAGGTCCCGGACAAGGTGGACGAAAAAAAAGAAGCCGGCGAGAAAGAGCAGGCCGCCAATAAAACGCCCTCCACAGAACGAGAAGAATCGGAGTCCTCTGAAAAGAAAAGCACTGACGCGGAAAAAGACGGAAGCGCTTCTTCTGAGAAGGACTCCTCCTCTTCCTCGAACCGGGCGTCAGCCGGGTCGGAACAAGAGAGCGAGCAAAGCTCGTCGGGCGGGTCGTCCTCCCGCCAGGTGGCCCGCGCCGGGAACTACACCATCCAGCTCGCCAGCTTTCCCGAGCGCCAGGAGGCCGCAGAGATGGTGGGGAAGCTGAAAAGCAGCAGCTATGACGCTTACATGGTCCAGGTCAGCCTGCCGGAGAAAGGCACTTTCTACCGGGTCCGGGTGGGCCATTACGAGGACCTGAAACAGGCCAAGAAAGCCCTGTCCATCATCCAGAGCCGGGAAGGAAAGTTTTACGACGCCTGGATCACCCAGTAAGGGGACGTTGTGAAAGGACTAATCCTTAGCGGCGGCAAAGGCACGCGCCTGAGGCCCATCACCCACACCAGCGCCAAGCAGCTCATACCGGTGGCCAACAAGCCGGTCCTGTACTACGGGATCGAGGCCATCCGTGCGGCCGGCATCCGTGAGGTCGGCATAGTGGTGGGGGACACCGCTTCCGAGGTTAAACAAGCGGTAGGCACCGGCCGTCGCTTTGGAGTAAAGGTAACTTATATTCACCAGGAGGAGCCGCTCGGTCTTGCCCATGCTGTCAAGGTCTCCCAGGACTTCCTTAAAGATTCTCCCTTTGTCATGTACCTCGGGGACAACCTTATCGCCCAGGGCATCACCGACCTTGTCAAACAGTTCAAGAAAAGCTCTCCCGACGCCATGATCCTCCTCGCCCGGGTGGACCACCCGGAGTGGTTCGGGGTGGCCGAGCTGGACGGCGAGCGGATCGCGCGGCTGGTGGAGAAGCCGCAGAAGCCCAAAAGCGACCTGGCGCTGGTGGGCGTTTACATGTTTACCGAGAGCGTGATGGAAGCGGTAAACTCGATCAAGCCGAGCGGTCGGGGCGAGCTCGAGATCACGGACGCCATCCAGTGGCTGGTGGACCGGGGCCGGCGGGTCGAGCCGCACCTGGTCGAGGGATGGTGGAAAGACACCGGCCGGGTGGAAGACATGCTGGAAGCGAACCGCATCGTGCTGGACACCTTTTCCGAGGACGTGCACGGCACGGTGGACAAGAAGAGCCAGGTCGAGTTCAAGGTCCGGGTGGAAAAGGGCGCCCGCATAAAAAACAGCGTGGTCCGAGGCCCGGCCATTATCGGGAAAAAGACCGTGATCGAAAACTCGTATGTAGGCCCCTTCACCAGCATTGACGACAATTGCCTGGTCATGGAAAGCGAGATCGAGAACTCGATCATGTTGTCCGGCTCGAGCCTCAAGAACATGCCCAAAAGGGTGGCGGACAGCCTTATCGGCAGGGACGTAATCATAGACTGCACCCGCGGGCGGCCGGAGGCCCTGAAGTTCGTGCTGGGCGAAAGCTCGCGGGTGAACCTGGTGTGAGCCGGCTTTTGCGCTTTGTCTGTCCCGCGTTAGAATGGAAGTAATTCATTAAAGGGGCTGGATCATGATTGACGGAGTATTGGTCAAGAATTTAAAGGTAGTCCCGGACGAGCGCGGCCGGCTCATGGAGATGGTCCGCTCGGACGATCCCTTCTTCGAGAAGTTCGGCCAGGTGTACATGACCACCGCCTACCCCGGCGTGATCAAGGCCTGGCACAAACACGAAAAACAGACCGACCATTTCACCGTGATAAAAGGCATGGCCAAGGTGGTGCTATACGACGACCGGCAAGGATCAGAAACCAACGGCGAGGTTAACGAGTTCTTCATGGGAGAACACAACCCCATCACCGTGCGCATACCCAAAGGCGTCTACCACGGCTTCAAAAACATCGGTACCGACGAGTGCATCATCGTAAACTGCCCCGACCAGGTCTATAACTACTCGAACCCGGACGAGCTCCGAAAGCCTGCCCACACCCCGGACATACCCTACCAGTGGGAAAGAAAAGACGAGTAAGCAAACGAACAGCTTGACACCTGCCGGCAAGCGGATTACTATAAGGGTTCCAAGGAGGGTTGCAAAGATGTCGCGTGTATGTGAAGTGTGCGGCAAGAAGCCGCTGGTGGGAATGAACGTAAGCCACGCTCATAACCGGACCAAGAGACGGACGCAGCCCAACCTGCAAAGCGTCCGCGTCCAGACCCCGAAAGGCACGAAAAGGATCAAGGTCTGCACCCGCTGTATCCGATCGGGCCGCGTCACCAAGGTGGCGTGAAAACGGCAGTGGTCCTTCAGCCCCACGCACCATAGTTGTCCGATCATTTTCTCCAACCAGTCAGTTGTTTACCTGTTGCGCCCATTCAATCCATTCGCCAGAAAGAAGGGACCGTGATCTGTAGGCGGGGGAGTTGAAATTTTGTCAAAGGAACTCTTCTTTTCCAACTCGAAAGAGATTCCCGGCCCTCTGTGCCGGGGCGCCTGGGCGTGATGTAATTCTTTGCGTCGGTTTTAAATTTTGAACACCCGTGATTGCGGCACGCCCTTTAGACGTTATGATTCCCTCCTGCTTGCCCGGCCCTGTCATGTTTGGGGCCGCGAGCGCATGGGCAGCTTGACCGTAAATGTGGTTCCCGATCCTTTTCCCTGTCTGCTTTCCACCGATATCCTTCCCTGGTGGGCCCGGACGATGTGGTCGCAGATGGCCAGTCCCAGCCCGTAGCCGCTGTGCTGGGTCCGTCGGGAAGGGGTCCCGCGATAAAAAGGCTCGAAGATATGGGGAAGGTCTTTCTGGGCGATTCCCAGGCCGGTGTCCCTGATCCTGATGTTCACGTCCTCCCCCTCGCGGGAGTATAAAAGCGCGCACTCGATCCTTCCGCCCGACAGGGTATAGTGGATGGCGTTGTCAACGAGGTTGTGAAAAAGCTGTCTGAGCCGGGCCTCGTCTCCTTCGATCTGCACGTCCCCCTCGATGTAGCTCTCCAGGATCAGTCCCTTGCGGCGGGCCGCTTCCGAGAAGCTCTCCCGGACCTCGGCCAAGAGAGAGCCCAGGGCCACCGTGCGGACGTTCAAGCCCATCTCGCCGTAGTCCGCCCGCGCCAGGGTCACCAGGTCGTCCACCAGATGGTGGATGCGCTCCACTTCTTCCAGGTTCGAGCTCAGTATCTCCACGTACTCCCCGGTGTCGCGCTCCCGGGTCAGGGCTACCTCGATGTCACCCTTGATGATCGTCAAAGGCGTGCGGATGTCGTGCGAGATGGCGCTGATATAGTGCCGCTGCCGAGACATGGCCTCCTCCTGCTTGTCCATCAGTGCGTTGAGCTCGAGCTGAAGGCGGCCGCCCTCCTCGTCCGCGCAGGGAACGAAAAGACGCTCGCCAAAGCCGCCGGACGACAAAGACCGGACCGCCTCCCGCGCGCTGGTCAGGGGCCGGGAAACCGTCCGGTACGCGCCTGCGCTCAGGAAAAAGGCAAGGACAGCCAGCACCGCCACCACAGCGAAGCCGGGAAACACGATCTGCTCGGAGGGGAAAAGAAAGAACACCGCGGCCGCGGCCGCTCCGGTTGCGACACATACAATGGTTACCGCGGCTAAAAGAAGTTTTACCCTGGACATGGAAGGCTATTTGGTGGAGGGGGAGTCAGGGGCAGTCTCTTTTTCCGCCGCGGTCTCTTCCGGCTCGCTCTTCTCCTCGGAGTCAAGAGGGCCGCCCTCTTTCTCCTCCTCTGCCGCTTCTTCATCCTTCAAGACGTATCCTACCCCCCGCACGGTGTGGATCAGCTTCCGGTCGAACTCCCGGTCAATCTTGTTGCGAAGATAATTTATATAAACGTCAATCACGTTGGAGAAGGTGTCAAAGGTGTAGTCCCACACGTGCTCGGAGAGCATGGTCCTGGTCAGGACCTTGCCGGGGTTCATCATGAAGTACTCGAGCAGGGCGTACTCCTTACTGGTCAGCTTGATGTCTTTGCCCGCCCGGGTAACCGTATGGGTTACCGTGTCCATGACAAGGTCGGCCACCTGGAGCTTCACCGGAACCATGGCCTCACCCCGCCGGAGAAGAGCCCGCACCCGAGCCAGAAGCTCGGAAAAGGCGAAAGGCTTGGTCAGGTAATCGTCCGCACCAAGGTCAAGACCGGTGACCTTGTCCTCCACCGAGTCACGGGCGGATAAAATCAGAACCGGCGTCTTGATGCCCTGGTCCCGCAGCTCCTGGCAGACCTCTAAGCCGCCCTTGCGCGGCAGGATCAGGTCGAGGATCATGAGATCATAATCGTCTATCTCGGCAAGGTACAAGCCCTCCTCGCCGTCAGCAGCGGTGTCCACCAGGTAGCCGGCCTCCTCCAGGCCGCGCTTGATGAAACGCGCCACCTTCTTCTCATCCTCCACCACCAGTATCCGCATCAAGGCCCTCCCGGTTTATGATTCTAATAAAACCCTGAACCTGTTGTCAATAAAAGTAGTGAACTTGTGCCTTAATGTCAATACCGGCGTTAATGAAAATTTTTAATGAGAGGGCGAGCTTTTTCAAAAAGCCTGCCGGATGCCGGCGAGGGGCTTGGCGGGGCCGTGCTGTTGCAATGTGCTCCGGCGCTTCGCGCCAAGAGTTCCTCCAATTTTCCATCTTAATTTTTAATTTCTAGAGCCTTTTGCAAAAAGAGCGAAGAAAAGGTGGGAGAGACCTCCAGGTCTCGATGATCGCGAGCTGGAGCTCGCTCCCACCATCCAAAGCCTTCCTTGCCATCTCGATAATCAGACTTTTGCAAGAGGCTCTTCTACACAGCCCCCACTTTCCCCTGCCGGCCAGGTAAGTTATATTGCCGGGTTAAGGATGAAAAAGAGAAGACCGGAAATTGACTGGCTTCGGATCGGCGCGGTGCTCCTTTTGTTCGACTTTCATGCCGCGCTTATCTTTACGCCCGCTGAGTTCTATCTGCAAGCGGGAGAAAAAAGCAGGCTCCTTTACGCCTTCGTACTGTTCGTGAAGCCGTGGCTTTACCCGCTTTTCTTCTTCTTGTGCGGTGCTGCCGCGTTTCACTCGCTTTCGGTGCGCTCGAGAGCGGAGTATGTAAAAGACCGGAGCCTGCGGCTTTTAGTCCCGCTCGCTTTCGGCGTGCCGGTGCTGGCCGCGCCGCAGGCGTATCTCCATGCCCTGAAAGAGGGCTCGTTCGCGGGCGGCTTTATCGAGTGGCTCGGCGTGTTTTTCTTCGAGAGCTTTGACTGGTGCCACCTTTGGTTTCTGGCTTATTTGTTCGTGTTCTCCATGATCTGCCTGCCCTTGTTCGAGGCGGCCATCCGGCGGAAGCAGGAGGTCCCCCGCTGGTGGTCCCGGTTTTCCAGGCCGGCCGCGGTTATGTTTTTACTGGCGCTGGTTCCCGCGGCATTGGAGGCCGGTCTTCGCTCGGCTTTCCCCCCGGCTGCCCGACACTTTTTCCAGGACTGGGCGGACGTCTTGATCTTCCTTTTTTTCTTTGCCGCGGGTTTCTGGTTTCAATTCGAGGACCGCTTCAGTGAGGCCCTGGACAGGTACGGCAGGTATGCCGCGGCCGGGGCCCTTGCTCTTACCGCGGCCATGTTCGGACTGATGGCCTCCGGGACCGCCCTCACGCCGTCATCGCCCGCCTTTGCCGGATTCCGGTTCTTGTGGGGGCTTGCCGGATGGTTCTGGGTGGTAACCATCATGGCCGTCGGCAGGGCATACCTTACCTTTGAAAACGGGCTCCGAAGCTATGCAAACCAGGCCGCGCTCCCGCTCTACCTCATCCACCAGACCGCCATCGTAGGAGCGGGCTTCTGGCTCCTTAGAATCGAAACCCACGTGCTCCTCCAGTTCTTCATGATAGACCTCGCCGCCTTCTTCATCACCATCCTGCTTTACCAAGCAATAATAAAAAGAACCACTCCCCTCCGCCTGCTGTTCGGGATGAGGAGAAAGGAATAAAGGACAGAGAGGAACCATGTATGAGGTGATTTGAACACCTCTCCAGACCCTATGCCCCTCTGCCTCCTCCTGCAAGAGGACTCCATTTCATGGGTCCTTTACCGAAATATCTGGTTGACAGGGTATGACTCTTTCTTTACCTTAAATATTACGGCTAAAGCCGCTTGGACTTATTTTATGAAGGGAGAGAAAAATGAAAAAATTTGTATGGACGCTGGCGGGGGCTGCTCTGGTTCTTTCTTTTGCCGGCTGCGACCTGGCGGACAAGGCAGCGGACAAGGCCAAGGAAAAGGCCATGGAAGAAGTGGCGAAACAGTCGGGAGAAGATGTTGAGATAGACCATGACGAGGGCAAGATCAAGGTAAAGTCCAAGGAAGGCGAGGACGAAAAGACCTATGAAAAGGGCGAGGCAAAAGAAGGCAAAGGCCTGCCAAGCTCCGACCTGGTTGAAGGCAAGGACATAAAAGATGTTCCCCGCTTTCCGGACGCCGTGAAAATAAGCGCCTTCTCGTCCAACAAGGAAATCATGAACAAGTACGTAGCTGACGCTGCCATGGACGAAGTCGGCAAGTTCTACAAGACCGAGCTTCCTGAAAACGGCTGGAACAAAAAAGGCGAGATGCAAAAAGGAGAAGAACTCCGCATGGTTTTCCAGAAAGAGGGACGCTCGCTGGGAATCACTGTAGAGCCCGCTTCCCAAAGCCGCTATAAAGGCAATGTAACCTTCGAGGTGGTCGCGTCAGAGTAGGCAGTGCTCTGTTGCAGCAAAATTTTTGACTTGATCGGCAGGCCATCGTAGTGTATATTGTTTTTTTACTACGTAAGGAATGCTGTCATGACGATTGAAACTCTTGATACCGCTGTCGTTGTCGTTGCTGAGCAACATAATCCCACCATTCTACATCCTGCGTTTCTAACCTCCCAGGGAATTGCCCTCTGTGCCAAGATAGATGAGACACTTCCCCTATGTTAAATTACTGTAGGGCGGGGGAGGATTAGAGATGTATAGGGATAGAGAGAAGGATGACCATGTTACCTACCAGGCAGGGGAGACGGAAGGAGCCCGTAGGGCGAGTGGAGTCTCCCCTGCCGGGGCGGCCGCGCCGGAGGCTCCGGCGACCG
>JAWOBU010000233.1:0-5131 GCA_046484135.1 bacterium
GATAATACCCGGGCCAGGTGATGACCAACCTCCCCGGCGCCGATAATAAGTATCTTCATAATAAAACAGCCGCGCCCCCTTAGAGCTTTCCGCCATATTATAATGATCTTTTTACCGACCGCAAGCAGGGGCCAAATATGAAGTTTCACCATCTGTGGAAGGAGCGAGCTCCCTGTCTGCGTGCCTGTCTGCCGTGTCCGGCACAAGCAGGCAGCTCGCAATAATCGAGACAGGGAGGTCTATACCACCATGCGGTCAACCATTTTGCAAGAAACTCGGACATGGGCAAAGAAACCCAAGACCCCTTCCCGGCCCCCCCGCCGGGCAAAACTGGCAACGGGAAGCGGGGAAGGTTTTGTCCTGGATTCTACAACCACTGAACCACCGGAAGAGATGGAAAAGGAAAGGTGTGTAAATTCGGAGGGTTTAATGGTAGGCACGCGGGGACTCGAACCCCGGACCCCTACCGCGTCAAGGTAGTGCTCTCCCAACTGAGCTACGTGCCTATAATAAAAGATATTATGACACAACCGCCGGCATTGTCAAGCCGTCTGGATCGATTGCGCATGCGAGATGAAAGGCGGGCAAGTAAACCGCCGATGTTACCGACCGCTTTTATCTGCGGCCGAGACGGCTGCGTTCCCGGCTCCGGGGATGTTTCTGCCGCCCGTCCTCCGGCACTTTGCAAAAGGCAAAACCGGCTTGTCTTGTTGTTGGCTCCGAGGAGTCTAAATTTGCCGGCGTTTTGCCGTTATGTCGTTTTCCGGGCTTTGTTTGCCTGCGGTCAAGGGACCGGCGTTAGGTTTGAGAAGCCCGGTTTCTTGTTCTACTTTATTATTCGAGTTCCTCCTAAGCTCCCGGTTTTATGTTAAATTCCCTTCAAAACCCCAAGATGTCGTTGATTGCAAAACTGCTCCTCACTTTCTCCAATTATCCGAATTTCATCCGTGATCATATTAAGATATCCTTATGAGCGTCCTGGTGCTTTTGGATTTACACCTACCAGTGAAAAAACTATTGAAAAATTAACCGTTAATCAGACCAAGCCGAAATTATGTTTAGCCGTATCCGCAGTTCCGGGAGAAGCATTCCACAGCAAGCTGTTTCATCCACGGTGCTCGCTGGTTGAACAATAGAATGTTTCGGCAAAATTACCGCTTTTGCCCTTGTAAAACTCGTCTCAAAAAGTCATCCTGTACAGCTCATCCGGAAGGCCGGGCGGCTTCCACCAGCTTTTCCAGCTCCCAGTCCAAGGCCATCTCCATGAGCTTTCCCTGTTTGTCCTTGAACCGGAACCAGCCTTTTTCCAGCCCGTGGAACAGGAGGTCCCGGGTAATCTCTACGTCCTTTTTGCAGTAGTCAGCCACCAGGTCCATCCTGCCCTGCTTCACCCATTCCAGGGACTGGAGGCCGTCCGCTGACTTGGCTTCTCCCAGGTTGCACTCGGCCAGGTGGGCGAGGCTCAGCCGATACCCCAGCCTTGCGTGCACATCATAGAGGATATCAAAGGTGGGGACGGAGTTGAGAACACCGCTGTCATAGGCGGACAGCACCTTGTAGTCAAACCCCTTCAAGTTGAAGCCCACCACCAGGTCAGCGTCTTGCATGAGATCGAGAAGTTCGTCCACCTGGTCTTCCATGAACACGCTGGTTTCTCCGTCCCGGCTGTCCCATACCGCGACGAGTGCCACCCCCATGAGATGGACGTTGTGCCATCCGCCGACCTCGGCCGCTCCCCGCCTGGTCTCGATGTCCAGGACCAGGATACGCGGGCCCGCCTTCTCCTCCGGCTCCGGGTCGCCGGGGCCGGGCAGTTCCGCAACTCCCGGCTCTTCCCCCGCGTCCACGGGCGCCTCGATCCACTCTCTTGCTTCGGGCTTGTCCAGTAGCATAGAGAGGACCATGAGCGCCGCTTGTTTGTCCAGCGGCACGTTCCCGCTCCCGCACTTGGGCGAGTGGATACAAGCGGGGCATCCGTTTTCGCAGTCGCACTCCGCGATCAGGTTATAAGTCGCCTCCACCAGGTCATGGGTCTTGGGGAAGGCCTGGTCGGTAAGCCCCACCCCGCCGGGATAGCCGTCATAGATGAAGACCGCGGCCTTTTCCACTTGCGGATGCATGGGAATGCTGATCCCGCCCACGTCGTCCCGCTCGCACAGCGCGAACAACGGGAACAGGGCAATGGCCGCGTGCTCGAGCGCGTGAATGCCGCCCATAAAGTTAAGCCCCCGCGCGTTCACCGCCCTCTGGATAAAGTCGTCTATCTCGATCCACATTCCCACGGTCTGGAAGGAAAAAGGCGGCAGGTCCAGCTCATGCACGGAGATGCGTTCGCCCGACGAGACCCTGCGCTTCTCGTACCCGATCACCCGTTCGGTAACCTTGAGCTCGCCCTGCCGGACCACAAAGTTCTGCACGGGCTTGCTTTTTTTAATGCCCAGGATATCGGTGTCCTTCTCCCGGCGGGGCATGGTGTAGTAGTTGACCTCCACCGGCCGGGCATAGAGGTTCCTTCGTTTCAGGTCGAGCCGGGTTACCTGGTACTGCCGGGCCCGGTGCAGGTAGATGGCGCCGGGGTGGCCTTCGGTGTAGACGCGGTTCCCGTCCAGGCTGCCGATGACGCGGGGCTTCTTTTCCGGCGGCTTGCCCGGCTCCGGCTCCTGGAAGATGGTGTTGCTCTCGCCGATGCCCCTTATGTTCACCTCCCGCTGGGGGAAGCGGACCCGGGCGTGCCAGGCTTTTTCGTCCACAGCCGTGAGGAGCATGCCTTCCTTCTGGAGCTCGGCTACTGCCTCTTCCACCCTGGCTCCTTGAAACCACGGATCATTCTCTTCGAGGGGCATCTCCGCGGCCGCGCAGGCGAGGTGGGCCTTAATGATGGGCCGGTTTTCCGGGTCTATGACCGCGGGCTCGAACCCGCTCCGGAAGAAGACCTGCGGGTGTTTCATGAAGTACTGGTCCAGGGCGTCCTGGTGGGCCACCAGCGCGATCAGGGACTCGTCCTTCCTTCCCACGCGGCCGCCCCGCTGCCAGGTGGTGGTGATGGCGCCCGGGTATCCCACCAGCACGCACACGTCCAGGACCCCGATGTCTATTCCCATCTCGAGCGCCGAGGTGCTGACCACGCCTTTCAGCTCCCCGGAGAAGAGCTTGTTCTCAATCTCCCGGCGCTCTTCCGGCAGGTATCCGGCCCGGTAGGCGCTCAGGTACCTCCTGATGCGCGGGTCGGACTGTACCGCCCAGGTGTAGATGAGCTCGGTGGTTTTGCGGGCCTTGGTAAAGACTATGGTGGCCATGTCCTTTTGCACCGCCTGCCGAAGAAGGTGGCTCGCCACTGTGGACGACGAGAGCCGTTCCGGGTTTATGAACAGGAAGTGCCTGCCCGCGGAAGGAGCGCCGTTTTTGTCCACTACTTTTACGTCCCTGCCGGTCAGGCCGGAGACCAGCTTGCCGGGGTTGGCGATGGTCCCGGAACAGGCGATGATGCGCGGCTCGGACCCGTACAGGGCGGCCACACGCAGAAGCCGCCGCAGCACGTTGGCCACGTGCGACCCGAACACCCCCCGGTAGGTGTGGACCTCGTCCAGCACCACGTAGCAAAGGTTCTCGAACAGCTTTTCCCATTTCTGGTGATAGGCCAGCATGCCCACGTGGAGCATGTCCGGGTTGGTTATGACCACCGAGGGAGGCTGGTTTCTGATCTTGCTCCTTTTGTGGGTGGGGGTGTCCCCGTCGTAGATTTCCACGCCCACCTCTTTGGCGAGGCCCGCCGCAGCGGCGAACTCCTGGAAGGCGCTCTTCTGGTCCTGCTCCAGCGCCTTAATGGGGAAAAGGTAGAGAGCGTGGGCGTCCGGGTTTTCCGCGCACTCCTGGATCACGGGCAGGTTGTAGCAGACGGTCTTGCCGGAGGCGGTGGGGGTCGCAACCACCACGTCCTCTCCGGCCAGGGAGTGCTTGATGGACTCGGCCTGGTGAAGATAGAGCCGGTCCGCGCCCTTGCTTGCGAGCGCCTGCCGGAGCGCGGGCGAAACTCCCTCCGGGACCTCCGACCATTGCGGCTCCTTGGAGGGGATGTTCTCGTAATGGGCGAGTTCTTTTTTAAGCTCGCGGTTTGCGAGGAGCTCCTCTACGTATTTTTTGACCAACGACATCTTTTCCCGCGTGTTTTAATTTGTCATGGAAGTATCTCCCGCTGAATTATCTCCGGCCGGGCTTGTCCTTTAGGATAGCAGGACAAGCGGGGTGTTGGGAAGGGGAGAAGGAATTGGAGTAAGATATGACCCCTACAACTTGGACCGTCCTGGAAAGCATAAATGGTGGAGGCGGCGTCCATCAAACCAGGCACATAAGAGCATGATTTATAAGAGAAATCACGACCGGGCCGACGCCGAGATGACCGCATCAGTACCAACAAAAAAACGCAGTGCAAAAATCCGCGGGTTCGATTTCACCGCTCCGTAACCTGCCGAAAAATAAGCACAACGTCTTTTATTGTCTTTTTTCGCTTGACAGTTCAAAATTAGTGTTTTATAATCTTATTCGAGGCTATCAGCTGGGGAGCACCGCGAAAGCGGTAAATGATGCCTCTTACCCTTAGGAGGAACGCAGTAAGGTAGGGAACGGCGTGCAGGTCGCTGTCCTGCGAATCCTAATGTGTAGGAGGTTTTTTTATGTCAAGCCACAACCAAAGTCAATCCGAGAATCTACTCCGACTTCGAGAAGTTCTACAGCGATTTCCGGTAAGCAGGAGCACGTGGTACTCCGGCATCAGCGAGGGCCGCTATCCTCCGCCGGTGCGTCTCGGCAAGCGTGCGGTCGCATGGCGTGAAAGCGACATAGAGCGCCTGATCTCCGATTGCTCCGAGCAGTAATGGTGGGCCGAGCCGATGGGCGGCGGTCGTGACAAACGGCATCGCAAAGAAAAGTTTGTCGCGATGTCAATAGAGCTTCTGAGAAGCGAGCAGTATACATCGCTGCCGCACGCGGCCAGGAGCGTCTACATGGAGCTTTGCACAAAAAGAAAAGAAGTACAATCGTATCGTAAGGATGCTGAAGAAACGATACTGGGAATGATATCCAGGCGCCCCTGCACTGTTGACGATCTGAGTGAAACGCTGGGAATGCACATAAG
>JAWOBU010000120.1:0-32565 GCA_046484135.1 bacterium
CCGACGTCGACGCCGGGGGCCGGCAACGCGCTGCCCAGCCGGAACAGCACCACGATGCCGAGGACGAACAGCAGCTTGCGGCGCAGGTCTGGGGTGCGGAATGCGTTGACGAAGGCGCCTAGCACCTGGTCCTCCCACTGTCGCCCCGTAGGGGCTGTGCTCGTGTCCGGATACCAGTGTTTTGCAAGAACGGAAATGGACTATCTGGTCATGGGCCCTTTCCTCATAGACAAGTCAGCAAAGCCGGAAAGGGAAGAAAAAGAAGACTGGAAGAAGGAGTTCCCGCCGGATTAGCGCGACTCCGTCCCAAAAATAACAAGCGGAAACATCCTACGGAAGCGAAGGAAGTATGCTGTCCGACTCCTGCCGTTTTAACTTTTTGACCTCCGCTATCTTGGCCTTGACCTTGGCCGAGGTCTTCTTGTCCCCGGAGGTCCGGGCCAACACCCGCCTGTAAAGATCCAGCGCCTGGTCGTACTCCCCTTTTTGAGTATGGATGTGGCCCGCCTCGTAAAGCGCAGTGGTCACCCACATGTCCTGGCCCGGGTACTTCTCGGGAATGGACAGGAAGGTGGAAAGCGCGGAGTCGAGGTTACCCGAGCCCTGCTCACCCATGCCCTTCCAGTACAGGGCCTCCGCCTTCAGGCTCGGAGACGAAGAGTGCTGAATAACAATGTCCAACGCGGTCCGCGCCGCGCTGAACTCCCGCGTCAAGACCAGTCCCGTCCCCGCGTTCAGCAACTCGCGGAAGTGGCCGGGAAGGTCCGAGTAGTCCCGGACCAGTGCCAGAAAGTAAGGCCTCATGGACTCGAGGTCCTGGAGCTTCTTGTGCGACTGGCCTTTGAGGTACAAAAGCCGGAACCGCTTTTCCTTGTCCGGAAGGTCTTCCGGCCGCACCGACTTGAGCCACGATACTGCGCCCTGGTAGTCCTTGCGGAGGAAGGCGTCCTCCCCGTGGTAGAACTTCATCTCTTCAGCGTAGGGCGTGGACGGGTTCCGGCTGAGAAGCTCGGACATGATATCGAGCGCCTTGTCCCGCTTGCCCGTTTTGAGACGGGCCTTGGCGAGCCAGAAGGTCCCTTCTTCAACCGACTCCTGGTGGAGAGACACCACCCGCAAGGCGGCCAGGTACTCCTTGATGGCGCTTATATCAGGATCATTACTACGCTCGCTCGAGCGGATCGAACCGAGAAGAGCCTCCTCCGAAAGCGTGGCCCGGTCCATGTCCGAAGGGTCTGGAAGAGTGGCAAGATACGTCTCGAAGTCGCCCGACTCGAGGGCAAGCCGGAGCACCTCCCCCTTTACATATATGCCGGCGGCAGGCGCTTTCTTATCAAGAGAAGAAAGCGTGTTCATGGCCGCCTGCAAGGAACCGGATTCGACCTCCACCCGCGAGAGCTCCCATAAAAGAAGGCCCTCACTCACCGGGTCCGGAGCATCCAACTCTTCCAGTACGCGCCTGCACTCATCCAGCCGGCCCTGTTCCTTCAACATGATCCCGCGCCATAAGCCTGCCTGGAACTTCCAGCCCGGCCCGCCTTTCTCCACCTCCTCCAGGGCCTTCCCGGCTTCCACCGTGCTCCCGTTCCGGTAACGGCCGAAGAAAAGCCGGAACCGGGTCTCAGGCGGACACCCGCCCTTGCGGGCGCAAATCTCTTCGTAGGTCTCGACTCCAGGCTTATACTCGCCGCGCGAGTACTCCGTCTCCGCTTCCCGCGCCCGAAGTCGTTCCGTCTCCGAGAGAATCGAGAGAGCGTCCTGGCGCACGGAGCGCAACACCTCGCCGGCCGAGCTCTTCCTGCCTTGCAGCTCATAAATCCGGGAGAGTAGCCGCGCCGCTTCCAACCGTCCTTGCGGCGAGGGGTGCTCATCCAACGCCCTCTGTAAATCCTTGATCGCTTTTTCCGTTTCGCCCCGCTTGAAAAGCTCCCGGCCGCGCAACAGCGCAATCTCTCCCGCGTGCTCCCCTTCGGGGTACTCGAGGAAGTACCGGTCCGCGGCGGACAAGGCGCCCTTGTCATGAACGGCAAAGGCCGCGTGCGCGGTTATGGCAAGGGCATCCTCCGCCACCGCGCCGCTTTTGTTCGTGAGCTCCGACGCAAAAGAACGGGCCCGGGGCGGATCGTGCTCGAGCAGGAAACGGGCGAACTCGAGCCGGTTGTAATCGCGCGCCTGGTCGTAGTTTTGAAAGGACTCCTCCCATGCCTTTTCCGCGGCAGAGACGTTTCCCCGGGCCTTATAAGTGCGGGCCAGCCAGAGCTTCGCGCTGAAGGCCAAGTCCTTGTCATCGGCCGCGGCAAAGGCCCGCCGCAGTTTATTTACAGCGTCGCCGTACTGCTCGTAAAGGTAATGATGAAGCGCCTCGTTAAAAAGTGAAGACGCGTCCATGATCTCCTTGGCTTTTCCTTCTTTTTTCCAGAACTCGATGGCCTTTTCTTTCTTGCCCTGCCTGGCCCAGACCCGGGCCAGCCCCTGCCGGGCCGGCGGAGCGAGGAAATGATCGGGGGACGCCTCTATTAAGCTCTCGAAGTTGACCTCTGCCTGCATGAGTCGGCCCCGGTCCTCCAATAAACGCGCCAGGCGGTAGCGGGCCACCCGCGCCGCATGAACGGCCTTCCCGCTCTCCTGCAAACCAAGGTCGCCCCACACCTCGATCGCACGCTCCGGCTTACCCCGCTTCTGGTAACAAAGCCCCAGCTTGTAAAGCACCAGCGGCTTAAGGTCGTCCGGGCCCTCCGCTGCCTGGCTGTAGTGCTGGAGGGCCATGCCCACGGCGTTCTCGGCAAGGTAGCGGTTGCCAACCCGGTAATGGACCTCGGCCGCGCGCCCGGCCGCCTTGAACCGCATCCTCGAATCGGGATGCTCCGCGACCAGCCGGTCGTAAAAGACCAGCGCCCGGTTGTAGTCCTGTTTCCGGGCAGCGAGCTGTCCCTGGTAATAAAGGACCTGGTCGTGGTAGGAGCTGTTTCTGGACTCTTCCTTTGCGAAGGCTTGTCCGGCTTTTTCGTTCTCCCCTGTCAGGAACAGGGAGTGGGCGTGAAAAAAACCGGCTTCGTCGCGGTGCTCGCCGTTCGGATACTTGTCCAGGTAGTCTTTGTAAAGCTCGGCCGCTTCGTGGAAATGGCGTTCGTTATAAGCCTCGCGGGCCCTGCCGATAAGGTCCTGCTCGTGGGAGGACTTCTGGCTCCACGCCGGGAGTGAGATCAGAACGGCCACACATAAAAGCACTGCCTTAAACCAGTTCCTTTGCCACAGGCCCATGGTACCGGACACCTTTATCATTATTTTTCCCTCTTTGTTCGTAATTCTGAAATTTAAAGTTTATGATATCATGATGTCTCGGGGGTCGAAAGATGCAAACCTTTTCACCGGCAAAGCCGGAGGACGCTTCCACTATCGTGCTTTTGCAAGACCGTCCTTCCGGCCTGGAGGTATACCTTACCAAGCGCCAGGACTCCCTGCCTTTCCTGGGCGGCTATCACGTTTTTCCGGGAGGAAAGGTTGACGAAGAGGACTGCTCCAGCGCGTTGATCGAGCGCTGCTGCGGCCTCTCCCCTGAGGAAGCCGCATCCCGGCTGGAAGGAGTAGATGATCTCGGCCGGGCGTGCGGCTTTTTCGTGGCCGGCATCCGCGAGCTTTTCGAGGAGGCGGGCATCCTGCTTGCGAAGGACGGGTCGGGTGAGTTTCTGGAGCAACCTGCCGACTCGCTCTCCGAGCGGCTTTCCTCCTACCGACGGAAGCTCCAGCACGATTCTCTTCCCTTCTTTCGTATCCTGGAGCATGAGGACCTTTACCTTTGCCTGGACAGGGTGTTGTGGTTCGCACAGTGGATAACCCCGGCGACCTCGCCCCGCAGGTTCAACACCTACTTCTTCGTGGCCCGGAAGCCGGAGGGGCAGTCTGCTTCACCTTTTTCAGCAGAGGTTTCCAGGGAGTACTGGGTACGTCCGGCCGAGGCCCTGGAAAGATGGAAGAGAGGAGAGTGGAAGATGATCCCACCCACCCTGGCCAGCCTGGAGACCCTCTCCCGCTACGAGAGCTGGCAACAGTTGAAAGCTGATTTTAAAAGGCCGCCTTTCCAACACCGCCGCACGGTCTGGAAAGGAGAGATGTAAGCATTTTTGTCCCAAATGGATTTTTGTTTCACGCAAAGGCGCGAAGGCCGCAAAGAAAAAACATAACAAGATTTCGCTATTTCGCTATTCTATATGAAGAGTCTGCATGTTTTATTTTCCAGGAACCTGAAATTCAGGAAACATGCGGTTCTCTGTATTAATACGAACGCTCTTTCTTTTTCTCTTCAAGTCAAAAAAGCTCCAAGATTCTTTGCGCCTTGGCGACTTTGCGTGATAAAACTCTTAAGTACCGGCCGCATGTTTTGTACAGCAGTGAGATGTAAGCAAAGCTTTCAAACAAAGAGCCTTTTGACAAGGAGGCATGAGATGGCCGGAACCACGGGTCATGAGCAAAAACCGGGCAGGTCCAGGTCCAGCAAGATAGCGACCTGGGGGTTCTGGGGGGTCGTCATAATAGTGTTGTTTTTTATCTTTCAGGGTGTTTTCGGCAGCAAGCTGGAGCAAGGAGACATTGCTCCCGACCTCGAAGTAACCCTGGAAGGGCAGGAGTACGAGAGCAGCCTGGCTGAGCTGTGTTCGGACCGGCCGGCATTGCTTGTGTTCGTAACGCCCGGCTGTTACGCCTGCCAGGCCCAGCTTTCGAGCCTTGGCTATCGGAAAAAAGACGTCCCCTTTGACGTCTACGTGGTCACGCGCCGGTCGGGAGAATGGCTGGAGCAGGAGTTTGAAAAGGCGGGCTCATCCTTTCCGGTTGTCCTGGACCCGGGCTCGGAGCTCCACAGAACCTTCCGGGTGGCCTTTTATCCCACCTCGGCGCTTCTCGGCACCGACCGGAAGCTGGTTTTTAAAACGCGGGGTTTTTCCTCGCGACTCACCGGCAGGGCCAAGCTGTTGATAAAGGAAGAGGCTCCTTAATCCTGATATGGTTTTTAAAAATTCGGTTCATCAGGTTTTCGCGTACTTGAAAGAACCGCTTTTTCCTGAAGGATGGCCCACACAACTTGTTGTGTGGGGGCCTTTGCTTTTTGACATGGGCAAGACTGGAAGCAGATGGAGGACCCTGTTACAGAAGAGTTCCTGCAGTCGCGCCATGCGCGCCTGCCCACACAACAAGTTGTGTGGGCTATCCGGGTGGGGAGATGGGCTATCATGTATTGCCTACCGGTACTCAAAAACCGGAAGAACCAAAGATTCCTGATTGTCGCGGCTGAAGTCCCTCGCACAATGTGTTTATTTTAAACTTGACAAGACATTACAAGCGCGGCCTAGTCGCTGAAGGCGATGCTGTCGGGGGCTTGCGGCTGCTGCACCCGTTTTACGGGAAATGATTTGCCCAGGTCTTCCAGTATCCACTCGAGCAGGTCCTTGAAGTCGGGCGCCACCACCAGCTCGACGAGTCCTTGCTCCCTGGAAAGCACGCGGGGAACGGCGACCCCTTCGTACCCTTCCAGTATCCAGATGAGCTCCACCATGTTCTTTCTCGGAAGCTCGAGATACCAAAGCTCTTCCTGGCGGTGATTCATTCTCTCTCTTTTAAATCCATCCCTGGCTCTCCAGGGTCTGTTTAACCTTTTCCTTGTCCTCCGCGGGCAGGGGCTGGCAGGGTCTTCGGACCACCGCGGTTATGGGATGACCCTGCAACCGGAGCGCTTCCTTTACCAAGGCCACGCTGGACTCGGGACGCTCGGACACGCCGGTGTACGGTTTTCTGAGCAAGGCCTTGTAATAAGCCACGCCCACTGATTCGGGCATATCAAGACCGGCGATCAGGGGCACGGCGTTAAGAAGTTTGTCCTGCAACTCCTTCGCGGTGTCGAAGTCTCCGTCCTGGAGGGCGCGATAAAGGTCCAGGCAGTCAGCAGGGGCTATGAGGGGCAGGGGACAGACAATGCCCGCGCCTCCCAGCTTGACCGCGTCCTGGAGCATAAAGGCCGTGCCTGCGAACACCGCCCATAGGTGGGTCCGGGTAAGACGTATTACCCGCTTTAAAAAGGAGCGGTTGAACACGGTTATCTTGGCCCCGTGAATGCCGGGGATGGCGGCGATCTCCTCGATCTGGTCCGGGCCCAGCACCAGGCCGGTGACCTCGGGGAAGTAGTAAAAGATTACCGGCAGTCCTCCCTGTTCCGCCAGTATCCTGAAGTGCTCTTTTACAGCCTCGAAGTCGAGCTGAAAGTAAAGGGGAAGAGCGGCCATGACCGCCCGGCAGCCGGCCTGGCGGGCCTTTCCTGCAAGCTCGACCGCCTCTCTGGTGCCGAAGGCGGACACGCCCGCCACCACCGGAATGCGCGAGCCCGCCGCTTGGACGGCCGAGTACATCACGCGGAGCTTTTCATCGAAGGTGAGGTAAGGGAACTCCCCGTTCGAGCCCAGCACCACCGCGGCGTGCAGTCCGCTATCCGCGCAGTGGTTTACCAGATGACGAAGCCCCTCCTCGTCCAACTCCCCCTCAGTGGTAAAAGGAGTAGGCACTATGCCGAACACACCCTGAAGTTCCGGGTTTTCCATTCCATCCTCCGGAGGCGGTCTTTCTGCCGCAGCACCCCTGCACGAGTTTGCGCTGACGCTGTTCTCGGCCACCGCACCTTAATTCTAATAGAGCAGGATAAAATGAGCAAGGCAGGGTGGTCTTCGGAATTGCGTTTCTCTCCGGTTGATGTGAAAATGTTTTTATAGAGAAATGACAATTCCTGAGAGCAGAGTGGAGTCAAGATCATCAGCCATTAGAAGAAGGAGTTTTTCGCTTTATGCCCGATAAAAAAACGGCCCGGGCTCCGCAAGAGGCGGAGGAATCCAAGCCCTTCCAGCTCTCCCTGATCGAGCTGGCCGAGTCTTCGGTCCAATCCGAGCTCAAGCCGGAGGACGAGTTCATAGAAGAGTTCACGGCCCTCTGCCAAGAACCGGTGGAGATTACGCTGACCCGGAACCGGTCCAGCCTGATCTCGGTCCATCCTACCGACTCCGGTCTCCGGAAGGTCCGGCTCCAGCAGGCCTTCCGGGCCGCGGACCAGAGGACCATAAAGGCCCTGGCCCGCTACATACACAAACCGGACAAGCGCACCGGCAGGATCATTGACGAGTACATAAAGAACAAGCAGGACCTTTTCGAGTCCATGGCCCGGCAGACTTCGCGGAAGCCCCGGATCAAAAACGGGGGCCTATTTAAAAAGCTTGACAGGATGCTCAAGGACGTTATGAAAAAGTACGACCTCCACGTCCGGGGTATAAAGATCACCTGGGGCCGGCGGAGTACGGTGCGGGGAAACCACAGCATCAAGTTCGGAAGCTACAGCCACCACCACCGGCTCATCACCATCCATCCTGCGCTGGACAGCCCCGAGGTCCCCGACTACTTTGTCGAGTACATCATCTACCACGAGCTTCTGCACGCAGTGTTCCCGCCCCTGCCGGGGTCAGGAAACAGAAGGGACATCCACTCCGCACAGTTCAAACGCTACGAAAAGAAGTTCGACAATTATGAAGAAGCCCTGCGGTTCGAGCAGTGGTTCGTGAAAAACCGGCTCCAATGAAAAAGCTCTTTTGCCTGTCGGCCCCGGAAGCGGCGGGACTACTGCTCCTCGCTTCCGTCTTCAAAGGTAAAAAGAAGAAAGGCCATGGCCGGACGCTTGGAGGCTTCCGACATGGCGAACTGCATGCCTTCAAATGTATAGTCGCTCTCGACCATCTCGTTTATGATGCGCTCGATGGCTTCGTCCGTCACTGTACTGGTCTCCTTCACCTTGTAACGAATGGCCATTTATGACCTCCCGCAGTCTAACTGTAACTACAGCCGCCGGACGCTCTCCCGTCCCTACAACTAAAGGCCGCGGCCAGTCGGCTTCTTATAAAAGTATAACATTAGCGGTCCCGCGATTAAACACGCTGCCCATTGCTTAAAAAATCCGTTTCTTGCTTCTCCCGGTAACATTGCCCTTCATTAGACACTTGACAAACCAAAATAAAAGAGCATAGAATGTTTACCATATCTTTTGACTGCTTCTTAAGCCCTTTCCCTGATCCAGCCTTATTGCCCGGGAGAAGGGTTGAAATGTTTTTTGTACAGCACGTGGCGGCTTGTTATACAAGAGTTTGGAGTATGACATGTTAGAAGAAGTACTGGAGAACGTCCTGGGGTTCAGGCGCCCCCGATTCCCGCTAGCGACAAAGCCTTTACCAGTCACCACTTTTGAAATGCCCTCCATTTTGAGCTTCGCGCTTATAAGCTGCGACGGCAGGCCTTTCCAGGCGGAGGTGAAGGAGGGGGACGAGGTGGAAGCGGGCCAGGCCCTGGGCTCGGAAGCGGGCCGTGCCGCGGTCATCTGCCCGGTCAAGGGCAAGGTTACAGCCATTGTGCGGGGCGCGGACCTTCGGGGAGCCTCCCTGGCCCGGACGGTGCTCATAAACCCCGCGGCTGACACCTCGCCGGTAGCTTTCAATAACCTGGACCCGGACAAGGACTCCGCGGAGGAGCTGTGGAAGCGCATGGAGGAAGCGGGCGTCCTGACCGATTCTTTATGTCCCCGGCCGCTCTCGCAAGTCATCGGTCCGGAGTCTGGTATAGAGATTGACACGCTGGTGGTCCTGGCCGCGGACCGGGAGCCGGAGGTCAGCTCCACGCTGGCGCTTTTCCGGGAACGGAAGGGGGACATCTCCACAGCCGCACGGATGCTGGGCAGGATGTGCGGGGCGAACAAGGTGACGGTGGCAGTTCCCGCTCCTCTGGTGTCGGATGCCCGGAGCACTCTGTCCGGAACAGAGGTAGTATCCATTCCGGCTTCCTATCCGGAGACGCTGGAGCCCCTGGTCATCCAAAGGGTTAACGGCACGCGAAGCACGAGGGTGATTGCGCTGGAGACGGCGCTGGCCGCCCTGGACGCGGTCCGTGAAGGCAAAGTCCCATCCCATAAAATGGTGTCCCTGATCTCGCCGGCGGGGAAAGGCAAGTCCAACTTGCGGGTCCCCTTGGGCACCCGGCTCCGGGACCTTTTCCAGGAGGCGGGGCTTTCCCCCCGCGACCGCGACAAGGTGATCGTCGGAGGACCGTTGCGGGGGTTTGCCCAGTACTCTCTGGACGCGTCCGTTGACCAGGGGGTGGACGCCTTTATGCTCATTCCCTCGGAAGAGATCGAGACCTGGACCAACGAGCCGTGCGTAAACTGCGGGGCGTGTCTCAAGGTATGCCCGGTGAAGCTCCAGCCGGGCCTGCTCGGGAAATTCGGCGAGTTCGGGCTGTTCGACCGGGCCGAGGAGTTTTCGGTGGACAAATGTATAGAATGCGGTCTGTGCGCCGCTGTGTGCACGGGCAGGCGGCCCATTCTGCAATGGATACGGATGGCCAAAAACGAGCTTGCCAAGAAGAGGGCCTCGCAGGAGGTCGCCGAGACCGAGAAGTGCGAGACAGAAGAATCCTAGTGTCAAAGGAGCTTCCTTTGCAGTCATCTTTATATACCGGTGAGGGGGAGTAGATGCCATCGGAATCGCCGTTATTTACTGTAGGCCCGCCGCCGCACTGGCGGAGCAAGGTGAGCGTGTCCAAGACGAACTATGCTTTCATCCTTGCTCTTCTTCCTGCGGCCTTGATCGGGGCCCTGTTGCAGTCGGTGGGCGCGGGCGGCCTTCCGGCGCTGGCGGAAGCGCCGGGAGTGAAGCTGGATATTGTTGCCGAGCTGATCAAGGAGCTGGGGGTCGAGGGCTGGCTGTTGGGTCTTGGTGGCTCGATCGGTCTTCTGGCACTTGGCGCGGGCGCCGGGCTGGTGGTCGAGTATATCGTGCAGGTCATTTTCCGGCAGCCCTATTATGCGACCAACGGGCACGGGGTGCTCATGGGGATGTTGCTGGCCATGGTCATGCCTCCTACCGTGCCCTGGTGGGTCCTCTTTCTGGGGGTCGCCATAGCCATTGTCCTGGGGAAACAAATCTACGGAGGACTGGGCGGCTATCCCTTCCATCCCATGATCGTGGGCTGGCTCATCATCCTGCTCTCCTGGGGATACCACATCCGGCTGGTCGAGCATAACTCGATCGCGGCCATACACCCGGCAGTGGTTTTCTTCATCCTGATCGGAGGAGTGGCCCTGGTGGCGCTGGGACACGTAAGATGGGAGGTCCCCTTCGGGATCATTATCGGAGTGCTGGCCTCATGGGCCTTGTTTAATCACCTGTACCCGGACAATCCCAAGGCGGGAAACCTGGTGGAAATCTTTACCACCACCCATGTCATCCTGGCCGCCTTTTTTATCGCCACCGACCAGACCAGCTCGCCCGCCAACAAGACGGGCATCTGGGTCTACGCCATCGGCATCGGAGTCCTGTACATGCTGATCCGGGTCTACGGCAAGTGGCAGGACCCGGTCCCCTTTGCCATCATCCTGATGAATATCCTGGCGCCGCTGGCGGACCGTATCCGGCCCAAGCCCAGAGAGGTGGTGATCCAGAATGGGTAAGTTCATCAAGATGATCGCGGTGCTGGCCTGCATCACCTTGGCGAGCGGGATGTCCCTGGGCGCACTCAACTATGTCACCGAGGAGCGGATCATAAGGAACCGGCTGGAGATGACCAAGGTCCCCCGCGTTATAGACATCATGGAGATCAAGCAGGGGGAGTTTGAAAAGGACAAGAGGAACCGGATAAAGGAGAAGCTCCTGGAGAGCTACCAGAACATAGAGATCGAAGGCAAGACTTACAACCTGTTCACCGGCCGGGACGAGTCCGGCGAGGTTTACATGGTGGCTTTCGAGACCAGGGGCGAAGGCGGCTACGGCGGCGAGGTCGGCGTGATGGTGGGCTTCAACGTCAAAGAAGGCCGGCTGGAGGGAGTAGGGTTTACCTCCCACAAAGAGACTCTTTTGGAGCCCTCCTTTACCGAGGAGTTCAAAAAGCGGGGCCTGGACACCAACTTCAAGCCGGACAAAGGCGGGGGAGACATTGACGGCATCACGGGCGCGACCAAGTCCGGCGTCGCGGTCTGCCACGCCGTGAGAAAGGCGGTCAGAATTTACAAGGAGCACGAACAAGAGATCCTGCAAAAGATAAAACAGTAGCCGGGAGGCTTTAGGAAAGATGAGTGCAGCGGCAATCAAGAAGGAGTTTGTAAAGGGCCTGTGGACGGACATCCCGCCGTTCCGATTCGTGCTGGGTCTTTGTCCGACCCTGGGTGTTACCGACACCATGTTCAAGGGTTTCGGCATGGGGGCGGCCACCCTGGCTGTGCTGGTTTGTTCGAACCTGATTATCTCGCTTCTCCGGAAAGTGATCCCGGACGAGGTCCGGGTGGCGTCTTACATTGTAGTTATAGCGAGCTTCGTGGTCTGCACGGAGATGGTAATGGAGGCCTTTGCGTACGATCTTTTCCAGAGCCTGGGCATTTTCATTCCCCTGATCGTGGTGAACTGCCTCATTCTGGGGCGGGCCGAGTCTTTTGCCAAGAAGAACGGTCCGGTGCTGTCGGTGGTGGACGGTCTGGGAATGGGCATCGGTTTCACCCTGTCGTTGACTGCGCTGGGAGCCGTCCGGGAGATACTGGGTAAAGGCATCATTCCGTTTACCGACATCCAGGTGCTCTCCGAGCCTTTCGAGTTCTTCCAGCAAGCGCCCGGCGCGTTTGTGGCACTCGGTCTCATGCTCGGGATCATGAACCTGTTGGGCAAGAAGTAAGGAGGAGCAGCCATGGAATCGCAAGTGCAACATTACTTCGAGCTGATCATAATCGCCATATTTATTAACAACATCCTTCTTCAACGCTTCCTGGGGACTTGTCCCTTTATGGGAGTGTCCAAGAAGATGGACACCGCGGTGGGCATGTCCCTGGCGGTGGTGTTCGTGCTCACTCTCGCGGCTTTCATCACCTACGGAGTAAGACAAATCCTGGTGATGGCAAACATCGAATACATCCAGACCCTGGCTTTCATACTGGTGATCGCTTCTCTGGTCCAGTTCGTGGAGATGTTTCTGAGGAAAAGTGTTCCGGCGCTGTATAAATCTCTAGGCATATTTCTGCCGCTTATTACCACCAACTGTGCGGTCCTGGGAGCGTGCATCTACAACATCGAGCAGGACTTGAACTTAGTGGACGCCATGGTCATGGCTTTTGCTTCCGCCCTCGGGTTCGGGCTGGCCCTGGTTTTGTTTGCGGGCATAAGGGAAAAGTTCGAGACAGCCCGGATACCCGCTCCCATGCAGGGAACCGGCATCGGCCTGGTTACCGCGGGCATCATCGCCCTGTCCTTTTACGCCTTCAAGGGCATGATAGGATAAAGGGACATAAAAACTGCTCTTCTTTTAGAAGTTAAGAGAGGTGGAGTATGGAATCGTTGTTCTCCTCCATAACCGAAAATTACCCCTGGCTCATGCCCGGCCTGATAATGCTCATGCTCGGCTTGGTGGCTGCACTGGTGCTGGCGGTGGCCTCCAAGGTCTTCTACGTGTGGGTGGACCCGCGGGTCACCGCGGTGGAGGACGCCCTGCCGGGAGCCAACTGCGGGGGATGCGGGTTCACCGGCTGCGGCGCCTGTGCTGAAGCCATTGTGGCAGGGACCGCCCCCCCCAACGTCTGCGTGGCCGGCGGCGCAGACACCGCCCGGCAGGTGGCCGAGGCCATGGGCGTGGAAGTCGGGTTTGTCGAGCCCAAGATCGCGGAGCATTACTGTGAAGGGGGAGAACGGGCCCCCCGCAAGTATCACTATGACGGGGCCATGGACTGCCGCGCCGCGGCCCGGCTTTTCGGCGGCGACCTGTTGTGCAGGCACGGCTGCCTGGGACTGGGCACTTGCGTGGAGGCATGTCCCTTTGACGCACTGTCCATGAGCGACCAGGGCGTGCCCGTGGTGGACCCGGAAAAGTGCGTTGGATGCGGGACCTGCGAAAAGGTCTGTCCCATGGGAGTGATCGAGCTGTGGGCCCTCTCCGACCGGCTTCTTCATTTCAATCGCGTGGACGAATGCCTGGCGCCCTGCCGGCAACTCTGCCCCGCCCAGATAAACATTCCCGCTTACGTGGAGCTGGCCGCGGAGGGTAAGTACCAGGAAGCGGTGAACGTGATAAAGGAGAGAAACCCCCTGCCCCTGGTGTGCGGAAGGGTCTGCCCCGCGCCCTGCGAAGAGGGCTGCCGCAGGGTAGCCATCGAGGACGAGCCGGTCCACCACAACTACATAAAAAGGTTCGTGGCCGACTTCGAGATGTCGCTGCCGGAGCGGGAGAAGCCCTCCACCCTGCCGGACACCGGCAAAAAGGTGGCCATCGTGGGAGGCGGTCCATCCGGTCTTACCGCGGCGTTTTATCTTCGCAGGCTCGGACACTCGCCCACCGTCTTCGACTCGAAGCCCGCGTTCGGAGGCATGTTAAGATACGGCATCCCCGAGTACCGGCTTCCCAAGAAGATACTCGACTTCGAGATCCAGGAGATACTGGAGCTGGGAGTAGAGGCCAGGTACAACCAGAAGATGGGGCAGGACATCACCATCGAGTCCCTGGAAAAGGAGTACGATGTTATCTACCTCGCCATGGGCGCATGGGACAACTCGTCGTTGCGGGCGGAAGGCGAGGACCTGGACGGGGTGTGGAAAGGGACCGAGTTCCTGCAGAAGCGGGAGCTGGGAATCAACATAGACTTGACCGGCAAGAAGGTGGTGGTGGTTGGAGGCGGCAACACGGCCATGGACGCCTGCCGGAGCTCGTTGCGCATGGGTGCGGAAGAGGTGACCCTGCTCTACCGCCGGACCCGGGCGGAGATGCCTGCGAATCAGGTGGAGATAGTGGCGGCTGAAGAGGAAGGGGTCCACTATCACTTCCTGGCCGCTCCCACCCGCGTGATAGGCGAGCAGGGCCGGGTCAAGCAGCTCGAGTACCGGGAGATGGAACTGGGCGAGCCGGACGCGTCCGGCAGGCGCCGTCCCGTGCCCATCGAAGGCTCGGAGACGGTGATGGACGTGGACGTGGTTATCGCGGCCATCGGCCAGAAGCCGCTTGCGGACTGGGTTACCGAGGACCTCAGAGAACGCGGCCTGGAGACGACCAAGTGGAACTCCATAGTGGCGGACGAGGCCACCCTTCAGACCGGGATCCCCCATGTGTTCGTGGGAGGGGACCTCTACACCGGCCCGGCCCTGGTGGTGGACGGCATTGGCGCGGGAAGGCGCGCGGCCCGGTCCATCCACCTGTATCTTAAAGGCGAAGACATCTCCTTTCCGGAGAACGTCATGTTTACGCCCGCGGTGGTGGAGGACACCTACGAATGCCAGGTGGAAGGAGTATGCAAGCGGCCCAAAATGCCTCAGCCCGAGCTGCCGGCAAAAGAGAGGACCAAGAGCTTCGAGGAGGTGGACCTTCCTTTGTCAGAGGAGCTCATGAAGGCGGAAGCGGCCCGCTGCTTGAGATGCGGCACTATCTGTTACTGGACGGACGAGCAGAGAAAAGAGTTCCAGGACCGGCAGAAAAAGAAAGCGCCTCTCGAGCAGCTCTCGGAAATCCTGTCCCACTCGCCCGGCTGAGGGCAGGGGAGGTAAAGTATCAAGGAATTCAGGAGACGTGATCGCAGGTGTCGCGGGTGATGCGCAGGATGTCGGGAGTGAGGCGGTGGTCGCGGCCGAAGTACCTGTCATAGGCCATCACCGGCGCAAAGAAAATGATAAGACCGGCGATTCCGAAGATAAAAGCGGCAACGTCGGGGGAGAGCGAAAAGCTCTCATAGAGGTTGGCGCCGGTAATGGCGCCGATGATTAAACCGGCGAGAGGGACGGCCCAGATGAGCAAGGACAGCTTCAATTCGGTGTGGCCCGGGAGGTCGAACTCGACCACGTCGCCTCGTTTGGCGCCGATGGGGTTGTTGGCCCGGACCTTCTCGGGTACGTCTTTGCCCAGCGCGCCCTCGAGGGAGCACGAGGACTTATGCCCGCACTCGGCGCATACTCCCCGCCGGGAGGTCTCGATAACGGCCTGGCCGCCCGTGGTTTCGACAATAATACCGATGCGGGGCATGAGGATTCACCCGTTCATAAAAGAATAACCTTTAAAAAGGAATGGTAGCAGTGAAGGGCAGGAAAATCAAAGTAAGCAGGCTTTTTGTGGTGGCGCTGGTCATGGTGGTCCTGGGCGTTTTCGGGATGCTTTTCCGGCCGGCCGGAAAACAGGACCAGGTCTTGGCCGCACGGTTCGGGGACGTGGTATGGAACCACGAGCTTCACTCTCATCTTGAGGGTGTAAAGTGCATAACCTGTCATCACCGTTATGGTAAGGATGAGGAGGACCTGCTCAAAGAAGGCGTCATAAAGCCGGTGTCCTGCCTGGAGTGCCACGAGCCGGAGGCCCACTCCGATTTTCTGGTCCTGAAAGACGTGTACATGGAAGATACTGTGAAGACGGAGGGCGGCAACGATGTCCCCTCCGCCCGGGTGGCCTTTCACAACAAGTGCATCAACTGCCACAACGCCGAAAGCGAGGGCCCGGTGGCATGTTATGACTGCCACGAACAAAGCTTCTCCGGCAGGATGGGAAGGGTGGCCTGGAGCCATCGCGTCCACTCCCGCAAGATGGGCGAAGACTGCACAAGCTGCCACCACCAGGACACGGACGCCGAATGGGCGGGCGAATACACAAACTGCCGCGAGTGCCACGAGCACGGCGAGGCTATGGGCGTGTTCTGGGAGTCGAACATCAAGGACCACGGGAACGTAAAACACGGCGAATGCGGCGAATGCCATACCATCGAGAACCCGGAAAAAGGTGTCCGCTCCTGCGGCGAGTGTCACGACTCTGCCGAAATGGCAGGCAGGGAAGGCGCGCCTTCTCTCGAGTATGCGGTGCACTACCGCTGCATGGACTGCCACCGGGACGAAAACCCGGACCTGCCCCGGCCGGCACCCGACGAGTGCGCCGAGTGCCACAGCCGGTCGCCATCCTTCCTGGAAGGGTCCACCATGGGAACGGTACTATGGAGCCATACCCGGCACAACACCTTCACTCCCTGGACCTGCAACAAGTGCCATCACACCGCTGGAAGAGAAGAGTCGCTTCAACTGGCCTGCGACAGGTGCCACGGCAAAGAGGACTTTTCCGAGGCCGGGACTCTGGAAAACGCCATGCACCAGAACTGCGGCGAGTGCCACCGCCAAAAAGGCGCCGGGCCGGACCCGGAAACCGACTGCATGAGATGCCACAGCGAGAACCCGCAGTTAGGGCTCATGTTCTGGGACGGAAAAGAGGGCCCGGTATGGTGGGACCATCGAAGGCACGCGGAGAACATGAACTTCTCCTGCCGGGAATGCCATCACAACACCATTGTCGAGCAGGGCTTACCGGTGATATGCGAGGACCTGCCCGACTGTCCGCCCGAGCTCATCGAGCCGCAGCCTTGCGCCAACTGCCATCCTTTGAGCGAGGAACAGGGACAGATGGCGGGAGGACAGATGATGGAGATGGACGCTCCGCCTCTGGGGGAGGCCGTGCATGCCTCCTGCATAGAATGCCACCGCAGGATGGGCTCAGGGCCGATAAAATGCGAAGAATGCCATGTTAAGCAGTAGCCTGGAATCAGATAAAAAGGAGTGTCCGGAATGAGCGGCGCCAAGCCCGATAAAAAGGCGACAATGAAAGGCATCCTCACCGATGTAACCAAGTGCATCGGATGCGAGCGGTGCGTCGAAGCCTGCGCGAACGTAAACGACCTTCCCACCGACCTGCCCGCCAAGAACCACCGGAAAGACGGGCTGTCGGGCCGGAGGCTGACCTCGATCCTGCCGCTTCACAACGGCGAGGTCAAGGCCAGAAAGCAGTGCCTGCATTGCCTGGACCCGACCTGCGCCTCCGCCTGCCTGGTGGGGGCTTTTTACAAACGCGAGGACGGGCCGGTGATCTACGACGCTCACAAGTGCATCGGTTGCCGCTACTGCATGATCGCCTGCCCTTTCAGCATCCCGCGCTATGAATGGTCCGAGCCTCTCCCTTATATCAGCAAATGCAAGATGAATGAGGAATGCCGCGTGGAGGGGGACGTTCCCGCCTGCGTGGCAGCCTGTCCCACCGGGGCCACCATCTTCGGCGAACGGGAAGAGCTCCTCGAGGAGGCCCGCCGCCGCATCCGGGAGAACCCGGACCGGTACCTGGACCATATCTACGGCGAACACGAGTTCGGGGGGACCTCGGTGCTTTACCTGACCGGCAAGAATCGGCCCTTGACCGAGCTCGGGTTCCCCACCCCCGAGCAGTTCAAAAAGCGGGCGGTGGCGGAGCTCGAGAAAAATTCCATCCCCCACATGAACCACAGATGGGTCATGGTAACGCCGGTGCAGTTCTTTACCGTGTTCGCAGGACTGTTCGGAGTATGGGCCATAAGGAGGCGGCAGAAGCTTTCCGGGCCTCCGGACCGGGGAGAGTCCGACACCGACGCCGTGGGCTTCGACGAAGTCTGCCATACCGAGCCCTCGGATGACCGGGGCGACAAGGAGGGCGAGTAATGGAGCAGTCATTCGCCCTGAAGCGTGTCAAGGACGTACTGTGGATCATAGCCATCGCCGGCTTGATCGCCATGATCGGCCGGACCTTCTTCGGCCTGGGTGCCAGCACCAACCTGACCGACGGCATCCCTTGGGGGATGTGGAAAATCCTGAACATGGTGGCGGGCGTCTGCCTCGCCACCGGCGGGTTCATAGTGGCGTGCGCGGTCTACATTTTCCGGCTCGACAAGTACCGGCCCCTGGCCCGGGCCGCGGTGCTGGTGGCGTTTCTCGGATACGGCGCGAGCTGCTTCGCACTGATGTGGGACATCGGACTGCCCCACCGGGTTTGGCATCCGCTGACCCCCACCATGTGGAACCCTCACTCGTTCCTGTTCGAGGTCGCCATGTGCGTGATGCTCTACTGGGCGGTGAGCGGGCTCGAGCTCATCCCCATTCTTACGGAAAGGCTGCCTTTCGAAAGGATCACCCACTTCCTGCACGAGATTGCACTGCCTTTCGTGGTCCTGGGCATAACCCTTTCCACCCTGCACCACTCTTCGCTGGGGTCTTTGTTCATGGTGTCTCCCACCCGGCTCCATCCCATCTGGTTCTCGACCTGGATACCAGCGGAGTTCTTCGTGTCATCAGTGGCGTCAGGCATGGCAGCCATTGTGCTCATCACCATCATCTGGAGCAAGCTCTACAACAAGAAGCTGAACCTGCCCATGCTCTCGGGCATGGCGGGCGCGTCCGCGGTTACGGTGGTGATCTACTTTATCATCCGTTCGGTTGACTTTACGCTTCACGACAAATGGTCTTACGTTTTCGTGGAACGGACCTGGGAGAGCTACCTTTTCATGGCCGAGGTCCTGATCGAGGTTTTCATACCCGTGATAATCATCGCGGTTCCGCGCTGGCGCAGGTCAATCAAGGGCCTTACTGTGGCGACCTCTTTTGCGGTGGCAGGCGTGGTCCTCTACCGGCTCAACGTAGGCATCATGGGCTACTTCCGGGACGCGGGCGCGGTATATATTCCGTCCTTGAGCGAGGTCTTCTTCAGCCTGGGAGTGTTCGCTGCCGCGGGCATCATCTTCCTTTTCGTGGTGGAGCGGTTTTACATCTTCGAGTCGCCGGAAGAGTGCGCGGTGCCGGAGACCGAGGGGGTGCACGCGGACAAGGCCCCTCAGTGGACCTGGGACGAGCTTCTGGCCGTGTTCACCAGCCCGGGAGCGGTGCGCATCTCTCTTATCATTATTATAACCATTCCGGTTTCCATCCTGCTTTTCAGCGACACCGCACTTAAAAACTTCCAGTTCCAGGGCCAGGAAGTCAACGCGGCCATGGGAGCGGACGAGAAGAGAGAGAAGCTCCGGCTTGACGGGAACCGGAACGACATCGCGGTCATGTTCCCGCACGAGCTGCACAAGACCGCGGCATATCCGGACCTTGACAACTCCTGCCGCGGATGCCATCACCTGGACCTCCCTCAAGACAACGCATCATCGTGTTACCACTGCCACCAGGACATGTGGCTGCAAACCGACATCTTCGACCACGAGTACCATAAAAAACTCATGGGCGGCAACGACTCCTGCAATGAATGCCACCAGCCGGACAGACCCAAAACCCGGGAGAACTCGCCCTCCTGCTACTCGTGCCATAAAGAAGACATGAACGGCATGGAAAAGTACAAGGACAAGAAACAAGTAAGGATGGCCCCCGGCTACTACCAGGTCATGCACGGAAAGTGCCTCACCTGCCACCGAATGATCGGTAATGATCCGGAGTTCAAAAAAGACCCCCAGGGGCACGGGAACTGCCTGTTCTGCCATACCGGCACCGAGTTCTACAGAGAATAGGGGGAGGAAACGCTTGAGCCGGCTCTGAGTATCATGCAAAACCTCTGGCCTATACTTCCCGGCTATCTCTTGTTCATCCTGCTCTGCGCCATGGCGGTCTGGAGCGCATGGCGACTGGCCCGTAAGTTCTTTGCCGAAGACTCTCTGCCTGCCCGGGTTCTCTTTACCCTTTTCATTTATCTCGCACTGGTACACCTTCTGATCGTGGTGCTGGGTGCTTTCGGTGTGCTGAACCGGCTTTTCTACAGCCTGGGCATAGTGCTTATAACCTCCGTATGTTTTTTTCTTACGCGGAAGGACAAGGCGCCGATAAAACCATGGGAGGGCGACCTGACCTGGTTCGAGGGCATCTCCCTGTTCCTGGTTGCGGGCTACTTCATCTGGTTCGGTTTTAAAGGGATACTCTTTCCGCCCACCGGGGTTGACGATCTCGAGTATCATCTGCCTTTTATGGCCAAGTCCTTGCAGACAGGGGGACTGCTCCCGTTTCTCACTCCCTACACCGGCCCCATCTACTACCCGCAGACCATTGAAGCCGGCTACCTGTGGCTGGTGCTGCCAATCCACGACGACTTCCTGTTGAACCTCGGAAACCTCCCTTTTCACCTTCTGCTCGCGCTCTCCGCCAGACAGATGCTTCGCGAGTGGGGGGTCAAAAGAAACTACGCCGCCCTGGCCATGCCGTTTCTGCTTTATTCCGCCATAGTGTCCAAGCAGGCCTGGGTGGCCCACGTGGACGTGCCCCTGGCCGCGCTCTTTCTTTTCGCCTGTCTCATGCTGCTAAGATACGAAAAAGAGAGCCGGAAGCCGGAGCTGGTCCTGTTCGGCCTGGCCGCGGGTTTGCTCATGGGGACCAAGTACTCCGCTCTCGGCTACTGCGGCCTGTTGATTGCCGGCGGGTTCGGTCTGGAGCTCCTTCTCCGGCGGGGAATGAGGTCAGCCGTATATCTTGTGCTGGCTTCCGTTGCACTCATGCTCGCGGCCGGAGGCTACTGGTACTTGAGGAACCTGGTTATCACCGGAACTCCCCTTTACCCCGCAGGTATCTCCCTGTTCGGCATCGAACTCTTTCCGGAAGGCAGCTTCTTTTTTAAAAAGGACCTTTCCCAGACCACCTTGATCTCGACCTTTGCCCACCGGCCCTGGGCGGTGGAGAGGCTTGCGGACGGCCTTGTCACCGGCGTCATGTTCTGGACGGTCATAGCTCTGCCGGTGGCTTTGCTGGCCCCCTTTGAAAAACGCATCCGGACCCTGCCGGGACGGCCGCCCGTTCCGAAAAGCGTGTATGTCATGACCGCGCTCACCTGGCTTACTTTGATACTGTACCTTAACACCCCTTACGCCGGGGCCTGGTCCCCCACCTCCGGCCTGGCCGTTATCTACCGGGGAATCAGGCACGGCATATCATGCTGGTCCCTGGCGCTGGTATGCGCACTGTACTGGTTCAACCGGCGCTGGCCGTGGCCCGACGGCATAACCGTAAAATGGCCTCTCAAGGCCCGCTCCCGGAAAGCAGCGACAGCGGTCGCGCTCATCATTGCCGCTCTCGTGCCCGCACTTTACCCGAACCGCTTCAACCACTACTTTGAAAGGATAGACCCGCGCATGGACCACTGGGCGCCCGCCTGGGAGTGGATAGACCGGAAAGCGCCGGCGGGCTCGCGCATTGCCTTTACCAAGATGTACCTTCCCTACTACGACTTCGGCAGAAGGTTTGATAAAACCCCCAGGTGGGTGAGCAGGAACCGCGTGAACGGCCGGGCATACCACGAGTTCGAGGGGCACGGGCTCGACACCATCTTCGACGAGCCGCGCTACGAGGCCTGGATAAAAAACCTGGAGCGAAACGGTATTGACTACGTACACTGGGGCAAGAGGAAAGACCCGGACAAGGTAAAGCCCGCCACTATCGAGCTTGAATGGATGCGCGAGCACCCGGAAGCTTTCCGGCCGGTGGTTGACACCACCTACTGCAAGGTCTTCGAGTTCAAAAAAGCGGGAGATTGAACCGCGGCCGGCTCCGGCATGGATGAATGAAAATCTCCTCTGCTCCGGTTATAATGTAGTCACGGGAGGAAGAGGTATATGAGTTATAAAGCCCGGATTGCGTTTACTCTGGCGGTAATGATAGCCGTGGTTTCGCTGATGGGGTCTCTTTGCCAGCGGAGCGTGGTCAGGGACGGCCGCCGCATGCCCGCGGAACAGGCCAAGCGCATGGACCTGAAACAAGGCGACCAGGCCTTTTCCGAAGGTAACTACGCCCGGGCGCTCCAGGCCTATCAGCGGTTTCATTCCGACTTTCCCCGCGACAAGGAGGCCCCCTACGTGCTTCTCCGGATCGGAAGATGCTACTTCCACCAGGACGATTGCGAAGCCGCCCGCATGTACTTCAAAGAGGTGCTGAAGAAGTTTCCCGAGAGCGCCGAGGCGACGGAGGCGGCGTGGGGAATGGCGAGGTGCGCCTACAAGGAAGGCGACTACGACTCCGCCCTTTCTTACCTGGAAAAGTACCGCCCGCGGGCCAAGGGCAGAAGGTGGGACGACATGACCATGCTCCTGGCCCGGTGCGCAGAGGACCGGGACGACAAGCTGGAAGCGGTCCGCCTGTACGCCCGCGAGATCAAGAGAGGCGAGTCCGAGGACATGCGCCGGGAGGCCCGCCAGAACGCGGAGGACTTGATTAAGAAGATGGACGACGCTTCCCGGCAGAAGCTGGTGGAGGAGTACCCCTCCATCTTTCCGGGAGACTTCGCCCTCCTTCAACTGGTCCGGTCCTCTTTTGAGAACCAGGACTACGAGGAGGCCTCGGAGCTGCTGGTCAAGTTCGAGACCCAGTATCCGGACAGCCCCTACTACCACGAGCTTGTCGAACTCAAGGAGACCGTAAAACGCAGGGTCCACGTCAAGCCCCATCGCATCGGGCTCTTACTGCCCCTCTCCGGCAAGCTCTCCCGGCTCGGCGAGAAGGCGCTGCAAGGGGCAATAATGGCCGCCCACGTGTTCGACGCCGGCGGAATCAAGTGGAACCCGGAGCTTGTCATAAAAGACACCGGCCGGGACGGCAACAGCGTGGAAGCGCTGGTGGACGAGCTTGTTAAAGAGGATGAAGTGGTGGCCATTGCAGGCCCTCTTTTAAAGAGCAGGGCCTTTCGGGCGGCCCGGGTGGCGCAAGAGCTTTCGGTGCCTTATATATCTTTAAGCTCGGGCGAAGACATGGTCGGGGTGGGAGAGTGGGTCTACCAGAATCATCTTACCAAGACCGAAGAGGTGAAGGTTCTGCTCGAACACTCGGTGGAAAACCTGGAGATAAAAAAGTTCGGGGTCCTCTACCCCGACATAGACTTCGGCAGGGAGTACCTGTCCATCTTTTCCAAGGAAGCGCAAAAGCGGGACGCCGAGATCGTAGACTCCACGGGGTACAATCTCAAGACCACCGACTTCAAAAAGGAAATCCGGTCCCTGCGTAAGCAGGGCATCAAGGGGCTCTTCATCCCCGATTACCACGAAAGGGTCGCCATGATCGCTCCCCAGGTCAGGTATTACTTACTGAGCGGTGTGACCCTTATGGGAATGAGCAGTTGGCACCGGCAGGAGCTGCTCCAAAAGACCCAGCCCGAAGACGTGGAGAACGCCCTGTTCACCGACGTTATGGCCCCCGAGGAGGAAAGGCCGCTTTTCAAACAGTTCCAAAAGAACTTCCGGGACCAGTACGACCACGAGCCGGCCATGATGGAAATAAGGGCCTTCGAGGCAGTGGACGTACTTATGCACCTGATTGAAAACTACCGCGTCCGCGACCGCATCCAGTTGAAGAAGGCCCTGGACAACGTGAAAGACCTGCCCGGGGTTACCGGGACCATCACGGTGGACAGAAACGGCAAGTGGAGAAAGCCGGTGTATCTTTTCACCGTAATGGACGGCGAGTTCATCGTGATATGGCAAACCGTGGTACAGCCGGAGCCCGAGGTAAAAGAAACCACCGCGGCAGCCAAGCCCCCGGAGGCCGAAGCCCCGGACCGGCCTTGACATGCCATAGGCGGAAAACTATACTAACTTCCTGTCAAGCGTAAAGAGAAACATATTGTGCGAGCGACTTTCAGTCGCGAGGTAAAAATAAAAGGGCGATTAGCTCAGTGGATAGAGCACTAGCCTCCGGAGCTAGGGGTCGCTGGTTCGAATCCAGTATCGCCCTCCATGATATGTCGCAGTTTCAGGGGGCAGGGCAGCCTTTCCTTATAATTCTCCGATTCCCCTCTCGCTGACAAGTCAAAGCGGCAAGTAATCCTGCCGGTGGACAAAGCAAAAGCCAGACCTCAGCAATCCCCGACGACAGCGGAAAGTCTTTAAATTTTTGGCTCCTGATGAAAATCTGTGGATGAAGTAGACTTCTCAGTAACCAATTATCTTGACAACATGAGCTTTCAACAAGTCGGGGGACCAGTCCCCAGCCCCCCAGGGATTGTCCCCAGCCCCCCAGGGATTTTGGAGGCATGACTCCGGTGGCCCATTAGGATTGACATTGTTACTTATGATTATAAAGGCTGTTTTGCGTTTTCCGCATTCTCGGCTGCCGGCGGGGAGAGGCCGGGCCAGTTCCGGTCTTTTCCCTGTCCCCGCCTGTCTGCCCTGTCTGCGTGCCTGTCTGAGTGGGGAACGCACAGGCAGGCTGGAAGCCCTGAAAGCGATAAACGCATCTTTTTCTGTCCACCCACACTAAAATACGTAGAACCTTTAATGCTATGGGCCACCGGAGTAATGCCTGACAAAATCCAAGGATGCAGGGAGGCAACAGCTTATATCCCACCCACAGATTCTTGCGAGCGCCCTAATTTTTATTTCGCGACAAGCGCCGGCCACGGGTCGAGTTCCCGGGCCGGTCATCGGGAATTGGAATTTCCGTCAAAATATCGTAATATTGTATCATTTCTTGATCTTTGGAAGGGTGGGGTCTCGGCTTACCGCCCCCAAGACGGAGCTGAGGCAGAACCGGCTTATTGGCAGGGAGAGAATAAATTGAGAATCAGCAGGGGGACGATCCTTACACTCGCGATTTCCGTCTTTTTCATTCCGCTGACAGCTTTAGCTGGAGAAGGGGATGGAGGTCATCAGGTAATACTCAACATCGGGATATGCGTGGTGGCCGCCAGTGGTTTGGGTCTGCTTATGAAGTTCCTGCGCCAGCCCCTGATCCTCGGCCACATCCTGGCCGGTGTTATTATTGGTCCCATCGGTTTGAGCCTGATCGAGGACCACTCTGAAATCATTACCATCGCAGAGATCGGCCTTATCCTTCTCCTTTTCATGATCGGTCTCGAGATTGATCTGAAAAAGATGCTGGCCTCCGGCAAACAAGTCATTGTTACAGGTCTCCTTCAGTTCCCCCTCTGCCTGGGGCTCGGTTATCTTCTGCTTTCCGGCATGGAAAAGTTCGGGCTTGCCCTCGAACCCGGCTCTTTCTCCAGGATTTACGTGGCAGCGGCCATCTCGATCAGCAGCACCATGATAGTCGTCAAGCTCCTCTACGAGAAGTTCGAACTCGACACCCTGGCGGGACGCATCACCCTGGGCATCCTGATTTTCCAGGACATCTGGGCCATCATAGTCCTGGCGGTCCAGCCCAGTCTCTCCGACCCCAACCTGGTCGGACTGCTCCGGACCTTCGGCTCCGGCGTAATGCTGGTCCTGGGAGCGCTCCTCTTGAGCAAGTTCCTCCTGCCCAGCATTTTCAAGACCGCGGCCAAACTTCCCGAACTCATGCTTGTTATCTCGCTGGGATGGTGCTTTCTGGTGAGCCTGGTCGCAGCACATCCCATGGTGGGCCTGTCAATGGAAATGGGGGCCTTGATAGCAGGGGTCTCCCTGGCCACCTTCCCCTACAACCTGGATGTCAACGCCAAGGTTTTGAGCTTGAGAGACTTCTTCATCACTTTGTTCTTTGTGGCCCTGGGCATGCAGATACCGGTCCCCACCTGGGACATTATTGCCGTGGCCCTCGCCGTTGTATTGATCGCGCTTTTCGTCCGGGTCGTAGGCATCTTCGGACTGCTCTCCATAATGAAAAGCGGCCACCGCATATCCCTCCTTCCCGCCTTGAACCTGAGCCAAATAAGCGAGTTCTCTCTGGTCATCGTATCGCTGGGGATAACCTACGAACACGTGACGTCGACAACCCTCTCGCAATTGATCTGGGTGTTCTCCATACTGGCAATATCTTCCACCTACACGATAATTTACAACCATGAACTGCAGAACTTCCTGGCCCGGATGTTGAGAAAAATCGGGTGGAAAGACTTCTCTCCCCTAGTAGAAGAAAGGGTGGAATCAGCGGAACACTCCATCGTCATCCTCGGTTTCTTCCGCATCGCCAGCGCCTTCCTGGATGACGTGGCCGGAAACCGGCCCGAGCTTCTCGAAAAGATAAAGGTGGTAGATTTCAATCCCCAGGTTAAAAAGCGGCTGGACGCCATGGGCGTGACCTGCATCTACGGCGACATCAGCCACCTGGACACGCTCCACCATTCGGAGATCAGCGAGGCGGAGATCGTCTTGAGCACTGTTCCCGACCCTATTTTGAAAGGGACCTCCAATCAAAAAATAATCAGCCTTATCCGACAACACTGCCCCAAAGCCAAAGTGTTTCTCACCGCGGAGATGCCGAGCCATACCCTGGCGCTCTACGAAGCCGGAGCAGACTTCGTGATCCAGCCTTCCAAGTGCGCCGGTACTGCAACCTACTACGCAGTGGACTCGGCCCTCCGGGGGGACCTCGAGGCCTTGAGGGAACAGGAAATCTCCAAGACCGCCAAGCGCAATGAAGTCCTCTCATAATTCGGCAAATCTTTTACAGCAGAGCCTCTTGCAAAAGTCTGATTATCGAGATGGCAAGGAAGGCTTTGGATGGTGGGAGCGAGCTCCAGCTCGCGATCATCGAGACCTGGAGGTCTCTCCCACCTTTTCTTCGCTCTTTTTGCAAAAGGATCAGCAGACAAAAAAACCCCGACCCTCTCCTTCCGAGCGGGCCGGAGTTTCTCGCTTCAGATGCGGTTTGGATGGCAGAGACTATCTCTTATTGACCTTGGTGGCTTGCAGTCCTTTGGGAGTATCAATGTACTCGAACTCTACTACCTGCCCGTCGTTCAAAGACTTGTAACCTTCTCCCTCGATGGCGGAGAAATGAACGAAGATGTCCTCGCCCGTCTCCTGCTCGATGAAACCAAATCCCTTCGAGTCGTTGAACCATTTTACGTGTCCTTGCGTCATCTCTAAACTCCTTTCCGGAACCCGTCCTTACTTCCGATCCGTTCTTCCTCTCCTTTAATCAAATTCTAATCTCCCATCCGCCCGGGTAGTGGCCTGATTAAAAATAATTATGAGCCTGCCACCCGCCTTTTATTAGCTTCTTATCCATAGAATAGCCGTTTCATTACATTTGTCAAGGCAATAATTAAAATTTTTTAATAAAAGTTCTTTCCGGAAGGTATAAAGGAATGACCGCAAGGGGGCAAAAAACATCAGTTGCAGATATATGAGTGAATTTGTTGAAAAATGGTGCGAGCGGCGGGAGCCGCGATTACTTGGCACCGATAGAGCCGCCGGATGCTTTTGAAAAATTCCGGGTTCTTGCGGCGGGAAGGAGCTCCCGCTCGTGATCGTAGCTGCCGGGACTCATTGCTGTGGCAGGCTTACAAAAAGTTGACCTGGTTTACCTGTTCCCGCGCCAGAAGCTCCTTTCTGATCTCGTCCTGTTCTTTGTCCGACCTTATCGGCTCGACCAGCGACGTTGTGTTTCCGGACCCGTCCTGCCGGGAGTGCTTCTCCACCAGGTAGCCGGGCACCAGCACGTAACCGCATCCTCCGGTGCCGCAGCAGGTGGTGTCGAAAAGCGCGGCGCCCAATAGATACAAAACCTCCCGGCCCCCGTACTCCAGCACCTCTTCTTTCAGGAACCGGTACCTGCCGCCGATGGCCTCGAACTCCTCTTCCAGCGGGAAGTGTTTGAACTCGACGAGATCACTCATTTTAAAACTCCGGTCAGGTGCGAGCGACTTCAGTCGCGACAGCTTCGCCGTTTAAACACTCGCCGGCTCAATCCCAAGACAAACGACATGAATCATGCCCCGCTCGAGCCGGATAAATCCCCGTACTCGAAAGCGAGCCCGCATTTCTTATATAACCCCTTACGCCTGCACTCGAGCTCGCCGCTGCAGTAAAGCGAAGAAAGGCCGGAAGAGACGCCGCAGGCGCCGCAGCCGTCAATCGCGTAAACCTTGACCACCTCGACCGTGCGGCAAAGCGCAGCGCAATAATGCTCCCGCCTGCGTTCCCTCTCCATCACCAGCTCCAGGGCTTGGGGCGGAAGAGCTCGTCCCAGATGTGGAGCGCGTAGCTGTCGCTCATGCCCGCTATGAAATCGGTAACCTCCCGGGAAAGGCCGTAACCAAGCTCGCTCTTGCCGGTGTGCGAAAGTAAAACCTCGGGGTTGTCCATGTAATAGTGATAAAGCTGGTGGATGACGTGCCGCGACTTTTTGAACTCCGCCTGCACCGGCTCGCTGAAGTACACCGTCTCGAACAGGAAAGCGCGGAGCTTCTCCAGCCCCTCAAGAACGGGAGGGGACATCATGAGGTAAGACTTTCCCGCACCCGCGGTCTCGTAGATCAGGTCGGAAACCATGGTGTTGATCCGCTGCGAAGTGGTCTCTCCCAGGACCTTCAAACACTCTTTCGGAACGTCCGTGGTAGTGATAAGACCCGATTCAATGGCGTCCTGCAGGTCGTGGGTGGTATAAGCGACCACGTCCGCCGCCCGGACAACCTTGCCCTCCATGGTGGAGGGAAAATCAGAGGCCTCGTCTCCCACTATGGCGTAGTCGCGGCCCTTGGAATGTTTCAAGATGCCGTCCCGGACCTCCCAGGTCAGGTTGAGACCACGGCCGCCCATGGCAAGACGATCAACCACCCGGAGGCTCTGCTCCCAGTGGTTGAAGCCGTCTTCCACCACCTCCTGCAACGCGAACTCACCCGCGTGGCCGAAAGGGGTGTGCCCCAGGTCATGACCAAGGGCTATGGCCTCGGTCAACTCCTCGTTCAAGTAAAGCGCCTTGGAGATGGTACGAGCGATCTGGCTGACCTCGATGGTGTGCGTAAGTCGCGTGCGGTAGTGGTCGCCACGCGGAGCAAGGAACACCTGGGTCTTGTGCTTCAACCGACGGAAAGCCTTGCAATGGATGATCCGGTCCCGGTCGTGCTGAAAAGCCGGACGCACGTGGCACTCGCGCTCCGGCTTCTCCCGGCCCCGCGACTGGTCGCTCTTCGAGGCCGAAGACGAGAGTATCCCGTGCTCCAGCCGCTCCATCTTCTCCCGGATGGAAAGACTCTCGTCGCTCTTCAATTTCTCCGGATCGAACATGAACTCTCCGCCCTCAAGCGCCCCCTCTGAAAAATGACTTGCAGGTGCGAGCGGCAGAAGCCGCGATTTGAAGCAAGTGCGAGCGGCTTTAGTCGCGATCTTGTAATACATGTACGCGCGCCATAAACCGCTTGAAAAACCGTCTTTGAAACCCGCCCGGAAAAGCTCCCTCACGCCTTTGCGAAAAGCTATTCTAACACGCGACCGGAGGGTGTCAATGCCAAAAGCCCCGATCTGAGTGCACTCACAGCCGTCCATAAAAAACGGGTTAGGAAAAGATAAAAGATATGATATAATCCGAACAAAGTAGTTCGGGTTTTGCCGGAAAGACATGATCCTGTGACTGGTAAGGAGGCCTGCCATGAAGTCATATCCTAAACGTCTTTTAAGCTCTGTTCTCATCATTACGAGCCTTTTCCTTCTCACCGCTTTTAATCCCAAAGACATCAGGCAGGACGCCTGCCTTTTGCAATCTTATGAAAAAGCGGACTGTTCTGAGTTTGTGGGCAAAGGAGCAGGCAGCGCGGAAAACGTGATCCTTCTTATCGGCGACGGCATGGGCATCGGCCAGGTTTACGCCGGCCGGGTATACTTGCAAGGCCCGGAGCATCCGCTTAAATGGGAGAAGCTTCCTCATCGCGGCCAGGTAACCACCTGCGCCATGTACGGCATCACAGACAGCGCCGCGTCCGGGAGCGCCATGGCCACCGGCCATAAGGCCATGACCACCACCATTTCCATGGACCATAAAAGAGAGAAACATTACAAGACCATCCTCGAACACGTTCAGGACTACAAGGCCACCGGCCTGGTGACCAACACCAACCTGTGGGACGCGACCCCAGCGGTCTTTGCCGCCCATTCTCCGTCGCGCTCGAAGTCATTCGACATAGCGCGACAGATGGTAAGCCACGAGGTGGACGTGATGCTGGGCGGAGGGGCCAACGAGTTTAGCGGCAACGATGAAGTGGGAAACCAGATGGAGCGCGCTCGAGGCATGGGTTACAAGGTGGTTCGCACGAGGGACGAGCTCAAAGCAGTGGACCCGGCTGTTACCCGCAAGCTCATGGGCATCTTCAAGGGCGGCTCGCTTCGTTTCGAGGTTGACTGGAAGCCCGAGCACAATGAACCACACCTCTCGGAGATGGCGCAAAAGGCCCTCGAGGTCCTGGAGAAGGACGAGCGCGGCATGTTCCTCATGATCGAAGGAGCACACATAGACCATGCCTGCCACAAGGTGTCCATGGACAAGCTGCTCGGACAGATGAAGGAGTTCGACAAGACCGTGAACATGGTCCTGGACTGGCAGGAGGAACATCCCGACACACTGGTTATCATCACCGCTGACCACGAAACCGGCGGCATAAGGGTCTGGCCCAAGGACTACCGGAAAGGAGACGAGATCAAGGTGTGGTGGACTACCGCCCTGGTTCCCGGATACGCCGGACACAGCTCTCAGCGGGTCCCCATCTACGCCCGCGGGCCCAACGCCTCCGCGGTCAAAAACCACATGCAGAACACCGAGGTCTTCTGCCTCATGAAAAACGCGTTTGCCGAACCATAAAAGAAGGATTCGGCTTTTGTCTTGTTAAGCTTAAACCGACGCATAATGTGCGAGCGACTTTAGTCGCGACTTTCGTCGCTCGCACGGGAAAATAGATTTTAAGCGACGAAAAACGATTGACACAGCACTGGAATAAAGATAAGAAACTCCTTTTTCCCCGGCTTATCTTAATACCCCTCTAAACCCGGCGTGTCGCTTTGCGTTCGCGTTCTCTCTCCGGCCTTGGCCTTTGTCAGGCGAACCCGCCCCTTTTTTACTGGACAACAGGCTCTAAATTTGATAGAAGAATCAGGGACGAAACAAAAGACGGCAAAAAGGTTTATCCGTGTACAACTGATCACAGGAGGGAAAAAATGGAAGCGAGGAACTTAAGGGAAATGCTGGAGCAAAGGGTGGCGGAGACTCCGGACTGGGTGTACCTTGCCTTTTACGGCGAGCACATCACCTACAAGGAGTTTGACGAGAGGGTGAACCGGCTGGCCAACGCCCTTATCAAGCTGGGAGTGAAGAAGGGACAGGTGGTGTACGTGTATCTCAACAACCGGCCCGAGCATCTGGTCGCCTGCTTCGCCTGCCTGAAGATCGGAGCGGTGGCCGGGCCGGTGAACGTGCAGCTCCGGCCGGAGGAGCTTCTCTACCAGGTGAACGACTCCCAGGGTGTGGCCATCATAACCGAGAGCGCGCTCATAAACGTGGTGGCCGCGGTCCGGGACCGGTTCGAGCACGTGAAGAACGTGATCGAGATCGGCGATGAGGTTTCCGAAGGCAACCTGAAGTATGAGGACCTGGTAAAGGAAGAAAGCGCCGAGCTCGAGCCCGTGGACATATCAGAGGACGACCTGTCCTTTATCTTCTACACTTCCGGCACCACCGGCAAGCCCAAGGGCGCGCTTCTGACCCACGGCAACGTGGTCCACACCATGCGGGGCCTCAGAAACGCCCTGACCGCGGAAGGGGAGGACGACGAGAGCATCCAGCGAGTCGCGCTCATCTTCCTGCCGCTTTTCCACGTGAACGCCATGATGAGCCTGATCAGCGCTGTCAACCGGGGCCTCAAGGTGGCGCTCTTGAAAAAGTTCAGCGTCAAGGAGTTCGGACCCACGGTGGAGGCGGAGAGGCCCGAGTTCTTCTCCGCGGTGCCCAAGGTCTACAAGATACTGCTCGAGGCCAAGGACACGGTCAAGCAGCACGACCTGAGCTCGCTCCGGTTCGGCATCTGCGGGGCCGCTCCCATGCCGGTCGAGACCATCAACCAGTTCGAGAAGGAGTTCGGGATCGAGATACTGGAAGGCTACGGCCTGACCGAGGCCACGGTGGCGAGCACCCTGCATCGTCGGGGCGGCAAGAAGAAGGTGGGCTCCATCGGCCAGGCCCTGGAGGGCCAGGAGGTCGCCATTATGGACCCGGAAGGGAACCTGCTCGGCCCCGGCGAGGTGGGCGAGATCGTGATCCGGGGACCGTCGGTCATGCAGCAGTATTACGGCAAGGATGAAGAGACCAAAGAGACCCTGAAGGACGGCTGGCTCCATACCGGGGACATGGGCAAGATGGACGAGGACGGTTTCTTCTTCGTGGTTGACCGGGAGAAGGACATGATCATCAAGGGCGGCGAGAACATCTATCCCAAGGAGATCGAGGACGTGATCAGCCAGATACCCAACGTGCACGACGTGGCGGTTATCGGGGTCCCCGATGAGATGTCCGGCGAAGATGTCAAAGCTTTTGTGGTTCCCAAGATCGGCACCGAGCTTTCCGAGGATGAGATACTCGAGCACTGCGAGAACAACCTTGCCGAGTTCAAGGTCCCCAAAGAGGTCGAGTTCGTGCTGGGCATTCCGGCCAGCGCCATCGGCAAGGCCCTGAAGAGGAAGCTCCGGGACGGCGAAGGGATCTTCCGCATGGACGAGAAGGTGGACGAGGTCCCGCTCGACTTTGTGTGGAAAGCCATGGCCGGCAGGTTCAATCCCGAGAAAGCGGGCAACTGGAAGGCAAAGGTGGCCTATGAAATCTACGGAAAAACCTCGGGGGCGGCAACCTTTGTGATTGATAACGGCCTGATCGAGATCAAGCAGGGCAAAGAGCCGGACGCCACCGCAGTGGTCAAGATGACCGACGTGGCCTTGAAAAAGCTGATCGAGGGAAAGATAGACGCCATGACCGGCATCAACATGGGAATGATCCAGGTGGAAGGATCGGAAGCGGACGTGGCCATGTTCGGCGAGTCCATGGG
>JAWOBU010000264.1:0-13089 GCA_046484135.1 bacterium
GGTGTTTGCCGCCGCTTTTATCGGTTCGCCTTACACTTTTATCCGGTTCCAGGACACCCTGGTAACCGCGGGCTGGCTCTACAAGCAGGCCGAGATCATCAGCACCTATCATACCGATCCACACGTGTGGTGGCTGGACAGGTACTACTACCTGATAACTATCGTGCTCCCGTTCGTGTTCGGACTGCCCCTCTTCTGGTTCATGGCGGGCTCGCTTGTACACCACGTGCGCAAATATGCCCTGGTTGACCCGTATATCCAGCTCAACTTCATCTGGTTTATCTACATATTTGCGTCCCAGTCCGGCGGCCCGGGCGGCGGCTCGTTCCCTTACTACCTTTTTCTGAACGTGGTGCCGCTGGGGATACTGATCACCCTGGACGGAGTGCGGGACCTTTGGGGCAGCAAAAAAAGGCGATGGCGTTTTTCCGCGGCGGTGTTGTTTCTTATCATACTTGCAACCACGGTTTTGCGGGTGGACTCTTTCCGGTCCATGTTTTACGAGGAGTATAATAACCTGGGCGGATGGATCGCGGAGCGGGTGGAAGAGGAAGACGACCTTCTCATGGTCTCGGTGTACGAGCCGGGCGCGGCGCTGGGGCCGGGCCGCAGGCTCTCAGTATGGCCGCACGAGCTTGTAAACCCGCAGGACGTGGAATGCGAAATGTTGGAGCAAGACAGGAACGCTCTTTACATAAACGGCGCTTTTCCCGGCGCAGGAGCGGGTCTGTGCCAGTCATATCCTTTCCGGCCCGAGGTGCTTGTTATTGACGGGTGGCTGGTGGGCGGCTTCCGCAAGGTGTACCGGGAAAGCTGGGTCGCGCCTTACCTCGACACCTTCATGAAGGAGCAAAAGGGCTACCGGGTGGTAAAAAGGTACCGGCCGGATTACTTTAACCGCACCTATTACGCGAGCCTGGACCCGGAGCACGACGTGGAGATAGTGGTGCTGGAAAGGAAAGAAAAAGGTCCGGCCCGGAGCGGGAAAGATGAATAGCGAGAGCCACGGTCCGGAGCTCAGCGTTATCGTGCCCGCTTTCAACGCGGGAGAGTCGCTGCTGAAGTGTGTAAAATCCATCCGCGACCAGGAAGGAGTCTCAAAGGAGAGCATTGAGCTCATAGTTGTTGACGACGGTTCAGGAGATAAAAGCGCAGATGCAGTGGAGGCTGTTGTTGACCGGCTTGTAAAGCTGGAGGAAAACCAGGGGGCTGCCGCGGCCCGGAACCGGGGCGCCCTCGAGGCTTCCGCCGATCTGCTGGTTTTCGTGGACGCGGACGTGCTCCTGGATTCGCGGGCGCTCTACAACATCAGGATGGCTTTTTCCGAGGACCCATCTCTGGACGCGGCAGTGGGAAGGTACACGGAAATCCCGGCTGTGCCCGGCTTTCTGAACGCCTATCATAACGCTTTCACCCGCTACCATCACGACCTTTCTCCGCCCGAGATAGACTGGTTCTGGGGAGCGCTGGGAGCGATAAAGAAAAGCGCGTTCCAGAAAGCGGGAGGGTTTGACGAGCGCTATCAAGGCGCGAGCGCCGAGGACATGGAGCTCGGCAAGGCCCTTTATCACTTCGGCTGCCGCATAGCGTATCTCCCGGAAGTGGAGGGGGAGCACGCCCACGCCTTTTCGTTAAAAAGTATGCTGGCAAACGACTACAAGAAAGCGGTGCTCGGCACCAAGCTCCGTCTGGCCGGCAGGCTCCCCTCTCTTGCGCCCGGCTTCGCAGGCAAAAGGAACATCGCCACTTCGCTTCTGGCCTCCGTCCTTGCCGTGCTGCTGGCAACAGGATTTTTTTATCCTCTCGCGATAGTGCTCGCGCTTCTGGTGATCTGTGCGCTGGCGCTCATAAATGCGCCTTACTACTCCTGCCTTTTAAGAACGCTGGGACGGGGAGACCTTTTGCTCTCCATTCCTTTGCACTGGCTCCAGTTTATTGTCATCCTGGCCGGCGGAGTGATGGGCTTTATCGGTTTCATGCTGGGCAGGGACACCTTTGGGAGGCCCGGGTGGATTTAAAGACGGCGACATCTTTTTTGAAGCTTTTCGGGAAAGGCGAGATACCACATCCCGCCTACCTTATCTTTTTCGTGACCTCGCGGTGCATGGGCCGCTGCCGGCATTGTTTTTACTGGGAGCACATAAACCAGGAAGAGGCAGTCCTCACGCCCGAAGAAGTGGAAAAGGTGGCCGGCTCCATGGGCCCGCTTCTGCAGGTGACCTTTACCGGAGGCGAGCCATTCCTGAGGGAAGACTTCACTGACCTCGTAAAGATTTTTTACCGGAAGAACCAGCTATATCACATCGGGATCGCGACCTCGGGGTTCCATCCCGAGCGGGCGGAAGCGGGCGCAAAGGAGATTCTTAAGATGTGTACCGGCTCGAACCTGACCGTGGGACTGCCCGTTGAAGGCCCCCGCGAGCTTAACGATTACATCCGGGGAGTGGAAGGTTTCTACGATCGCACCAACGAGACCATCTCGCGGCTGAAAACCTTGAAAGACGCAAACCCGCGTCTCACGCTCTTGGTGGACATCACAGCCAGCGGCTTCAACCGCGGCCGTCTCCTGGAGACTTATCACCATGTCCGCGACGATCTTTGTCCGGACATGATAAACGTGATCCTGACCCGGGGTGTCCCGAGGGAGGAAGGCGGCCGCGATCTGGACCCGCGAGAGGTGGAGACGCTTTTTACGGTCATGGAGAAAGACGCCCGGAGCGGCAGGATTTCGGGCTACCAATTTTTCAGCCGACTCCTCCACGCCAAGGACATCGTGCTCCACAGGATGGCCCTGGACATCTATTGCCACGGGACCTATCACCTTCCCTGCGAGGCCGGCCGGGTAGCCGGAGTGCTGCTTCCCGAAGGGGACGTCTACCCCTGCGAGCTTTGGGAGGAGCCAATGGGCAACGTGCGCGAGAGCGGACATGATCTTCCCGCGGTATGGACCTCCGAGCGGGCAAGGCGGATAAGAAGAGAGATACTGGAGAGCCGTTGTACCTGTTACCACCAGTGCTTTCTGTCCAACACCATCTTCTGGAACCCCGCGGCCTGGCCCGGCATCATGAAGGAATGGGCAAAGGTGGTTACGAAAAAAGGCTAAGGCGTCAGGCCCGAGACCTCTCCCGTTTGAAGCTCAAAACGGTTTCCACGCAGAGCCACAATGTAAGCGCCAGCACGGCGAGCCCGGCCAGAAGCTGGTTGGTCGTCCCGAAGAGCACGAACCGGTTGGCGGGAACATAGTCGAGCCCGTCCTCGAACCGGTGGGAAGGCGTGGCCAGTTTGGGGTCAAGCTGAAATATCCTTCGGGCCAGAAACCGGGAGTAGACGAAATAAGCCAGCCCGAAGGCGGCCAGGCACATCAGTACTATGAGAAAAGAGTTGACCATGGTGCCGAAGCGGAAAGTTTAGCCGGGCCAGATCAGCCGGTAGACCAGCCCGAGCACGAACAGGGCGGTAAGAGCATACACCAGCCAGACCATCCATTTCGGCGCCGGCTCGTCGCACTGGGGACACAGTCCGGACTCGGGATCAAGCCGGCTTTCGCACCTTTCACAATGCTTTTGCTCCTCTTCCATATAATCATCATATCGCCAAGGCGGTAAAATATCAAAAATGAAAGGAGGCTCCGGCTGTGCTATCATGACAGCATTCTTGATCTCTCGGGGAGGATGGCCTTATGAAATTTTCCCGCATCTTTTTTGTCATTATTGGAGCCGCTTTGCTGGTTGCCTGCACCAGTGGAAATGACAAGGGCATTACCGGCAAGTGGGTGAACGAAAAAGAAGAGTTAAAGATCGAGTTCAGAAAAGACGGGACTTTCACGAACACGGAGAAGGGACGCACATTCGAGGGGGAGTACAAGCGGGTGGATAAGTCCACACTGCTGGTCGAGGTTGGAGAGAAACAGATGAAGTTCAACATCGAGCTTGTAGGAAAGACCCTCAAGATGAAGGACCCGGAAGGACATCAGGGCACAGTAGAGCTTAAGCGCGCCGATTGATCCGTTACTGCCGGAATGCCGTTTTTGTCACCTGCAAATTTCTGTCTAATGCCGTGAGCTCAGCCAGTATAAAGGAGCACAACGCAAAAGCAGATTTTGTTTTTCGAAGAATCCATCATCGCCTCCGGCATTTCCGAGCCGTGAAAAGCCACGAGCGTTTATGCTTTTGAAGCACCGCCGGCCTGTGTTAAAGTTTAAACAGAGGACCGGATAAGCCTGATGAAAACTGCTATTGTATTCCCTCGATTAAAAGAACAGGTCCACGGGATGTGGCCTCCGTTGGGGGCCATCACCCTGGGCACCATACTCCGCGACTCAGGCCACGATGTCCATTGCCTGGACGCAAGCTTCGATCCTTCCTTGGAGCGGGTGCTGGAAGAGCTCCGCAGGATAAAACCCGACCTGGTGGGTGTCTCCTGTTTAACCGACTTTTACGCTAACGCGCGGGAGGTGGTGCGGGAGGCCAAGTCGCTCCCGGCTTACACCGTGATGGGCGGGCCACACCCCACCATCGCCCCCGAGCAGACCATGGCCGACCTGCCCGAGCTCGATTACGCGGTGACCGGCGAAGCCGAGAAATCCTTCCCCGCTCTGATCAAGGCGCTTTCCGACGGAGAAGACGTCTCCGGCATACCCGGCATTGTCTTTCGGCAAGACGGCGCGGCGGTATTTTCCGGACCGGCCGAGCCGGTAGAAGACCTGGACTCCATACCCGTTCCCGACCGGGAGCTTCTGGACGTGAACGACCAGTATCTCCGAGCCCGGGCCATCAACCTGCATGCCACCCGCGGATGTCCCTACCGGTGCCGGTTCTGCCAGCCGACCCTTGAAAAGATGTTCGGCAAGAAGGTCCGCTACCAGAGCCCGCAGAGGGTGGCGGAAGAGATCGAGCATTTCCATAAACGCTATGGGCTCTTCGATTTCTTTTTTCACGACGATACCTTCACCATAAGCGGCAAGTGGATGGAGGGCATCCGTAAGGCATTGTCAGAGAAGGGTCTTATACAAGGTTTCCGCTATGTGGTGAACTCCCGGGTTGACACCTTTTCAGAGGACAAGGCGCGGACCTTGAAAGAGATGGGGGTCTATTACGTGCTTTTCGGCATCGAGTCCGGTTCCCAGAAAATCCTGGACTCGATAGGCAAGGGGACCACCGTGGAGCAGGCGCGGGAAGCCTTCCGCATCTGCAAGAGGTTCGGCTTTCGCACCCACGCTTACGTTCTTTTAGGTGCGCCGGAGGAGACTCAGGAGACTTTACAGGAGACCGAGAAGCTGGTGGCCGAGCTACGCCCCTCCACTGTTCATATCTCCATCTTTACTCCTCTTCTGGGCACTGAGCTTTACGATGAGTGCGCGAGAGAGGGCCGGATCCAGGTGGACAACTACTCGGAGATGGACTACTACTTGAAAAAGACCTCCTCCGGAGAGCCGCCTATCAAGATTCCCGGGCTTTCTTACCAGGACCTTTTGGACAGCAGGGCCCGGATACTCAGCAAAAGAAGACCCCGCGTGTTCCTGGACAACTTCAAGGAGCTTTTGCGCGATCTGGTACGTGAGCCGAGCCTGGACAAGCTTATTTTCCGCTACCAGTTCTACAAGAGAATGCAGCATTACTTCGGGTGAATAGCCTCTGCCGCGAGGCTTCCTATAAATGAAGGGAAAGGCCCAGCAAGACTTTTCTCCCCAAGAGCAAGGAGCGAACAGAGGGTTTTGAGAGAAGGGACAGGAAATAAAACTTCGGGTCGGCTTGTGGCCCTGCTTTTGGCGGGGTTGGTAGTTTTCCAGGCCTTTATGGCGGTTATGGCCTTCAAGTCACGGGAAGACCTGGTTAACAAAAAGCCCGTCTTGAACGTTGACTTCTGCTCCCAGTACTACTGGGCTTACGCGGCGCGCGAGTTCTACGAGGCGGACAGCAAGCTCTGGGGATACGACCCTTACTTCATGGCCGGGTATCCGCTCGACTTTGTTTTCAACTCCGCCCTGCCGGTGCAACTGACCGCGGTAATGGCGGAGGATGCCAACCTGGCCCGCCTGATCAAGGTCTGCTTCGTGGCAAGCATATTGCTCGTGCCTTTGACCCTGTACTTCGGACTTTCCCAGTTCGGGATCGGGAGGGGACCCGCTCTTGCTGCCGCCGCTTTGGGACTGGCTTACTTCTGGGCGGGAGAGAACTCCTTCCTGGCGCACATGGGCATGATATCCGGCGCGTTCCTGCTCCATTTTTTTCTGGTGCCGGCCGGGCTTCTGATGAGGTTCCTGCATGAAAGGGCCAACCGCCCGTTCTCTTTTCTCATCTTTGCCGTGCCTATCGCCTTTACCATCCACAAGACCGCGTTCGTACTGGTGTTGCCCCTGGCGGTCATCTGGGTACTGTTTTACTCCAGGAAGCTCTCCGGAAGGGAGCTGTTCATGATAGCCGGCGTGTTCGTACTGGCAGCCATATTCAACCTGCACTGGCTCTATCCCTTCTTCAAGTACCTTCACCTTAAGGTCGAAGACCCGGGCACCACCTTCTTCCAGAGCCAGGGAGCACTACAGGCCCTGAAAGACCTGGCCGCCATACCGGGCTTTCACCCTTACTTCGGCACTCCATTGGTCCGTCTTGTCATCCTGATAACCGGAATCATCGGTTTTGTAAGACTCGCGCGCCAAGAGCACGGCATGATGCCGCCGCTTGTTATTGGCATCGTATTTCTCGGCATCATTTCCTACTTCGGCTCTTACGTCGAGACATTGAAACATCTTCAGCCCTACCGCTACGTGACCGCCTACTTCTATTTGTGGCTACCTGCCGCAGGTATCGGCCTGAAGGTACTCTATGACAGGGCCGCGGTGTTCAAGGGCGGAGAGATCGGCGGGCCCTTGATTTTCGCAGGGGGCCTCATACTTATACTTGCGCTTCTCCCGAGCTTTATCGGGTTCTCTCGCGTCGCTCCTTTAACTACTGAAATGGACAAGCCGAGCCAGGAGGTCGTAAGCTGGGTCAAAAACAATACCGACCCCGGCGCACGTCTTCTTATCGAGGACATTAACGAGTGGGATACCCAACCGGGTGAGAAAGCGCTTTACGGCGGCGCCAGGCTGGTCCATCTTCTTCCCTTGCTCGTGCAACGTCAGCTCGTGGGAGGACCGCTTCCCAACGCATTCATCAAGCACCACTACGCCGGATTTCATGACGGGGAATTCTTGAACGAACCCGTAAAAGACATGACCGACCGGGTCCTGGACCGGGCCATGCGCGACTATAACATCGGCTGGGTAGTGGCCTGGACGCAGGAGTCCCGAGAAAGATTTGCTGATTATGAACCCACGGTACTGGAGAAATCAATCGATCCATTTGATTGTTTCCGCATAGACCGCGAGCACAGCTACTTCCTCCAAGGCTCGGGCAAAGTAAAAGCGGAGTTCAACCGTATCCATTTAAGCGAGCTTCAGCCAGAGAGCGGCAAGGTGAAACTCTCCTACCATTTCGCCAACGGATTGCACACCGAGCCCGATAGCAAGGTGAAAGGGACGGGAAAAGGCCCCGATCCGGTCGGCTTCATAACCATAGAAGACCCGCCCAAGAAAATGGTCTTGCAACTCGGAAGATGAGAAAATACCTTGAAAGGTTTGCGGCCTCTCTTTAATTCCCCGACAAGTGAAACCGGATGCTTGTGAAGGTAGTCATAATAGGAACAAGAAGTGGCTGATAAAGAAATAAAGACAACCGCCGTCATCCTCGCCCGCGATGAAGAAGAAATGGTTGCCGGAGTCATCAGGGCGGCAGAGCCTTACGTGGACGAAGTGCTGGTGGTGGACGGTCATTCGGCAGACAAGACTGCGTACAACGCTCGGGAAGCGGGCGCGCGCGTAGTTGAGGACCATGGCCTGGGTAAAGGCGACGGTTACCGGAAGGGCCTTACGGAAGCCAAGGGTGATGTGGTCGTTTTCCTGGACGCGGACGGCTCCCACGAGCCCGCGGATATTCCCGGGCTTACCGGTCCCATATTGGAAGGAAAGATGGACATGGTTATCGGGACCCGATGGAGGGGAGGCTCGGATGACGTTCATCCCAACCTGGCCCATTTCATCCGCGACATGGGCGGGACCTTTCTGTCCATGGTCATATCATATCGCTTCAAGGTAGAGATTACGGATTGCCTGTACGGCTACCGGGCCGTGGACCGGAAAAAGTGTCTCGAGCTGGGACTCACTGCCAATGACTTTGACGTGGAACACGAGATGGTAATGAAGGCGCTGAAAAAGGGACTGCGGATAGGAGAGGTACCGAGCCACGAGTACGCCCGCGGCGGAGGCCATTCCAAACTGCCGACCGCGAAAAAAGCGCACAAGTTTTTATGGCGGCTCTTAAAAGAAATATGGTAGGTCCTCTCGCTGACGGTGTAGCCACAGCAGGACAACACCGCCTTCAAGAATGATGAGTTCGGAAAAGTAAAAATGAAAGTGCAGCTTATAAACCCGCCTGCCAGTGAAGGCGTGGACATCGTCCGTGAAGGAAGGTGCATGCAAAGGGGAGGGGCCTGGACCGCAGTGTGGGCGCCCATCTCGCTCGCGACCATTGCCGCGGTACTGGAGCGCGAGAACGTCGAGTGTCGCCTGGATGACTGCATCATCGAGAAACTCGGCCTGGAAGCGCTCCGCGAGCGGGCCCGCGGCTTTGGCCCCGACATGGTTGTCGTAAACACCGCCACTCCTTCCATAGACTCTGATCTTTTTGCCGTGCAAAGCTTGAAAGAGGACCTGCCCGGCGCCGTCTTTCTGGCTATCGGCATCCACGTTAGCGCCTTGCCGGAAGAAACGCTTATGCAGTGTCACGAGCTTGACGCGGTGGTGCGGGGCGAGCCCGAGCTTACCGTCCGCGATGCCGCGCGGGCTGTATCCGCGAAAAACGACCTCTCGGCTGTTCCGGGACTTTCCGTACGCAAAAAAGATGAGCTCATTCACGGCCCGGACCGCGAGCCCGCGGACCTGGACAGCCTCCCGGCGCCGGCGTGGCACCTGGCGAGGACCGATCTGTATCGCATGCCTTTTTCCGGGGACCCTTTTCTCCTGGTAGGGACGTCACGCGGATGCCCCTTCCATTGTCGCTTTTGCGCAGACCCGGTCTATTACGGACATGCACTGCGCCTGAAGTCTCCGGAGCGGATAGTGACCGAGATGGAAGAGATACGCGAGAAGTACGGCATTCGCGATTTTCTGTTCTGGTCCGAGTCGTTTACATTGAAGAGGGAATGGACCGTGCGCGTTTTGAACGAGCTTACGCGCTCGGGTGCTGATTTTCGAATCGTTTGCAACTCCCGCACCGATCACGTGGACCCGGAGCTTTTATCTTTGATGCGGGAAGCGGGCGTTTGGATGGTGGGTTACGGCGTGGAGTCCGGCTCTCAGTTTGTGCTCGACCTTATGAACAAAAAGACATCGGTGGAGCAGAACCGAAAGGCCATCACCTGGACCAAGGAGGCAGGCCTGCAGGCAACCGCCCACATGGTTATAGGGTATCCCGGCGAGACCAGGGAGACCGTGCAAGAGACCATAGACTTCGCATGCTCCTTGCCGCTCGATTACGCCCAGTTCTACTGCGCCGCTCCTTTTCCCGGCAGTACGCTTTACCGGGAAGCAAAGGAAAAAGGCCTGCTCCGGAAAGAGCCGTGGACCAGGTTCGAGCAGAACTACTGCGTGCTCGACACCCCCGAGCTTTCCGCCCGCGAAGTCATGGAGTGGAGAAAAAAGGCCTACCGCCGCTTTTATGCAAGCCCTGCCCGGGCATGGCGGGTTCTTAAAAGGGATGTCGGCTGGAAAAGACTTCCTCGCTTCGGCAGGATGATGCTTTCTTTTCGGGGATGGATTTAAATGGACATCCAGACCATGAAGACCATTGACAGGTTCGCGGGGTATCCTCTCTGCGGGACCCTGCGGCTCTATGACCTGGCCAGGCAGCTCTTCTCCGGCAGGCGCAAAGGCCTTGACTCTCTGACCGCCGCTCCCGACAACATCGAGTTGGGAGACGCATCTACGATCATGGCGATAAAGTTCTGGGGAATGGGAAGCCTTATACTTGCCGCGCCTTTGTTTTACGAGCTGAAGAAAAGGTGGCCCAACGCCCAGATAATCCTGGTGACACTCGAACAGAACCGCGACATCGTCGAGCTTCTCGGCATAGCGGACAGAGCGTATTATCTGGACTTGCCTTTTACCCCCGCCGGAGCATTCGAGAATATTCTTCGGCTCTTTTGTCGAGTAAGCCGGGTCAAACCCGGTATGGCCATAGACCTCGAGTACCTCACCCGGTTTTCCGCGCTCGTCAGCTACATCTCCGGAGCGCCCGTCCGGGTGGGCTTTCACTCGTGGGATGTATGGCGCGGCAACCTGCAAAACGTGAAAAAGGCTTTCAATCCGTACTGGCACGTAACCGAGAACTTCGTGAACCTGGTCAACTTCAGCGGCAACCACCAGAACAGCGATATAATCCCGGCCGCAGCGCGCGTGAACGCTGAAGGCTCTGAAGAAGAAGCGGGCGAGCTCTTGCGCTCCATGGGAATAGACGACTCGGAGCGGATTATTGCCGTAAACCCGAACGCCAGCACCATGGCCGCGGAGCGCCGGTGGCCGGAGAATTATTTTATCGAGCTGATAGACCGGATAGTCGAGGCCGGCCTGGGCACGCCGGTTCTGCTCGGCGCTCCGTCCGAGACCGATTACGTCAGTCGCGTGCACGAAAGAACAAAACAACCGGACCGCGTATTCTCCATCGCCGGAAGGTCTTCTCTGCAAGGGCTGGTAGGTGTCTTGAAACGCGCCAGCCTGCTGGTGACCAATGATACCGGACCGCTTCATCTTGCTGACGCGCTCGGTACCAGGACCGTAAGCTTCTTCGGGCCGGAAACGCCCCGCCTCTTCGGGCCGCGAGGAAAAGGGCACATCGTCCTCTATCGCAACATTGACTGTAGCCCCTGCATAAGTATTTACAACGCCAAGACCGTCCGGTGCATGAAGGGCGAGCCCGAGTGTCTTTCCGGCATCAGTGTTAACGAAGCTTTCGAAGCGGTCCAAAAGGGCCTGGAGGAGAACCGGTGAAGGTACTGCTTCTAAATCCTCCTGCTCCTGAAACCGTTATCCGCGACTACTACTGTTCCAAGACCACCAAGTCCAACTACCTGTTCCCGCCTGCTGACCTTGTTATGCAAAGCGGCCTCCTTGCCGAAGAGCACGAGCTTGTCGCCATTGACGCAGTGGCCAAGCGATTGGGCCGGGACGAGTGCATGAAAAAGATTGAAGCACTATCACCGGACGCTGTTCTGGGGCTGTGGGGAGCGGTAACCGATCGGGTTGATTACGAGTTCTACCGGGAGCTGTCCGGCCGTGTTTCCGCGCCTCTTTTCATAAGCGGTGAGGTCTTGCTGGACGACCCGGAGAGCTGGCTTCTGGAGAGGCCTTTTGTTAAGGGCGCGCTTTTACGGTTCGTCTCTCCCGGGCTGGTTGATTTCCTTGAAACGGGGGAGCCGGGCCCGGACCTGCTTGTGCGCGACAATGACGGCATTAGAAAAGGAGCTGAGTCAACCGGCCGCGAGTTCCGGGCGGGCCGCCCGCGACACGAGCTGTTTTTTCACAAGGGCTACAGCTTCAGCTTCGCCCGAGGCAAAAGGTTCGCCACCGTGCTGACGGACTTCGGCTGTCCCTTCAAATGCGGCTTCTGCGTCATGCCCGCCCTCGGATACCGCGTGCGGCCGATTGATGAAGTGATCGAAGAACTCAGCTTTCTGAAGAAGCATGATATAACCGAGCTGTTTGTGGCGGACCAGTGCTTTGGAGCGGACCGGCGCCGCACGGTGGAACTCTGCCGAGAGATAGCGGCCGAGGCGCCGGGCATGGGCTTTACCACCTTTACCCGCGCCGACCTTCTGGACGATACACTGTTAGATGCCATGTACGAGGCGGGCGCACATACCCTTATCATGGGAGTGGAGACCGCGGACGAAACTGCATTGCAATCCTACGGCAAGTCTCTTGCGCCTGACAAGGTGGCGGAAGGCTTCCGGAAATGCCGCGAGAAGGGCATCCGCACGGTGGCGACCTTTATTATCGGCCTGCCGGAAGACACCACGGAGTCCATCCATAACACCATGCGGCTCGCGTGCGAGCTATCCCCCGACTTTGTCTCTTACAACGTGGCAGTACCCCGCTCCGGCACTGTCTTGAAAGACCTGGCCCGGTCGGAGGGACTGGCGGACGTGAACATAGACCCCGACCAGGGCGGCGCCCGCGTATCCATGAGAACCAGGAACCTGAAGAGAGAAGAGGTCGCAAGGCTGAAAAAGAAGGCGGTCCGCGATTTTTATCTTCGCCCCTCCTACTTTATAAGACGGCTGAAGAGAGTCTCGTCCCTGCGCCAGCTCTTTCACGAAGCAAAAGAAGGTGTGTCCCTTATTATAAAAAACGTTTGATCCGCGAGGTGCGGATTGATATTTTGATGAAGTATGTGCTCTAAGCAGTAAGGAGGCGCGGTTTGGTCAGTGTAAAGATCAATACTCCGGAAGGGCCGGTGGATTTCCAGGGCGAGTCGGGCGCCATGCTCGACGATATTATTTTGTCGGCCGGCGTTCTGTTCGACCGCCCCTGCGGCGGTCGCGGCAAATGCGGCAAGTGCCGGGTGAAGGCATCGGGCGAGCTGTCGCCTCTCAGCGATGTCGAGAAGGAGAAGCTTTCGCCGGCTGACATAAAAGCCGGAGTCCGCCTTGCCTGCCAGATGCGCGTAGTGGGCGACTCCGAGGTCTGGTTCGAGAGCGAGGTCGTGTTTTCGGACAAGACCTTCAGCCTGGGTTACGACCTGGCCGGGATAAAAGGCGACCTGGGCTTTGCCGTAGACCTGGGTACGACCACGGTGGCCGTTTTTATCGTAAGACTGGCGGATGGCAAAGTATATGCCGGCAATGCCACCCTGAACCTGCAGAAGAACTACGGCGCCGAGGTCATGTCCCGGCTCGACAAGGTTACTCAATATGTGCCGGGGCCCAATTTCCACGAAAACCCAACCTCCCGCGCGGTACATGTTCTCAATTTGGTCTTTGAAGATGACGGGGTGGAGG
>JAWOBU010000265.1:0-5093 GCA_046484135.1 bacterium
GTGTTTGTCCTGGCAGTGGCGCTTGCGGTCGAGCTGATGCTGTTTAAGAGCTATGACGCCTATGACCGCTTCTATAACGTGCACTCTCTGCTTACAGGTGCAGAGCCCTCGTTGAAATTCTGGGCGATGCCGGCTGTATTCGCGCTCTACCTCTTCCTGTTCGCACGGCTTATCATGTCCGAAATTCCCGCAAGCGTCAGGCGGCGCCGCTGGCTGGCTTCGCTTGTGGTCCTGCCGCTGACCGGGATCATGACGGGGGCGCTGGACGTGGGCCTGGTCCTGGTGATGGACAACTACACTGCTGGAAAGCTGGCCGGACCACTGGGCCTGTTCATTGCCGCGGGCCTGGCCGCGGTGCTGGCCGCAAGCCTCCTGGTGAGCCAGGCTGTGGCAGAAGGCCGCGGCGGAGTCCTGTTCCACCGGAAGTTACTGATTAAAATATTTCCCCTTGCTCTTGTCATCGGCGTCATCGTTTATTCCGTCAAGATACTCTCTTTTTACCTGGTGCTGATCCCTTTCCTGGGACTCGCTCTGCGCGCCGCTTTCAACCTGGCCCTTACCCTGTGGTACTTCCGGTTTTTGGGGAAAAGAGCTTCGCTCGGGCTCGTTACCAGCCCGGCCCAGCCGCCGGGACCTTCCTTCGCTTACTTCTTTTCTTTTGTGGCGGTAATCGTTATCGGCATGACCATAGTAGTTCCCGGCATTCCGTATCACGCGGACGCGGAGAAGACCCCCTCGCTGGGCATGGTCAAAAACCTGCTCCGGCCGGTTATAGAAAAAAGAGAAAACACGGTGCTCATGGAAAGCGGCGAGCTTACCCTGGTGGTCCGCAAAGAACCTTTCTCCTTTGTGCTTCTGGATAAAAATAAAAACGTGCTGATAAGGCTCGTGGATGATGAAGATAAAAGCGGCGACTACCAGGGAATTGCCATGAACCTCGAACCAAAGGCGGTGGCACTGTCCCCCTGGCCCGGCTCCTTCCGGACCCTTTCCGGAAAGATCAGATTAAGCTCGTCCTCCTTTACCGCCAACAAGCTCTACTCTTCCGAGAACTCGGTCACCGCGGAATCAAGGTTCGGCATCCGGCCGGTCGCGGTCACCTTCTCCTTCTACGATGATGAGGTTTTGAAAATCACGGTAGAGCCGGGACCGCCTTCTTCGCTTCGCTCGGTCTCCATGGCGGTCAAGGCGGGACAAAAGGAGCGGTTCCTCGGCATAGGCAAGGCCGGCGATTCCTTCAACCTGAAAGGCAAAGAGCTCGATCTTTTAGTGGGCCGCCGGCAGGAACCGAGCGAGCCGGGCTTTATTTCAAGGCTTACTGGAGAGAGGCTCGAGTTCTCCTCCGGCGGAGGCGGTCCCTGGCCGGCGCCGTTTGTTTACTTCTCGCGCGGGATCGGGGTTTATATGACCGAGAGCGTGGACGGCGAGATCGAGGTCCAGAGCCGGTATCCGGACGCGGTGCGCTTCGCTTCGCGGGGCGGACCGGTCACTTTTTTTATCATCCGAAAGCCAAGCCCGCTCAAGGTCCTGGAGAAGTTTCATCACATGATCCCTCCGCGGAGGCGGCTGGACCCTCGTATTCTGGCGCCATGGTTGTCTGCAAATCTCTCGGAGTTCTGCGACGGAAAAGCGGAGTCCGAGATGGAAGCCCTGCGCGAACATGACATTCCCGCTGGAAACCTTTACGTTCACGGCCTCTCTGTTCAAGAGAGGGAGACCGGCGCTGGTTGCACGGACTTTACCAAGTCCGCCTCAATTGCAAAAGAGCGGGGGTTCGAGCTTGCAGCGGACGACGTTGTCCAGCTTAAGCCTTATGGCCCGGACTATCGCGAAGCTCTCAAGCAGGGTCTTCTGGCCAAAAATGCCCTTGGTCTTCCCTGTCATTTTATGACTGAACAAGGCACCCGGAGCATCCTGGACTTCACCAATCCGCGCACCGTGGAATGGCGGTCCGAACAATGGAAAGAGCTCGCGGACATGGGAGTCAGCGCTTTTGTGCTGGACCCGGACTGCATCCTTCCGCCTGATGCCGAGCTTTACAATAACCAATCGGGCTACGCTATGAGGAACCTCTACCCGGAAATTTACGGCCGGGCTTTGCAGGGCTCGTTCGAGGACGAGGTCCGGATCGCGTCGTCTGTAGGCTACACGCGGATGGAAACCGTTGCTTCCATGGCCTGGCCGGAGCATAGGGCGAGCGGGACCGGGCAGGATACTTTGCAAGAAGAGGTCCGAAACGGAGTGGGCCCGGCCATGGCAGGCGTGCAGGCAAGTTCGGCGTATCCTCCATCACGCATACCCGCCGGATCGGAATCCCAGGAGTCAATGCTGTTGTCCGCGGGCCTGGGCAGCATGTTCCCCCTATTTTTTCTGCCCCCGGAGCTAGGCGACTATTCCGAAAAAAACTCGGGCAGACCGATCAAGAAACTGGCTAAGATGTCCCGCACCCATGCTCGTCTGTTCCCTTACTTTTACTCCCTGGCGGACAAATCGGTGCGGGAAGGCACGCCCGTGGCTTTCCATTTAGCGCTTCTTGGCGGAGACGACCTTTTCTACGAGATATGCGATCAGTTCATGCTGGGCGAGTCCCTGCTGGTGGCTTTTCCCGAAGGGCCGGGCCGGGGCGAGACCACGGTTCGATTTCCCGACGGTCGCTGGATTAACCTGGGAGACATAAGCGTATTCAAGAGCGGCCGGCACCAGGTGGCTTTTTCCGGCCTCCGGCCTCTGCTGTTCTTGCGGGAAGGACACATACTGCCCCTGTTCGATGAGGCCTTCCAGACTCTGTCAGCAGGGGAAGACTCGAAAGAGAACCATGCGCCCCTTGACCGCGACATCACCATAAACTGGCTTGCCGGAGAGCCGGCCGGCTTCTCGCTTTTCGACGGCGCCGGCATCAGCGCCCGCCAGAGCGCCGACTCCATGGTGGTCCGCGTCTCGGGCGGACTGGCGCGCCGTTACAGCCTGCGGCTTCTCGATTGTGACAAACCCGTTGAGATCAGGATAAACGGAAACTCCCTGCCGTCCTCCGCCTGGAGCTATACGGAACGGTCCCGGGTTCTGCAGGTGCCCGGACTGAAAGGCCCGGATTTGGAAGCGGTAATGGTAATGGAGTAATGCTCTGTAAAGAGTTTTGCGTTGCTTACAAGAGAGATATTCTTCGTGCGAGCGACTTTGGTCGCGATCAAAGGAGAGATATTTTTATCCGCCTTCAACTGAGGAAAGGAACTCGAGCACCGCCCGGTTCCATTCCCCCGGCTTTTCCAGGCAGGGAACGTGGCCCGCCCCCTTGATAAGTACAAACCGCGAGCCCGGTATGGAGCGGTGCAGCGCCTGTTGAGTTGGCAGCGGCGTAAGCTGGTCCAGCTCTCCCGCCAGAACCAGGCAGGACGTGGAAATCCGGCCCAGGTCTTCTTTAACCTCGTCCTCCGGCCGTTTCCAGAAGTTTAAAAGAAGGTGCTCGATGGTCCGGGCATAGCCCTGGCCCGGGTCTGCCATGATGCCGGACTTTACCTGCTCCACCAGGTCGGGGCGGCTTTTTATAAACTTCTCCGAGAACATGAGAGAGATGGTGGCGTCGGCCATCCGGGAGCGACCGTCTTTCTTGGCGACAGCGGCCGAGGTCTCGAATAGCTTCTGCTTGTCTTCCTTCTCTTTTTCAGACATTCCTTCCAAGAGACCGGCGGAGTCGGATATGACCAGCGACCTGGTCATCTCCGGGAAAGCAAGCGCAAAAGACCAGGCCACCAGTCCGCCCAGGGAAAGACCGCCGATGTGGGCCTCTTCAATGCCCAAGTAACGGAGAAGCCCGCGCAGGTCGCTCACAAACATCTCCAGGCTGTACCCCTCCTCCGTGATCTCGCTTCTGCCGTGGCCGCGAAAGTCCCACAGGACCACCCGGAAGCGGTCCCTGAGCTCCCGGGCTTGTAAAAGCCACATGGTGTGGTCCGATCCCAGCCCGTGGGAAAGCACCAGGGGAGGCCCCTTGCCGTGTTCCTGGTAGTAAATCCTGGCGCCGTTTATGAGCGCTTCCGGCATGGCAAGCTCCTGCTCTTTATTATCCGAAGTTCCTTTTAAGACTTTTCAATGCTCATCATTTGTATGCTCTGGCCGGTAACGGAAGATCAGCCAGTCGTCCTTTTCCCAGAGAAGCTCGAAATGGTCATCCCTTAACATTTTGCCCGCGGCCTCCGGATGGCCGCACAAGCGGTTGTAAGCAGGCATGCGGTAAAAGGGGTTCCGGTTTATGATGACCCCTTCGGCGCCGAACCTCTCCAGTATCTCCCGCATTCTGGTTATGGAGGTCCGCGTATCAAAAAACTCGCGGCCCATAAGTCTCCTCTTGTCCTGGTCGGACACGCCGGTGCCGGGCTTGACCTGGACCGACACGTACTGGGGAAGGTAAGCGGTAAGGCGATAGCTGGTCCAGATGTCCGCGAAGACAACGTCATCTTTTTCAAACCACTCATGAGAGCGGATGGCCCGGAAAGGCGCGGCGTCAAAGATCAGCGAGTCCTTGCTCCACTTAAGCGTAACCTCGGTTCTTTTTTTCAGCATCTCGTTATAAGGCCCGGGCCGGGCCGAAAAAAGAATGCTTGCTGCGCTTATAAGAACTGCAACCGAAACGGCAAGCAAGGTATGAAGATACGGCCGCCTCTCCTGTGCAAAGACGAAGCCCGCTCCTTCACAAATCAACAAGCCGAGCGGCAGGAATGAAAACAAAGCGGCCAGCCGGAGCAATCGCCTTAAGTAACCGAGGCTGAAAATCTCGGTAAAAAGCGGGGCCAGGACCGGGCTAAAACAGATAAAAGGCACGGCCAGTAAAACGGCAAGTATGAGCGCCGCCCCCTTGAACTCGTCTCTCCTCTTCCACAACAGGGGCAGGGCAAGGTAGGCAGGTATATAAAGCGGGAAAAAGGTCATGTTGGGATTCTGAAGGGCCCGCTGAAAAGGGTTCAGCATAAAAAGAGTATCGCTTATAAAAGCACGGTAGGGGTTCCGTCCGAACTGGCCCCAGTTGGTCGCCTGGATGGCATCGTACCGGAGCAGGATGTACGGGACAGCCACCGCCAGACAGCCGGCAATGATCCACA
>JAWOBU010000278.1:0-4631 GCA_046484135.1 bacterium
GCTTCGTAGGCCCGGATGATATGGGCGTTTATCTCCTCCAGCTTGTCCCGGCCTTCCTTGGTAAGCTCGCCGAAGCTTCTTCTATCAAACGCGGCGCGGAGCCTGCGATAGGCTTCCAGCACGTCTTCGTCAGTGGCCTCCGGGGACAGTCCGAGAAGCGAGAAGTAATCCTGGCTCTTGTGTCCGACGTAAAACTCGAGTATCTCGTTCTCATCCTTGTCCGGTGCTTCCCACCCGCTTACTTCAAAAGCGGGGCCGGTAGCGCTTTCCCCGGCTTCGGTCAAGGACACGGTGCCTTCGGGAGGCCCCTGGTACAGCTCCTCCGCGGTAACCTCTTCTTCCTCTATTACGTCCTCTTGTTCGGACAGGGGTTTAGCAGGAGAAGCGAAGTCCCAGTCGTCAATGACCTCCTCAACTTGCTCGGGGGGCGTCTTTTCCGCAGGGGGGGATTCCTCCGCCGTCGGCGGAGCCCGAAGGTCCGGTTCCTGTTTGGCTGCTTCCGGAGTCTCTCCCCACTCCTCCTCTACCACCTCCGGCGAGGTCTCGGTGGCCGCGGCGATCATAAACTCCTCGACCGGGGGAAGCTCCGACTCCATCTCCCCCAGCGAGCGGAGAGAGTTCTCGATTTTTCCTTCCGGCCCCACCAGTCCGCCTAAAAGGAGCAGGTAAAAGACCTTCATGGCCCGGGCCTCGTCTCCCGCCGCCTGCTTCAGGCCTTTCAAGTCCCTCTCCCCGTCTATCAGAAAGACATAGGAGGTGTCCTCGTCTGAAAAGCCGAACTCCGAAATCCTTTCGGTGAACTCCGGCAGCGGCTTTACCGGTCCCGGCCCCGCCTTGGCCAGTTGTTTCTCCACCTCGCCCGAAGGGAAAAACCTGGAGACGCCCTCGTACATAAGAGCGGAGAAATGCGTCTCGAAACGATAGATGTCTTCGACAAAGTCTATCTCCGGATAAAAAGAAAAATCGCCGCGGGTCCAGGCAAAGCAGGTGAGAAGCTTCTCCCGCGTCTGGGCCTTGACCTCGTGGTAGAGCTCCCGGGGGGCGAGGCTCCCCATGCGCACCAAAGCCGCCCCCTGCTGAATGCCCTGTTCGATCATGAGCTCGATGCTTTTCTCGTACTCCTGTTCGGTGATCTTGCCCTTCTTCATGAGATACCTGCCCAGCGTCTCCTCCCGCAACGAGCTTTCCACGTTCACCGGGTTGCCTTCCACCAGAAACAGGACCTTGTTCAGGTCGTCCCGGTTCAGTACCAGCCTGCCGGTTACGTTCTTATCGTGCAGGAACTGCATCAGGCGGGGAAACGGTATCTCTTCCAGTTTTCCTTTTATGGTCATGGGTTCTTGGTATCCGTCTTTTTCTTCCAGGGTCCCTCTTTCTATTGGCGGACCCATTTTTCCAGGCTCTCCCTTGCGTTCCCGGTAAGGCCCGGTATGGTTTCCCAGTCGAGCCGGCCCTCGTTTTTCTCTCTCGCGCTTACAATCTTTTCCGCGGTTATTTCTCCGATGCCCGGCAGCAGTTCGAGGTCCTTTTCCTGCGCCCTCTCCAGCGGGAAGCGGTGTCCGGTAAGGAACATGAGCCGCGGGGGGCAGACTCCGGACCGCTCTTTGAACTCGCCCTCTTCCTTCCGGATTATAAAGCCGCTGCTTGAGGGCTTACAAACATATCCGGCCCGGGTGTTGCTCTTGGCATTACTCTCATGGGGTACGGAGCAAAACAGCGAGAACCACGCTGAGGCCATCAGCACGAGGGCGGCGAAAAGGGGTCCGGCCCGGTCAGGACTTCTTTCTTTTTTTCTGCCCGGAGCTTTTTTCATCCTTGTACAACTTGTAATCAATGCTGTCTATCAAAGCCTGCCAACTGGCCTCGATGATATTGTCGGACACTCCCACCGTTCCCCAGGTGTCTTTCCCGTCGGTGGACTCGATCAAGACCCTGACCTTGCTGGCGGTGGCCAGCCCGGCGGGCAGTACCCTGACCTTGTAATCCACCAGCCTTATCTCGGAAAGCCTGGGGAAAAACCTGAGCAGCGCTTTCCTTAGAGCGTTGTCCAGGGCATGGACCGGCCCTACCCCAGCGGCCGCGGTGTGGGCCTCGCCCCTGTCCTTGACCTCGACCATGATGGTGGCCTCGGAGCGGGAGGCCTCGTCCATGGGTCTTCTCTCGTCAATGACCCGGAATCCTTTCAAATCAAAGTAATTCTTCCTGCTTCCCAGGGCCTCGCGCATGAGCAGCTCGAAGCTGGCCTCCGCTCCCTCGAACTGGAAGCCCTGCTCCTCCAGGTTCTTCAACAGCCCGGTAAGCCGGCCGGCCTCTGCCGAGCGGCGGGTTATAAGATGGCCGAACTCCTCAGCCTTGGCCTCGATATTGGAGGCGCCGGAGAGGTCGGAGATGATGAACCTGCGCCGGTTCCCCACTGCTTCGGGGTCTATATGCTCGTAGGTCTCCGGGTTTTTTCGGACGGCGTGGGCGTGCTGTCCCCCTTTGTGGGCAAAGGCCGACTCTCCCACGAAAGGCTGGTGGTTAAAAGGCGGCACCAGGGCCTGCTCGTTTATAAAGTTGGCCGTCTCCCTGAGCTTCTTAAGCTTTGCCCGGGAGATGCAGGATACCCCCATCTTGAGCACCAGGTTGGGGATGATGGAGCAGAGGTTTGCGTTTCCCGCCCTTTCACCGAAGCCGTTCATGGTCCCCTGTACCATGGATGCGCCGTGCTCTACCGCGGTCAAGCTGTTTGCCACCGCCACCTCGGAGTCGTTATGACAATGGATGCTTATCGGCACTTCCAGAAGCGACTTTACGTTTTCCATGGCCTCGGCTATGTGCACGGGCAGGGACCCTCCGTTGGTGTCGCACAGACAGACCCAGTTAGCACCCGCTTTTTCCGCGGCCAGAAGCACCTCCTCGGCATAGGTCCGGTCGTTGTACCAAGCGTCAAAGAAATGCTCGGCGTCAAAGCAGACCTCTTTGCCCTTCTGCTTCAGGTAGCCGATGGTGTCTTTTATCATGGAGAGGTTCTCGGAGAGCGTTACCCCCAGGACCTCGCGGACGTGGAACTCCCATGACTTTCCCACCAGGGTTACCACCTCGGTGCCCGCTGCCAGAAGGTCCTTTACCTGGGGGTCCGTGGCGGGGGTCAGGTTTTTCCTGCGGGTGGCTCCGAATGCCGCGAGCCTGGCATTCTTGAGTTCTGTTTTCCGGGCCTCCTTGAAGAACTGGGTGTCGCGGGGGTTTGCGCCCGGCCATCCCCCTTCGATGTAGTGGACACCAAGGTCGTCCAGCTTGGCTGCGATCCTCAGCTTGTCGCTTACAGAGAGAGAGATGTCTTCTCCCTGGCAGCCGTCTCTCAAGGTGGTGTCATATATCTCGACTTTTCTCGGCATGTTGTTATTCCCTTACTTCTTTTTTGCTCCGGAAGCCTTTTTGGCGGTCTTCTTTTTTCTGCTGCCTGCCTTGCCCGCGGTCTTCTTGGAGGACTTCTTTCCCCCGCTTTTTTTATGCAGCTCGAACTCGTCGTGCAGGAGCCTTACTGCGAGTTCACCGTACTTTTTGTCCACCACGCAGGAGACCTTGATCTCGGAGGTCGAAATCATCTGTATGTTCACGTTTCCCGCGGAGAGGGCCTCGAACATCCGGGAGGCCACCCCTGCGTGGGAGCGCATTCCCAGGCCGACCACGCTTACCTTTACCACGTTGTCGTCGGTAGTCACTCCCTCGGCCTCCAGCTTTCGGGAGGCTTCTTTGGCCAGCTCGCGGGCGCGGGCCAGGTCCTCCTTTCTCACGGTAAAGGATATGTCGGTATAGCCGGCCTCGCTTACGTTCTGGATGATCATGTCCACCGAAATGTTGGCGTTGGAAAGCGGCTTGAACACCTTGGCGGCCACCCCCGGCCTGTCCGGCACGTGCTGGATGGTTACCTTGCACTCGTCTTTGTCCAGCGCCACTCCCGATACCACAATCTGTTCCATTTGTTCGTCTCCCTTGGTTACCAGAGTCCCTCCGGTGGGGCTGAAGGTGGACAGGCACAGAACAGGTATCTCGTACTTCATGGCCATCTCCACCGCCCTTATCTGCAAGACCTTTGCTCCCAGGCTTGCGAGCTCGATTACTTCTTCATAACTTACTTTGTCGAGCCGGCGGGCGTTTTCCACTATGCCGGGATCGGTGGTATAGATACCGTCCACGTCCGAGCATATCTCGATCACGTCGGCCCCAAGTGCCGCGGCCAGCGCCACCGCGCTGGTGTCGGAACCGCCCCTTCCCAGGGTGGTTATGTTGTTGTCTGCGTCCACCCCCTGGAAACCGGCCACCACTACTATGTATCCTTCATCAAGGAGCTCGTTTATTCTGCCGGTCTCGATCTTTTCGATGCGGGCGTCCTTATAGGAGCTGTCGGTCCGGAGGGGGAGCTGGAAGCTTAGCATGGACCTGGCCTTTCCTCCCATGGCGTTTATGGCGATGGCCAGGAGCGCGGTGCTGACCTGCTCTCCGGTGGACACCATGGAGTCATACTCCCGAAGGTCGGGCAGGTCGGTTATATCGAGGGCCTTTTTAATCAGGCCGTCGGTTTCCCCTTTCATGGCAGAGGCCACCACCACGACCCGGTCTCCTTTTTTGTGCCGGGCCAGGGCCTTGGA
>JAWOBU010000283.1:0-20176 GCA_046484135.1 bacterium
CCGGAGGTCAGCGGCAGACACGTGGTCCTGGTTGACGACGGCCTGGCGTCGGGCTACACCATGCACGCGGCTGTTGCGTGGGTAAAGGAGCGCGGATGCAGGACGGTTACTGTTGCCGCTCCCACCGCTCATCTTTCCACTGCCGCCCGGCTGGCCCGGAGCTCGGACCACCTGGTCTGTCCCAACATAAGGGGCGGGATGAGCTTTGCAGTGGCTGAAGCGTACGAGCATTGGTACGACCTCTCGGACGACGATGTACTGAATATCCTGGAAGAGATGGAAAAAGGGTAAGTTATTACTCGGCAAACCCGCCCGGTTAGCGGCTCTGCGCGTGCTCCACCGTGGCCATGGTCTGGTTTGCTATCTCGAGCTCCTCGTTGGTCGGGATGACGAGAAGTTCTACCTCGCTATTGTCGGTGCTTATGGAAAGCGGCTTGCCTTCGCCTCTGCCCTGGTTTTTCTGCGGGTCCACCTCTATCCCCAGCCGCTCGAGGCCGGAGAGGGACTCCTCCCGGACGGAGGGGTTGTTCTCGCCAACGCCAGCGGTAAACACGATGGCGTCCACCCGGCCCAGCACCGCGTAATAGGCCCCCACGTACTTGCGGATGCGGTAACAGAAGACCTGTAAAGCCAGCCGGGCCATCTCGTCGCCTTTCTCGCGGCGGGCCATGATCTCGCGTACGTCATTGGTGCCGGTGAATCCTTTTAACCCGCTTTCCTTGTTCATGAGAGCGTCAATCTCGGGCACGCTCATGTGGCAGTACTCGGACAGGTAGAAGTATATGGAGGGGTCGAGGTCGCCGCACCTGGTGCCCATGACCAGGCCCTCGAGTGGGGTAAGCCCCATGGAGGTGTCCACGCTCTTGCCTTCCCGGAGGGCCGCGACGGACGAGCCGTTTCCGAGGTGCACGGTTATGAGTTCCAGCTCCGACAGGGGCCTGCCGAGCCAATCCGCTGCCCGGCGGGCCACGAACCGATGGGAGGTCCCGTGGAAGCCGTACTTGCGTAGCTTGTGCTTTTTATAATATTCGTAAGGGATGCCGTAATGGTAGGCGTAAGGCGGCATGGTGTGATGGAAGTCGGTGTCAAACACCGCCACCTGGGGGATGCCGGAGAACAGGTGCCGGGCGACCTCGATGCCGGTCAGGTTGGCAGGGTTGTGAAGCGGCGCCAGCGGGATGTTCTCGCGGATGGCCTCGATGACCGACTCGTCGAGAAGAGCGGGCGCGAAAAAGCTCTCGCCTCCGTGGACCACTCGGTGGCCCACCGCCTCTATCTCCGACCGGTCCCGGATGGCCCCCTTCTCCGGGTCGGTAAGGACCCGCGCGATAAGGGACATGCCTTTTTCATGGTCGGCTATATGCTCCTCGTGGACCAGACTGCCGCCCGGACCGCGGCCCGGACCGAGCTCATGGCTTAAGCGGCTCTGCTCTTCCCCGATCCGCTCGACTACCCCGCGGGCCTCGACCTCTGTGCTCTCCATGTCAAAAAGCTGGTACTTGATGGAGGAACTGCCCGTGTTTATAACAAGTATCTTCATCAGCTTTCGGCGATCTTCCGCCACACCTCGTCCACCTGCTCGCGCAAATAATCCAGGTCTCCCGAGTTGTCTATTACAAAGTCGGCAAGCGCGGCGCGCTCATCGTCCGACCACTGCGACTTGATGCGGGCCATGACATCATCGCCGCTCAAGCCGTCCCGGAGTGCCACCCGGCGGGCCTTCTCCTCGTCCGGCGCGGTTACCACTATCACCGGCTTGATCCATTTGGTCGCCGGGCTCTCGAGAAGAAGCGCCGCGTCTATCACGGAAACCGGCGCTCCCTCTTCCCGGTGCTTCTGCAGGAGCCGGACCATCTCCTCGCCGATGCGCGGGTGCGTAATCTCGTTTAACCGGCGGCGCTTGTCCTCGTTATTGAAAACCACGGAGCCCAGCTTGTCGCGGTCAATGGAGTCGTCCGCGGCTTTGATGTCGCTGCCGAACTCCTCGATGATGTCATTCCACGCAGGCCTGCCGGGCTCGACCACCTGGCGGGCCAGAAAGTCCGCGTCTATAAGACGCGCTCCGCGCTCCTTCAAAAGCTCAGCAACCGTAGACTTGCCGGAGCCGATCCCGCCGGTCAGTCCAACAACCTTCAAACGGTCCTCCTTTAATAAAAAGGTCGGCTTCTTGAAACCCGCCTTATAAGCTCTTCCCGCGCAGGGGAAGTAAACCGCGTACTTATTGTAACACCGGCGCCCGCCGAAACTAAAAGCAGAGCGCATTTTACATTTGCGGCGCTTGTAATACCCTGTATACAGAGACAGGGAGATGACAAAAAAGGCTTTTCTTTTAAAACTTGTTTTCATCGTTTTCGTGGTGACCCTGATAGGCGCGGTATCCATCCAGCTTCTTATCTACTTCGTGAAACGGCCCTCCTTGGAGGAGGCCGTTCTTATCATTACGGTGCCCGCGCTTCACGAGGTCTTAATAACGCTTTTATACCTTGGAGCCGCTTTCCTTTATGTGCGGCCGGTGCTGGCTTTTCTGGACAGGGCTGACTCGGAAGAGTGGGATGAAGAGCGTCTCGGAAGGGTCCGTTCGCGTGCGAGCAACACCCCCTACTTCCTGGCGGTTCTCTCCTTTTTCGCGTTTGTGGCGGGTTCGACCATCATCACTCTGCTGAGTCTTCCCCGGCTGGGCTGGCCGATATCCACCCTGTATTACGGCGTTCTGGGAGGCATGATCGCTGGGCTTCTGGCGGTCCCCGTGTACTCATACTTCAGTACTTGGCTTACCGCGCCGGTCATCATGAAGACCCTCGAGGTGTCTGGGGCGGACGCAGTTTCCCGGCTTTCCGGGTTCCGGGTTTCCATCCGGCTCAAGCTCGTTCTTACAGTGGTGACTTTGGTGGGGGCGGCCACCGGGTACGTGGCCACCGTGGGCTATGCGCATTCCGGTGAAGGGATCGGCTGGCAGTTCTTCCTGGTAACCTGGATTGTCTGTGTGCTCCTCTCTGTGCTCCTGGCCATGGCCGCTTCCGGGGAGTTCCAGAAGCCGGTCCGAAAGCTCATGAACACCGCGCTCCGGGCAAGGCAGGGCGACTTCGGCAGGTCGGCTCTAGTCATCTCCAACGACGAGTTCGCGGAAATGGGAGCGGCCATGGACCTCATGATTAAAACCATCACCGGCCAGTTCCGGGAAATCCAGGACATGGCCGGCTCTCTCCAGGAGGGGGTAAAGCAGGTCACCGAGACCTTCCAAAAGATTCTGAAGGTAAGCTCCGACCTCGCAACCGGCGCCGCTCAGCAGTCCAGCGCCGTCCATCAGTCGTCCGCCACAGCAAACCAGATAGCGTCATCAGCAAAAAGCATCTCCGAGAGGGCGGAGGTGGTGAACCAAGCAGCCGACTCGACCCTTGAAGCCTGCCGGGACGGAGAGCAGAAGCTCGACCAGGCAAAGGACGGCTTCCAGGAGATCGTACGGCAGGTTAATTCCATCAAGGACGCCGCGGAGAACCTCGAATCCCGCTTCCAGGAGACCATCAAGGTGGTCAAGCTGGTCCAGGAGATATCGGAACAGACCGAGCTTCTTTCCCTGAACGCCAGCCTCGAAGCCGCGGGCGCGGGCCAGGCAGGCAAAAGGTTCGCGGTGGTGGCCGAGTCCACCAGGAGGCTCGCCAACCAGTCCGCCGAGGCTTCGGCCAGGATAAAGGACATGCTCGAGTCCATCCGGGAAGCCACCCGCGAAAGCACGGAAAAAGCCAGGCAGGGCACCTTGCAGGTGGAACAAGGCAACCAGGCCATCCTGGAAGCGGGCCGGTCCATACAATCCATATCATCGCTGGCAAAAGAAACCTCTGAGTCTACCGGAGAGATAGCTTCTTCCACCCACCAGCAAACCACGGCCTCCGAGCAGATGGCCCAGTCCATCTCCGAGATCGAGAAAGTGGCCGCCTCTATTGAAAGCGGCGCCCAGACCATTGACCAGGCCATCAAGGACATCCAGCGATACACCAGGGACCTGAGCGTAAGGTACGGCCGTAAAGAGACCGGCGACCTTCCCGCCTCAGGCTGAACCTGCGGTTTTGAATGGTTACTTTTTTTTGCCGGAGCTTTTTCCCCTGGCCGGGGACTTGCCGGAGGGTTTGCGACTTGCGCTCTTTTTGGCCATGAGTCGCTTCAGGCCGGAGACCTCCCGGTCGGTGAGATAACGGAACTCGCCCGGCGACAGGTCCCCCAGCTTCACCGGGCCCACTGCCACGCGTTTCAGCTTCTGCACCGGATGGCCCACTGCTTCGCCCATCCTGCGTATCTGCCGCGTCCGGCCCTGGGTGATGATGAGCTCGAGCCAGGTATGACGGCCGCTGTACTTTAAGAGGTTGACCCGGGCGGGCCGGAGCGGCGGCCCCCCGATGGCCGGGCCTTTTTTCAGCTCCTCGATGGTCTGGGGGCTGAGCCGGTCTTTCAGCTTGGCCTGGTAAATCTTCTCGACCTCTGAGGCCGGCCGGGTGAGAAAGTTAGTCAGCTCTCCGTCATTGGTCAGGATAAGTAAGCCGGAGGTGTCATAATCGAGTCGACCCACCGGAAAAACCCGGCTTTTAACCTTTCTTAAAAGGTCCATGACCGTGGGACGCCCTTCCGGGTCGCTCACCGTGCTCACGTATCCTTCCGGCTTGTGCAGCGCAAGATAAACCGGCTCCGCGGAAGGACCCAACAGCTTGCCGTTAACACGAACCTCGTCCCGTGAAGCGTCCGCCTTTACGCCCGGCTCGCGCTCCACCACTCCGTTTACGCTCACTCGGCCTTCCGCTATCATCTCTTCCGCCCGGCGGCGGGAAGCCACGCCGGCGCGGGAGATTATCTTTTGCAACCGTTCTTCCATTCATATTGAGCATAGGACATGAAAGCGGGTTTGCAAGATTGGAGCTTTATCCGTGGTCTGTTAGAATCAGGGGTACATGACGGACGGAAACAAGGAAACGGTGCGGGCCTTTATAGCGTGCAGCCTGGACGAAGTCACCCGCGAGCGCATCCGGGAGCTTTGCGTAAAGCTGAAGAAGCTGGACACGGGCATAAAGTGGGTCCGGCCGGAGGCCATGCATCTTACCCTTCGTTTTCTAGGCGACATCGGCGAAGACGAGGTTGAACTGGCGGGAGAGGCCATGCAGGAGGCCGCCTCCGGCGTATCCCCGGTCCGGATCGAGGTCGGAGGCTACGGCACCTTTCCTGTGGGCAAGAAGCCCCGAGTGGTCTGGCTGGGGTTGAAAAAAGGCGGTCCCGAGCTTTATTCTATATTCGAGCGCTTGGAGGACGCCTTGCAAGCGGGGGGACTGGACCCTGCGGACAAGCCTTTCCGTCCCCACCTGACCCTGGGCCGGGTCAAGTCTCCGCGCGGCGTAAACCGGGCGTTAAAAGCATTGGAAGAGTTGGCGGAGGGGAGCTTCGGCGAGTTTACCGCGGGGGAGCTTGTCCTTTTTAAGAGCGAGCTTCACCCTTCGGGCGCGGTTTACACTCCGCTCAAGAAAGTTGAGCTGGGTGGGGAATAAGTAAAAAAGGCCGGCACGGGCCGTAACGTACGAGGAGGACATAATGGGCGCGAGCAGCAAGAGCGGCAAGAACAAGACGGACAAGGCGAAGAGCGAAGGCGGCGGAGGCGAGAAAGAGAAGGCGATCCGGGACGTAATCCAGAACATCGAGAAGCAGTTCGGCAAGGGTTCCATCATGTGTCTTTCGGAGGACTCGCCCGCCGTAAATGTGGACGTGGTCCCGTCCGGCTCGCTTGGTCTGGACCTGGCCCTGGGAGTGGGAGGACTGCCGGTGGGAAGGGTGGTCGAGATTTACGGTCCGGAGGCCTCCGGCAAGACTACCCTGGCCCTGCATATAGTGGCAAATGCTCAGAAGAAGGGCGGAGTGGCCGCTTTTATTGACGCCGAGCACGCCTTCAGCCCCGAGTACGGCCGCCGTCTCGGCGTGAACACGGACGAGCTTTTGGTAAACCAGCCCGACAGCGGCGAGCAAGGGCTCGAGATAGCCGACATGCTGGTCCGGAGCAAGGCGGTCCAGGTAGTGGTGGTGGACTCGGTGGCGGCACTGACCCCCAAGGCAGAGCTCGAGGGCGATATGGGCGACTCCCACATGGCGCTGCAAGCCAGGCTCATGAGCCAGGCCTTGCGCAAACTCACCGGCAGCATTTCCAAGACCCATTGCATCGTGATCTTCATAAACCAGATCCGGCAGAAGATCGGCGTCATGTTCGGCAACCCCGAGACGACCACGGGCGGGAACGCGCTCAAGTTCTATACCTCGGTGCGCCTGGACATCCGACGGATCGGACAGATCAAGACCGGCAACGACGTTATCGGCAGCCGCACCCGTGTCAAGGTGGTCAAGAACAAGATGGCTCCTCCCTTCCGGCAGGCCGAGTTCGACATCATGTACGGAGAGGGTATCTCGAAGGAAGGCGAGCTGGTGGACATGGGCACGGACCTGAAGAAGGTGGAAAAGACCGGGGCCTGGTACTCCTACCAGGGAGAGAAGATCGGGCAGGGCCGGGAGAACGCCAAGGAGTTTTTGAAGTCGAACCCGGAGGTGGCCCGGTCCATTGAGGACGAGATCAGGGGAGTCTACAGCGGTGCGGCTTCTCCGCCCGCGGCGGAAGAGGAGGAGGAGGAAAAAGAGAAAGAGGCGGAAGCGGAGTAGAACCGGGGGGGCTGTTGAACGCATCATAAATGTAGAATACACTGGTGTTGAAAGCTGAAGTTTGCTACACTCGAAAGACAAGGCCACTGGCAAGGGCCGGAAACTCAAGGGACCACGAACGGTAGCGTCAAGCGAAAAATAGATCAAGGAGAGTGTCATGTCATCGCCTACACCCAATCCCCCCAAGGGCCAGGCGGAAAAGTCGGGCCAGGCCGCCCAGGGAGCCACCGTAGACCTTAACAACATTTTGAAGATAGCCCTGAAAGCCGGCTCTTCCGACGTGCATATAAAGGCGGGGCTTCCGCCTATCTTCCGGATTGACGGCTCCCTCTACCCTTACAAAGAGGCCAGCCGGCTTACACCCGACCAGCTCAACCGCATCGCTTTCGGCATCATGAACAAGGGCCAGCAGGAGAAGTTCCGGGAGAACATGGAGATTGACCTTGCTTACGGCGTGCCGGGTCTGGGAAGGTTCCGCGTCAACATCTTTCAGCAGAGGGGAACAATAGGCGTGGTCCTCCGGGCCATTCCTTTTAACGTGCTGAGCATTGAAGAGCTGCGACTGCCGGCGACCATCAACAAGATAGCCCTGGAAAACCGGGGGCTCATACTGGTTACCGGGACCACTGGCTCGGGAAAGTCAACCACCTTGGCGGCAATGATAGACCTGATCAACTCCAACCGGACCTCTCACATTGTTACCATCGAGGACCCCATCGAGTTCCTGCATCGCGACAAGCGGTCCATTGTCAACCAGCGGGAAGTCGGGTTTGACACCCACGGGTTTGCCAGGGCCCTGAAAAGCGCGCTCCGGCAGGACCCGGACGTCATACTGGTGGGAGAGATGAGGGACTTCGAGACCATCGAGACCGCGCTCACCGCGTCCGAGACCGGCCACCTGGTCATGTCCACCCTGCATACCGTGGACGCCACCGAAACCATCACCAGGGTGGTGACATCGTTCCCGCCCTATCAGCAGAAGCAGGTACGGCTCCAGCTCGCTACCATCTTGAAGGGGGTCGTCTCCCAAAGGCTGGTCCCCATGGCGGACGGAAAAGGCAGGGCGCCCGCGGTCGAGCTGCTGGTCAGCACCGCCCGGGTCCGCGAATGTATCGAAGACAAGGACCGGACCAAGGAGATCAAGGACGCCATTTCCACCGGCCATCAAATCTACGGAATGCAGACCTTTGACCAGTCCCTGATGCTGCTTTACAAAAAGAAGATCATCACATTCGAGGAAGCCCTCCGCCAGAGCAGCAACCCGGACGACTTCAAGCTCAAGGTCAGCGGAGTCTCCGGCGGAAAAGACGCCGCGGTCTGGAGCGACTTCGATGAAGAAGGGGAAGACGAAGGCGGCGGAGAAGGCGGAGAAGGACCCGAAGGAGCGGGCGGGCCCGACGATCTTTTGATCGAACGCTTCTAAGACTGAAAAGAAAAAAGCCCGGGCCGGAAAAAAACCGCGTCCGGGTTTTTGTTTGACCTGACTCGCTTATTTCCCGGGAAAAGGAATCATATAAAACAGCTCGCGGGTTGCGCCATTATGAAACTTACCGAGATAAGAAACAAGTTCCTCGACTACTTTAGAAGGAACGGACACGAGATCGTTAAAAGCTCTTCCCTGATACCGGAAGGGGACCCCACCCTGTTGTTCACCAACGCAGGAATGAACCAGTTCAAAGACGTGTTCTTAGGCGTGGAAAAGCGGTCCTACTCCAGGGCGGCCACTGCCCAGAAATGCTTCCGGGCCTCCGGAAAACACAACGACCTCGAGAACGTGGGCAGGACGGCCCGCCATCACACCTTTTTCGAGATGCTCGGCAACTTCTCCTTCGGCGACTACTTTAAAAAGGACGCCATCAGGTTCGCCTGGGAGTTCATGACCGTGGACATGGCCCTTCCCAAGGACAAGCTCTGGATCACGGTCTACCAGGAGGACGACGAGGCCCACGAGCTGTGGAAGGAGGTCCCCGATGTGTCCCCGGACCGCATCCTTCGCATGGACGAAAAGGAGAACTTCTGGTCCATGGGAGACACCGGCCCCTGCGGTCCCTGCTCGGAGATACATATAGACCAGGGAGAGGAGCTGGGATGCGGCCGGCCCGACTGCGGTATCGAGTGCGAGTGCGACCGATACCTCGAGCTGTGGAACCTGGTCTTCATGCAATACAACCGCGACGAAAACGGAGAGCTCACTCCCCTGCCCCGCCCCAGCATTGACACCGGACTCGGAATCGAGAGGATCGCCGCGGTCAAGCAGGGGGTATACAACAACTATGACATAGACCACTTCCAGGACATCATCCGGACCATCACCGAGCTTACCGGGAAAAAATACGGGGAAGACCCACATAACGACGTGTCCCTGCGTGTTATAGCAGACCATGCCCGGGCCATGGCCTTTCTCATAGGCGACGGAATCCTGCCGGCCAATGAAGGCCGCGGCTATGTGCTCCGCCGCGTAATGAGAAGGGCGGGCAGGCACGCCAAGATGCTCGGCAAAAGCGAGCCGGTGCTTTACAAGGTGGCCAATAAAGTGGGAGACCTCATGGGCGAGGCCTACCCCGAGCTCCTGGACAAGCGGACCTTTATCGCCGAGGTCATAAAGAAAGAGGAAGAGAGGTTCCTGGAGACACTGGACGCAGGCCTCAAGATACTCCAGGAAGAGATAGGAAAGATTGAAAGCGAAGGCAGGAAGACAACCACCATCTCCGGCGAGCTGGCCTTCAAGCTCTACGACACCTACGGCTTTCCAGTGGACCTGACCCGGAACATAGCGGAAGACGAGGGACTGGCAGTGGACCAGCAGGGCTTTGAAAAAGAGATGCAAAAGCAGCGCGAGCGGGCCCGCGTGCACTGGAAAGGCTCGGGCGAGAGCACGGTGGACGAGGTATACAAAAAGATCAAGGCGGACCACGGCGAGACCGAATTCACGGGCTACGACACCCTGTCCGACTCCGGCCGGGTGATAGCGCTCATTGCAGAAGGCAAGCCCGTGGACCGCGTATCCGGGCCGGGCGCGAAGTTCGAGCTTATTACAGACAAGACCCCTTTTTACGGCGAGTCGGGCGGACAGGTGGGAGACCGCGGAAAGGTGGAAGCGGACAATGCCTCGGCTACCGTTCATGACACCACCCGTCCCATCGAGAATCTGTTCGTCCACCATTGCGAGCTTTTGCAAGGAAGCCTGCAAACCGGCGAGCCCGTGTCCCTCGAGGTGGACGAGGACCGGAGAAGGGACACCGCCAGAAACCACAGCGCCACCCATCTTCTCCAGGCGGCGCTCCGCCAGGTAGTGGGAGACCACGTGCACCAGAAAGGATCGCTGGTGACCCCCGACCGGCTCCGGTTCGACCTGACCCACTTCAGCCCTCTAAGCAGCGACGAGCTCAGAAAGCTCGAAGACCTGGTCAACCAGTGGATTCGCGAAAACCACCCGGTCAACGTGGACGTAGTCTCTCACAAGGAAGCTCTCCAGCGGGGGGCCACCGCCCTGTTCGGCGAGAAGTACGGCGAGGTCGTCCGAATGATCGAGATTGACGGGTTCTCCTGCGAGCTGTGCGGGGGCACCCACACCGGCAGGACCGGAGACATCGGACTCTTCAAGATCATGTCCGAGTCGGGCGTGTCAGCGGGAGTGCGCAGGATCGAAGCCGTGACCGGAAGGGCCGCGGTGGCCGAGCTCCACCGGCTGGAGGACAAGATCCAAAAGACCGCGGAATGCCTCCGGGCCGACCCCGCCGAGATAGAAGACCGCGCCGTAAAGCTCCAGGAGGAGATCAAAAGCCTGAAAAAAGAGCTCAAGGTCGAGCGGGAGAGGAAGCTCAAGAGCTCCGACGCAGACATCTTGGATGGCGTCAAGCAGGTCAACGGCATCAAGGTCTTGGCCGCCGAGGTACAGGTGTCAAACCCCAAAGACCTCCGCACCCTTGGAGACGAGATCAAAAACCGGCTCAAGTCAGGGGTCGCCGTACTCGGCGCCCGCCACCAGAAAAAGGCCCACCTCTTGGCGGTGGTTACCGACGATCTTACCGACAAGATCAAAGCCGGAGACTTGGTAAAAGAGCTGGCGCCGATGGTGGGCGGCAAAGGCGGCGGAAGGGCCGACTTCGCTCAGGCCGGTGGTCCGGAGCCCGACAACCTGGAACAGGCCCTGGCCCGGGTGGAAGAGCTGGTCTCCCGCAAACCCTGATCCTTTTGTCCTGCCGCAGCCGGAGCTTTCGATTTATGCCGGCGAGTATCTTGCAAAGTTCTGAGTTCTTGTGGCGGGAGCGAGCTCCCTGTCTGCGTGCGAACACGCACAGGCAGGCCGCTCGCGATAATCGAGACCTGCCTGTCTCTCCCGCCGGGCCGGTCAACCTTTTTGCAAAAGCTCTATATCCAGGGGAAGGCCCTTTACCCCGTCCAGGTCCAGCGATCTTGCTCCCTGCCGGCATTTCTCGACACACAGGCCGCAACCCATGCAGTTCTCCCGGTTATACTCGGGCCTGCCATATCGGTCCATGCTGATGGCCTCGAACATGCACACCTCGGCGCACTCGCCGCAGTTCTCGCAAAGCTCGGGCGAGAACTCGACCGCGTAGCCGGAAGCCACGATATTGGAAAGCTCCGCTCCCCCCTTTACCGACCTTGCGATCCGCATACCCTCGAGGCCGCCGCAACAGCACGAGCAGCAGGAACAGAGCACGCCCGTCTTGCCGCCGGTAGCAACCTTGAACCACGCCGTGGTAATGCACCCTTTTTGCCGCGCGTCCCGGATGATGGAAAGGGCCTCCTCCTGCGAGACGCGCCGGGCGTGGTACCGGGCGCCGTGCTCGAGCCAGAACCCGGCCGCGGTCTCGCCTATAGCGATACACACGTTCAAAGGCAGGCAGGGGTCCTCCCGGGAGAGCCGGCAGGGACAGTCCATGACCGCGATGTAATCGGGCTCGGAGAAGATGATCCTTTTGGCGTAAGGAAAGGGGATGACCTGTTCGGAGGCCTCTCCCACGTCCAGCGGCTTTTGAAGGGACAGTATCTTCCGGGCGTCCGAGTCGGTGATGACCTTGGCGTGGTAGCGGTTGAAGACCGCCCGGAAAAGCCGGCCGAGGGGAGAGAACCAGGTGAGCCGGTCCCGCACCAGCCGGCCCGCTTTCAAAAAGTACTTTACGTACTTGTCGTACCACTTGAAGTAGATGTAGTTGTGTACCGCCCGGTCGGGCCGGGCGCCGTGCATGGCGAATATCTTGCGGGTGGATTCTTTCAATTTCCGTCCGTCCGGCGGTTACATCTTTTTCATCCTGGTTTCGAGCTCGTTAATAAGCGAGCTCCCCTCTTCCGGTGTCAGGGCCGGAAGGGGCAGGCGGAGCTTTTTTTCTTTGCCGTCCTGCTCGGCAAGGAGGAAGGCCTTTTTATCGCTTTTTTGGTCCACTTTTTTCATGTCGGAGTAAAGCACAAGCTGGCGCGGCGCTGCCGGCGCAACCTTCATCTCCAGGTGGTCCGGGTGAAGCGTTATAAGGGAACGGCCCCGGTTCCAGACGCCTAAAACAATGCCTATGATCCCTGCGAAGACAAAGAACCCGAATCCCGCAAATATCATGACTCCCGCCACTCCCAGGACCAGAAAGACGACGCCCCCTATAAGAGGCATCAACCAGTTGGTGTCTTTGCCCTTGAACTCACGCAGCTCCGACATTCCGCTGCTCCTTTCTCTTCTGAAAAGCCTCCTCCGACAGGGCGTCCAGTACCTTCCGGCCGCCCACCATTCCCAGAATACCCAGCGGAATCAAAGGAATACTCCCTATGAACAGTATCCACGACCCGGCCCGGCGAAGCCCCGCCACTATCAGGAACACGCCCGCCAGACAAACAAGAACCACCCCGGCAACAATACAATAGAGAACCGGCTCATCAGGATAGGCAACAAAAGCAAGCGCTGTATAAACAAGGTAGGCGATGACGGCGATATGGATATAGACGTTCAGGTACTTCATGTGCCGCTCCTTGCAGGATCAGGCCCGACTCAGAGGATATGCTCTAAATAGCATAAAGCAATTGAATAAGTCAAGAATAAAAAAAATCGGAAAAAACGGTTCTTGACAAAGGGAGCGCACGATGGTAGAGTTAGCATAACTTACACATCCGAGCAGGCGCCGGGGTCCGATAAAAGGGAAGATGGTGAGATTCCATCACGGACGCGCCACTGTATTCGGTTAAAGACCTCCCGATTTGTGCCACTGGGCGATATGCCTGGGAAGGCCGGGAGGTTAGGCCGTAAGTCAGGAAACCTTCCCCGGCGTGCTTCACCGCACTTCCTCGCGGCCAGGGAGGGTGAAGGCGTAAACTTGTCTTTATGCCCCCGACCGAAGAGAAAGCGGTCGGGGTTTTTTTTATGGGAGCGGAAAGCGTGAAACCAGGACTAAGAAACAGCGTGCCCTATGTTGCCGGCGCATCGGTGCTTGTTATTTTACTTTTCCTTTCCGTCATGCTCCGGCACACGGAGGGCGAGTCCGCGGAGTATGCCGGTTCTCCGGAGAGGATCGTGTCCCTGGCGCCCAGCGTAACCGAGATACTCTTCTCCCTGGGTCTCGACGACAGGATCGCGGGAGTGACCGACTTCTGCGATTACCCGGCCGAGGCACGGCAAAAGCCCACCATCGGCGGCTTCAAGGGCAAGAGCCTGGAAGCGATAGTGGGCTTGAACCCGGACCTGGTCATCGGCACCCGCGACGGCAACCAGCGGAACATAATTCAAAAGCTCAATCGCCTGGGCATCCGTGTTTTCACCACTGAGCCGGCCACCTTGACCGGGGTGATCGAGTCAGTGCGCAAGATCGGCAAGGTCACGGACCAGCAGGAGCAAGCTGAGGAGCTGGCCCGCCGGCTCGAGCGCCGCCTGGTGCGGGTGTCCTCCCGCGTGCAGGACGCGGACCGGGCCAAGGTCCTTTTTGTTTATGACCGCGAGCACATGATCCTCGCGGGACCCGGCACGTTTGCGGACGACATGATCAGGTGGGCGGGCGGCGAGAACCTGGCCGCAGACGCCCGGATGCCTTACCCGCGCTTTTCCATGGAGACAGTGCTGTCGCGCCGGCCGGAGGTGATCGTCGAGGGGGTCATGGGCAGCCAGGCGGGCGAAGGGTCCGGGGCCCGCGAGTTCTGGACCCGCTGGGAGTCATTGCCCGCGGTCAAAAACGACAGGATACTCCTCATGGACCAGGACCTTTTGGCCCGGCCTGGGCCCCGCATCTTCGACGGTCTTTACAAGCTGGCCCGCGCGCTTCATCCGGAGCGGTTCGCGGACAAGGAGCAGAACCTTTGAACACGGTTACCTGGCCGAAATGGACGATTATCATGTCGGCCCTTTTGGCGGGCTCGGTCCTGGCATGCGGCATCTGCATGTTCTTTGGAGCGGAGCCGGTCAACTTTTCGGGGATTCGTCCCATTTCCAACCTCCTCTCGGCAGTACGCGGGGAGCAGCTCTCGCGGGACGCGGCCATATTGTTCGAGCTTCGGTTTCCGAGGCTCGTCCTGGCCGGCCTGGCGGGAGCTGCCCTGGCTACTGCCGGCTCGGGGTTTCAGGGACTTTTAAGAAATCCGCTGGCCGACCCTTTTATACTGGGGGTCTCGGGCGGGGGAGCTTTAGGAGCGATTGTGGCCATGTGGCTCGGGGTGGACAAGATCGGCGCATTTCCCGCGGTGCCGCTTTTCGCCTTTGCCGGGGCCTTTGCTACCGTGATGGCGGTGTTCAGCATCGCCCGGACCGGCGGCCGGGTGCCTGCTTCCACTTTGCTCCTGGCGGGGGTGGTGGCCAACGCCTTCCTGTCCGCGCTCATCATGTTCTTAGTGTCGGTGGGAGACGTGGGCCTCGCCTATGACATCGTCAACTGGATGATGGGAACGGTGGGATACGAGAGCTACTCCATGATACTGGGAATCGCGGCTTACGTGTTCGCCGGAGTATTCGTGATACTGGGTCTTTCGCGGGACTTCAACCTGCTTTCTTTGGGCGACGACGCAGCCTATCAGAGCGGGGTCCCGGTGGAGCGGACCAAGGCCACCGCGTTCTTCGCGGCCAGCCTGGTTACCGGCGCGGTGGTGTCGGTTACCGGCCTGATCGGGTTTGTCGGGCTTATCGTGCCGCACATCACCCGGCTTATTTTCGGTCCGGACCATCGCATCCTGATCCCGGCGTCCATATTTATCGGGGCCATCTTCCTCATGGCCTGCGACACCCTCGCCCGGACGGTCATCGCGCCGTCGGAGATTCCGGTGGGAGTGGTCACCGCCCTGGCCGGCGGCCCTTTCTTCATCTATCTTTTGCGCCGCCGCCAGTCGCGCGGCTTTGTGGAGGCATAAGATGGACTATGCCATCGAGGCCCGGAACATAGAGTTTGCCTACCCGGACGCCCCCGCGGTGCTCCAGGGCGTTGACGTGGGAGCGGCGCCCCGCGAGATACTCGGCATCATCGGACCCAACGGCGCGGGCAAGACCACGCTCCTCAACATCCTGGCCTGGTCCCTCCGGCCCACCCGAGGAGAGGTACTGCTGCTGGGCGAGCCGGCCTCGTCCCTTACCGCACGCGAGCGGGCCCGGCGGCTGGCCATGGTGCCGCAGGAGCCTGCCGTGGCCTTTTCCTTTTCCGTCATGGAGATCGTGCTCATGGGCCGCGCTCCCTATTTGGGAAGGTGGCAGCTCGAAGGCAGGGGAGACACGGACACAGCTAACGAGGCCCTTGCCATGACCGGTCTTGTCTCCCTTAAAAACCGGTCGTTCCACGAGCTCTCCGGAGGAGAAAAGCAGCGGGTTATGATAGCCAAGGCCCTGGCCCAGCGCTCGAATGTCCTTCTCCTGGACGAGCCCACCTCGTTTCTGGACCTCAAACACCAGGTCGAAATTTACCAGCTCGTAAGAGAGCTGGCCCGACAAAGAGATATAGCAGTGATCGCGGTCTCCCACGACATTAACCTCGCGGCAATGCACTGCGACCGGGTGGCGGTGCTTTCCGGAGGCCGGGTAATCGAGCAGGGGCCTCCGGCCACCGTGGTCCGGCCGGACCTCCTCTCGCGGGTCTACGGGGTCGAGGTCGCCATGGCAAGCCATGAGCTTAGAAGCAACGCCCCCCTCATCTTCCCGGTGCCCGGGGGCGAGAAATCATGGAAAAGGGACAAGCCATGATCTTTTGGAGAAACAGCTTAAGCCCGGCCGGTGTCCGTGCGAAAGCGCTGAGCATAAGCACGCTCCTTATGGGTTTGTTTGTTTTTATGCTTGCCTCTTTTCCTGCCGGCCTTTCGGCCCAGGCCGCTGAAAGAGCAGAGGTAGAAGAGGCGGAAGAAGGGAGCACGGTGTCGGCGGAGACTTCTGAAGGCTCTTCGCCGGCATCCGAGTCAGTGGTGGTGGAAGGCTCGCGGCAGAGGTACGACTGCCCGGACCGGCAAATGCAGTCCTGCCCCGCGGTGGACCTGTCCGAGGGGTATTATGAGACGAGCCTTAATATGTCCGAGATTCTGCTGGGGGAGCCGGGCGTCCGAATGGAGAAAGAGGGCGGCGTGGAAGGCCCCTGGTACCCCCGCTCGCGGGGGAGTGCTCCGGCGTCGGTCCCGGTCTACCTGGACGGCATCCTTATTAACGACCCGTTAGGCCGGCCGGTGGACATGTCCTCTCTGCCGGTGGGTGTAGTGGACTATGTGCTGGTCTATAAAGGCGGTTGTCCGGCGGAGTATCCTAGGTCCGGTCCCGCGGTGGTGGACATGCGACTCATGCCTGCCCGCCACAAGGAGCGCTATAACGGCCGGGGCACGTTCGATACCAACAAGTCGGTATCAGGGTCCATGTCCATAACGGGCGATGTCCGGGGGGGTGCGGCTGTTCTTGCCACCGAACACCAGGCCGGGCCGGGCAGGTACGAGTACACCGATGATAAAGGGACTTATGATACCGATGACGACGACACCAGAAGGGAGCGCACGAACAACGAGTTCCGGGACCATCACCTGGCTGCCAAGTACCAGCGGGACACAGGAGACATGCGGGTCTCCGCCGGAGCGTATCATCACCACCGGTTCCGGCGACTTCCGGGTCAGGCCCACCAGCATCCCGAGCACGCCTATCAAAACCAGGAGATGTCCATTGTCTACGCGGGGGCGGAGCAGCCGGGGTTTATCTCCCCGGACCTGGACGCCGAGGTTAAGGCCCATTACCTGTCCGAGAGCACTGTATTGAACGACGAGTCGGGCGAGCTGGGCGCTCCTTCGTACCGGGAGGACAGAAGGAGCAGGATCGGCGCCGAGCTTTTCTTTCACTACTACGGCGTCCCGCAAAATATCTTGACCTTTTACGGTGGCGCTTTCCAGGACAACTACCAGCCGTCTTCCAGGCTGGACCCGGATGTGGACGACATGAACGCCTCCCGCTTGTCAGCGCACGTAAACCTGGCGGACGAGGTCTACCTTCTGGATCGAAGGCTCATGTTAAAGCCGCGGCTTCGGTATCTCTATGAAGGCAACCGCTACGATGGCACTCCCTTGTCGGTACAGCAGGGAGAGGACGTGGAGACCACCAGGCACTCCGCGTGGACCGGCGACCTTTCGGCGAGCTACATGGTTTACGAGGGACTGTGGTTTCTGGCTTACGCCGGGCAGCACTTTCGGACGCCCGGGTTTTTAGAGGAGTTCGGGGACCGCTCGGAGCTGGTGGGAAACTCGAAGCTCGATCCGCAACGGACCGTCATCATGCAGGCGGGAGCGTTATACAGCCCCGGCTCTTTTTCCATAGTGGACGATCTCTGGGCCAGGGTCATGGTGTTCCAAAACCGGGTCTACGACCGGATCGGGTGGGAAGACACCGGCGCCGGAAACCTCCGGGCGGAGAATGTGGGAGACAGCCGCATAACCGGCCTGGAAATCTCGGCCCGCTTGAACCTGGAGGACATTCTTCTCGTGAACATGGCCTACTCCTTCCAGGAGCCGGTGAACCTCTCCGATAATGACCGATACCACGAAAAACAACTGGCGGGTGTTCCCCGAAACATATTCTACCTGGGCACGGTGGTCCGGCAGGACTACGGCCAGATATTCTACGACTTCTACTACCAGGACACTCGCTGGCTGGACCCGGCCAATAACATAGCCTCGGGACCGCGGCTGGTGCACGACCTGGGCGCGGTCTACTATCGCGGCAAGTGGAGCGTCGGTATAAAGGCGTCCAACCTGGGCAACGCCCAGGAACAGGAAGTTCTCGGGTACCCCCTGCCGGGTACACGCTACATACTTTTTACGGAGGTAAAAACATGAGAAAGGGAGAAGCAAAGAAAAGTGGTTTGATGAAGGCGTTCGGACTGATACTGGCCGTGCTCTTGGCAGCCGGACTGGGAGGATGCGGCTCTGATTATGACGATGATTCCGACATAAGCCCGCTTTCTTACCTGGCCCTGGCCAATACCGACTACGACGCAGGACAGGCAGCCAAAATAAAGGTGGACGAGAACGGGTCCTTCCCGGCAGTGCAGAACTCGACCACATTGGACGCGGACCCCGGAGGAATGCACATAACCAACAAGACCGGCCAGGAGACCGTGTTCCTCGCGGGAAGACAGACCTCTACCATCTATAAGCTGGACCCGGACCAGGGCATGAACGTCAGGGACTCATACACCATAGGGCCGGGAACCTGGGCAACCAACCCCCAGGACATCCTGGTGGTCTCGAAAAGCAAAGCCTATGTAACCCGCTATGCAAACGCTTACGATGATCTACTTATCATAGACCCGCGCGACGGAAGCACCAAGGGCACCATAGACTTCACCGGAATACCGACCAACGGCGACACCCTGGCCCGGCCCGCGGACATGGTGGAGGCCGGCAATACCGTGTTCGTGGCCATCCAGAACCTTGATACTTTTGGGGACAGTTGCGACGACACGGTCCAGCCGGGATTCATAGCAGTCATTAATCCTGCCACCGATTCCATCGCGGACACCATCACGTTAAACAAGTCGAACCCCAGCAGGCTCTATTATGACAAAGCGCGGCACGAAATCCTGGTTGCTTCCGCTGGCTATTATAACTTCTGCCCCGGAGTCCCGCACACCCAGAGCAGCGGCCTGGAGGCGGTATCCGCATCTTTTCCTTATGCCCACTACGTGGTGGTGAGCGGAGATGATCCGGACATTAACGGCAACATCTATGACGTGGCGCTTGCAGGAGAGGAAAACGCATACGTTCTGGTAGCGTATGGCTTCAATTTTGAAGACCGGGCCAGGAAGGTTGATCTGGCAGGCGGGTCAGTGGACAGCGGCTTCAGATACCCGGCCACCAACTCGGGGAACGACGCTCTTTCCGGCATCCAGGTGGCGGAAGGGTTCCTGTTTATCGGCGACAGGACCAACTCCGGCGTCGAGGTCATCAGGACAAGCGACGACAAAGAGGTCGGTTTTCAGGCGCTGGACCTGTCTCCCATGATCATGAGGGCGAAAGTAAAATGAATATTAATCATTGTCGGCAACAGGAGAGCGGAGGATGAGAACTTCTTTGATATCTGTTTTAACGTTTTTTGTCGCTTCGATAGTTCTGTCGGCGGCCGGCCGGGCGGAGGCTTGGCCGGACTGCCGGCCGGACGAGGTGGCCGAGATCAATCAGAAGGACCCGGCGACTTACGGGTGCGACAAGCTACCCGGCATTGTGACCGGCTTTCCCGGCCCGTCCAGCGCCACCACCGGCAGTACGGAAGTGGTCTCGCTCGGCACCGGCGGCTCCATCACTCTTGATTTTACGGACAACGTCATAGTAAACGGACCTGGCCCGGACTTTATTGTTTTCGAGAACGCCTTCTTCTGCACGGTGCCGGAATCGGAGTCCGACGACTACAGCGTGTTCGCGGAGCCGGTCAAAGTCGAGGTCTGGGACGACTCGACCTGGAAAACTTTCGATTACGACGAGGACGCGCTTTCGCAAGTGGGGAGCACCACCGACGACGCGGCATGTACGCCCAAGTCGGTACTGAAGCAGCTCAAAGGACTTGCCGGCATAACGCCGAGCTTTACGGGTGAAAGGATAGTGCCGGATGACCCGGACTCTTGGGACCCGGACGGCACCGGCGGAGTGAGCGGATGGGGAGGCGACGCCTTTGATCTCGACGATCTCGGCGTATCACAGACCGACCGTATCCGTCTTACCGACTCCGGCCAGCTCGTAGGGTTTGAAGGAGAGGCCCAAGGCGCTGACATAGACGCGGTAATTGTTCTCAACAGCAAGCCGGCGGCGCCCGCAGGAGAGGACTCGGACGGAGACGGGCTTTCGGACGACGATGAAATCTCATTCGGCACTGACCCTTTAAACCCTGACACCGACGGCGACGGACAAAACGACGGCCTGGAAGCCGCTTTGTGCCATTGCCCGCTGGTGCACGGCGACACCGCCACCGGTGTTGATCCGGCCTGCATGGACGGCGACCGGGACGGAGACGGGGTCCTGAACTGCTATGACAACTGCGAGCGGACGAAAAACACCGGCCAGAAAGACACGG
>JAWOBU010000268.1:0-17379 GCA_046484135.1 bacterium
GGAGGATTCCGATGTCAAAGGAAAAGTTTAAGCGGAGCAAGCCGCACATCAACGTGGGGACCATCGGCCATATTGACCACGGCAAGACCACCTTGACCGCGGCCATGACCAAGGTGATGGCCGAGAAGGGCCTGGCCACTTTTATCAGCTACGACGAGGTGGCCAAGGCGAGCGAGGCCCACGGCCGGCGGGACGCGACCAAGATTCTGACCATCGCGACCTCGCACGTGGAGTACGAGACGCAGAACCGCCACTACGCCCACGTTGACTGCCCGGGGCACGCGGACTACGTGAAGAACATGATCACGGGCGCGGCGCAGATGGACGGCGCCATCCTGGTGGTTTCCGCCGCGGACGGCCCCATGCCTCAGACGCGGGAGCACGTTCTTCTTGCTCGGCAGGTGAATGTTCCTTCCCTGGTGGTTTACTTAAACAAGGTTGACCTGGTGGATGACCCCGAGCTCCTGGAGCTGGTGGAGCTCGAGATCCGGGACCTTTTGAACGAGTACGAGTTTCCGGGCGACGAGATACCGGTGGTGCAGGGCAGCGCTTTGAAGGCTTTGCAGGGCGATGAAGGCGAGACCGGGGTCGGCTCTATTGACGGTTTGATGGAGGCTCTTGACAGCTACATCCCGGAGCCGGAGCGTGCTGTAGACCAGCCGTTTTTGATGCCGATCGAGGACGTTTTCAGCATCAGCGGCCGGGGCACTGTTGTAACGGGCCGGGTGGAGCGCGGCAAGGTGAAGGTTGGCGAAGAGGTCGAGATAGTGGGTTTCGACCCGACGCGCAAGACGGTTGCGACCGGGGTGGAGATGTTCCGCAAGCTTCTGGACGAGGGCGTAGCGGGGGACAACATCGGCGTACTTTTGCGGGGCGTCAAGAAGGACGAGGTCTACCGGGGCCAGGTGCTTGCGAAGCCGGGTTCGATCACTCCTCACAAGAATTTCAAGGGGCAGGTATACGTATTGAGCAAGGACGAGGGGGGTCGGCACACGCCGTTTTTCGCGAACTACCGTCCCCAGTTTTATTTCCGTACCACGGACGTAACCGGTTCGGTGACGCTTCCGGAGGGAGTGGAGATGGTGATGCCGGGCGACAACGTAGAGGTTGGTGTCGAGCTTATCACTCCCATCGCCATGGAGAAGGAGCTGCGTTTCGCCATCCGTGAAGGCGGCCGCACCGTGGGCGCCGGCGTCATAACCGAGATAATCGAATAGGCCGGGGAATACGAGGGGACAGTAATGTCCGATAGTGGCAGTAGGAGAACGGGAAAAAGAAGTACCATAAGTTAAAGGAGCTGGGATGGCCACGCAGAGGATTCGAATACGACTTAAAGCTTATGATCACAATCTCCTTGATCATTCGGTCAAGGACATTGTAGAGACGGCAAGGCGGACGGGCGCCAAGGTAACGGGCCCGATCCCCCTTCCCACCAAGATCAGCAAGTTCTGCGTACTGCGCTCGCCGCACATTGACAAGAAAAGCAGGGAGCAGTTCGAGATACGCACACACAAACGTCTGATTGATATCCTCGAGCCCACCCAGGCCACCGTGGACGCACTGGGCAAGCTGGACCTCTCGGCCGGCATAGACATAGAAATCAAGCTCTAAAAGGCGGACGTGATATAGAGGAAACCATGGAAAACGAGAAGGCCATAGAACCGGAAAAGACGATCAGCATGGACGTACTGGACCGGCACCGGAACGCGGTGGAGAAGATGGAGCTTTCCGCTTGCGTGTTCGACACCGAAATAAAGCCCCATCTCGTCCACCAGGTGGTGTTGTACCAGCAGGCCAAACACCGGGCCGGGACCGCATCCGCCAAGACCCGGCGAGAGGTGAAGGCATCCGGCTCCAAGCCCTGGAGACAGAAAGGCACGGGAAGAGCAAGGGCGGGAGCAAGGTCTTCCCCCCTCTGGCACGGAGGAGGCATAATCTTCGGGCCCAAGCCGCGCAGCTTCGAGATCAAGGTGCCCAAGAAGGTAAGGAAGGCTGCGCTCCGGTCCGCTTTGAGCGCCAAGATAAAAGAGGACAAGATGCTCCTGGTGGAAAAGCTGGAGATGGAAAGGCCCCGGACCCGGGAGCTGATCGAATGGCTCGAGGACCTCCAGGTAGAGGAGAAGGTCCTGGTGGTGATAGAGGAAAAGGACCTGAACACGGAACTTTCCGCCCGGAACCTGGATGACGTGAAAGTGCTCCGGGCGGAGGGGCTGAACGTAAGGGACGTGATGAACCACCATACCCTTGTCATGACCAAGGGGGCGGCCCGAAAGGTGCAGGAGGCGCTGGCATGAGCTTGGACCCGTATCACATCATAAAACGACCGGTGGTAACTGAAAAGAGCACCATCCTGGAGGAGAACCAGAACCAGGTGGTCTTTCACGTGGACCCGAGGGCGTCCAAGCACCAGATCAAGGCGGCCGTCGAGTCCATATTCAACGTGAAAGTCAAAAAGATAAACACCATGAGGACGCGGGGAAAACCCGTCCGTAGAGGGCTGGTTACCGGAAGGCGCTCCCACTGGAAGAAAGCGGTGATAACCCTGGCCGAGGGAGAGGTCATAGACTTCTACCAGGGCGCCTGATAAAGAGAGCAAAAAGACAACCGACGATTTATATAAAGGAGCAGAGTCTTGGCTTTAAAAACTTATAAGCCCACGTCGCCGGGAAGAAGGTTCATGTCCCGGGTCCGGTTCGATGAACAGTCCCGGCAGGAGCCCGAGAAGTCCCTGGTGCGCCCCCTGCGGGGCTCGGGCGGCAGAAACAACACCGGCAGGATAACCGTGTGGCAGCGCGGCGGCGGACACAAGCGCCGCTACCGGGTGGTGGATTTCAAGCGCCGGAAGCTGGATGTGCCCGCCAAGGTGGCCCAACTGGAGTACGACCCCAACCGGTCCGCCTGGCTGGCCCTGTTGCATTATGCGGACGGAGAGAAAAGATACATCCTGGCCCCCCAGAGGGTGAAGGTGGGGGACAAAATCATGGCGGGCGACAACGTGGACATAAAACCCGGCAACCACCTGCCGTTGGAAAGGGTGCCCCTGGGAACCATCATCCACAACCTGGAACAGAAGATAGGAAAAGGGGGACAGCTCATCAGGTCGGCCGGGACCTACGGCCAGGTGATGGCCAAGGAAGGAAAGTACGCGCTTATCAGGATGCCTTCCGGAGAACAGAGGCGCATCCACCAGAAGTGCTGGGCCACGGTGGGACAGGTGAGTAACCCCGAACACTCCAACGTGGTGCCGGGCAAAGCCGGAGTGAAGCGCTGGCAGGGGAAAAGGCCCATCGTCCGGGGAGTGGCCATGAACCCGGTGGACCATCCCCACGGAGGCGGCGAAGGCCTGAATAAAGGGAACCACCCCCAGACGCCCTGGGGAGTTATCACCAAGGGCAAAAGAACCAGGAAAAAGAAGAAATACACGGACAAGTACATAGTAACCAGGCGCAAGAAATAATACCTTTGGAGGAGTCATGGCACGGTCTCTTAAAAAAGGACCTTTTGTTGATTATCACCTGATGGAGAAGGTCAACCGGGCCCGGCAGACGGGGTCCAAAAAGCCCATTCAGACCTGGAGCCGGCGTTCCACCGTGGTGCCGGAGATGGTGGGTCTCAACTTCGCCGTCCATAACGGCAAGAAGTTCATACCCGTCTACGTGACCGAAAACATGGTGGGACACAAGCTCGGAGAGTTCGCTCCCACCCGGACCTTTGTCGGACACGCCGGGGACAGGAAGACCCGGGTGAAGAAGTAATCCGGCCGGGAAGTATTAATGGTGCCAAGGAGTTCGGACATGGCGGAGGCGATAGCAAGACTGAATTACCTGAGGATAAGCCCGCTCAAAGTGCGGCTGGTGGCCGAGACCATAAAAGGCAAGAACGCCCAGGAAGCCCTGGCCATACTGGAGCACAACCCCAGAAGGGCCAGCAAGCACCTGCGGGAGCTCCTGAAGTCGGCCATCGCCAACGCGGGCGAGAACCACGACATGGACCCGGACGCCCTCATGGTCAAGAACGTGCTGGTGGACCAGGGACCGACCCTGAAGCGGTTCATGCCCCGGGCCATGGGAAGGGCCACCCCCATAAACCGGCGGACCAGCAAGATCACCATGGTGGTGGCGGAGAAAGAATAAGCGCTTTTATGAAGGAATAAAAGGGAGGAAATCTTGGGCCAGAAAACTCATCCGATCGGGTTCCGGCTCGGCTACATCAAGACCTGGGAGTCGAAGTGGTACACGGACAAGAAGTCTTACTCGCGGTACCTGCACGAGGACTACCGCATCCGCGAGTACATCAAGAAGAAGCTCTACCATGCCGGCATAGCAGCCATCGTCATCGAGAGGAGCACCAACAAGTGCAGGATCAACATCTATACCGCCAAGCCGGCCATTGTTATCGGCAAGCGGGGCCAGGAAGTGGACGTGCTCCGGTACGAGCTTCAGAGGTTCACCGACTCCGATGTTTTCATCAACATCATGGAGGTCCGGCCGGCGGAGAGCAACGCCCAGCTCATATCCGAGAACGTGGGCCTGCAGATCGAGAGAAGGGTGGCCTTCCGAAGGGCCATGAAAAAGGCCATCGGCCTGGCCATGAAGTTCGGCGCCCAGGGGGTGAAGATCCAGTGCTCCGGAAGACTGGGCGGAGCCGAGATCGCCCGGACCGAGTGGTACCGGGAGGCCCGGGTGCCCCTTCATACCTTGAGGGCGGACATCGAGTACGGATACACCCAGGCACGGACCACCTACGGCAGCATCGGCGTCAAGGTATGGGTGTTCAAGGAAGAGATATGGAAAGGCGGACAAGCGCCTCCCATCAAGCTGTAATAAAGAATCAAACCGTAAAAGGACCGGAAAATGCTGCAGCCGAAGAAACCGAGGTACCGCAAGGTACAAAAGGGGAGAATAAAGGGGATCGCCCGGAGAGGGTCGGAGCTGGCTTTCGGAAGCTACGGCCTGCAGGCGACCAGCGGGGGCAAGCTAACCGCCCGGCAGATCGAGGCCGGCCGGATCGCCATCACCCGGCACGTCAAAAGGGCGGGGAAAATCTGGATCCGGATGTTTCCGGACAAGCCCTTGTCCAAGAAGCCCCTGGAAACAAGGATGGGAAAAGGCAAAGGCGCGGTCGAGTCATGGGTGGCGGTGGTTAAGCCCGGCCGGATACTTTTCGAAGTGGAAGGCGTAAACGAAAAGATGGCCAAGCGGGCCCTGACCCTGGCCGCGGCCAAGCTGCCGGTGTCCACCCAGGTGGTGGAGTGGGAGGATATCTGATGAAGCCTTCCGAGATCCGGGAGTTCACCGACGAGGAGCTCCTCTCCCAGGAGGCGGAGCTGGAGAGGACGGTCTTTAACCTGCGCATCCAGTACGCTACCGGGCAGGTGGAGAACACCGCTTCCCTGAAGAACACCAGAAGGGACCTGGCCCGGGTCAAGACCGTACTGAAAGAAAGAAAGCTCAAGAGTTAAAAGAGCTTAAGATACGGACTCGGCCGATAAAAGATAATTAAGGAGTAAACGATGGAGCAGGCCGAAGCGCAAGAAGCAAGCCGGGACAACCGGGGACACCGCAAAGTACGCACCGGCGTGGTGGTAAGCGACAAGATGGACAAGACGGTGGTGGTGCGGCTCGAGCGGACCAAGCTCCATGCCCGGTACAAGAAGTACATCCGGGCATGGAAGCGGGTCAAGGCCCATGACAAGGACAACTCCTGCCGGGTGGGGGACGAGGTTCAGCTTATCGAGTCCAGGCCCCTGTCCAAGAGCAAAAGGTGGCGCGTCCACAAAGTGCTCCGGCGGGCAGAGTAGCAGGCCGGGGAGGATGCAGTCATGATTCAATCGGAGTCAGTTTTGAATGTTGCCGATAACTCGGGGGCCCGGCGGGTGATGTGCATCAAGGTCCTGGGCGGAGCAAAGAGAAGATACGCCCGGGTGGGAGACGTGATCGTGGCCTCGGTAAAAGAGGCCCTGCCGGCCTCCAAGGTCAGAAAAGGCGACGTGGTCAAGGCGGTGGTGGTCAGAACGGCAAAGGAGATCGGAAGACCGGACGGGACCTACCTCCGGTTCGACGACAACTCCGCGGTGCTCATAAACCCACAGATGGAACCGGTGGGAACACGGGTGTTCGGCCCGGTGGCGAGGGAGCTCCGGGCCAAGAGGTTTATGAAGATCATATCCCTCGCTCCCGAGGTCCTGTAGGAGGGATCATGAACACCAGGTACAAGGTAAGAAAGGGAGACCAGGTCGAGGTCCTGGTCGGCAAGGAAAAAGGCAAACGCGGGAAAATCATCCGGGTCGAGCGCAAGCACGACCGGGTGCTGGTGGAGAAGCTCAACTTCAGGAAAAGGCACATGCGGCCCGGCCATCCCACCGCTCCCCAGGGAGGAATAATAGAGAGCGAGGGTTCATTGGACATGTCCAACGTCATGCTGGTATGTCCCAAGTGCCAGAGCAAGACCAGGCCCAAGTTCCTGAGACTGGATAGCGGGACCACCGTAAGGGTCTGTAAAAAGTGCGAAGAACATATAGACTAGAGGGAAAAAAATGGCCAGGCTGAAACAGGTATATAAACAGCAGATCGTGCCGGACCTCATGCAGGAGTTCAAGTACAAGAACAGGATGCAGGTGCCCAAGATCAATAAGATCGTGGTCAACATGGGACTCGGGCAGGCCATCCAGAACGTAAAGATCATTGACTACGCCGTGTCCGAGCTTAAACAGATAACCGGGCAGCAGCCCGTCACCACCCGGGCCAAGAAGTCTATCGCCAGCTTCAAGCTCCGAAAAGGAATGCCCATCGGATGCAAGGTCACTTTGCGGGGGGAAAGGATGTACGAGTTTTTGGACCGGCTCTTGAACGTGGCGCTGCCCAGGGTCCGGGACTTCCGGGGAGTTAGCCCCAAGGCGTTTGACGGCCGGGGCAACTACTCGCTGGGGATCAAGGAGCAGATCATTTTCCCGGAGATAAACTACGACAAAGTGGAAAGGATCATGGGAATGAATGTAACCATTGACACCACTGCCGGCACCGACGAGGAGGCCAGGGCGCTCCTTACAAAAATGGGAATGCCTTTCCGGTCCTCGTAAACGTCAAGGAGGGAATCAAGGTGGCAAAGAAATCAATGATAGCCAAGGCAAAGCGCGAGCCCAAGTTCAAGGTAAGAAAGTATAACCGGTGCCCGATCTGCGGCAGAGCCCGCGGCTACTACCGCCGGTTCGACATGTGCCGGATATGCCTCCGGAAAATGGCGCTGGAAGGAAGGCTTCCCGGCGTGATCAAATCAAGCTGGTGATATCAAGGAGTAGTCTCTTATGATGACCGACCCAGTGGCGGACATGCTGACCAGGATAAGAAACGGACTGAAAGCAAAGCACGAAGTGGTGGAAATCCCGGCCAGCAAAATGAAAATAGAGATAGCCAAGATACTGAAAGCGGAAGGCTACATTAAAAACTTCAAGCTCGTCCAGGACAACAAGCAGGGAGTGCTGAAGGTCTTCCTGAGGTACAAGGACCAGGGAGAGCCGGTTATACTGGATATGCAAAGGGTGTCCCGGCCTTCCAGAAGGGTGTACGCCGGAGTGAACGATATCCCCCGGGTCAAACACGGGCTGGGGATATCCATAATCAGCACCTCCCGGGGAATCATGAGCGACAAGAGGGCGAAGAAAGAAAACGTGGGCGGAGAGGTCCTCTGCTCGGTGTGGTAAGTTCGGCAAGGAGTAAGGTTCCATGTCCAGGATAGGAAAGCTTCCCGTAAAAGTCCCGGAGGGGGTCAAAGTAAGCTGGAACGAGCCGGTACTTACCGTGCAGGGCCCGAAAGGCGACCTCAAAGTCGAGGTCAAGAAGCCCTGCTCGGTAAAGGTGGAGGAAGGCGTTTTAAACGTGACCAGGCCGGACAACACCAGGAAAAGCCGCTCCTACCAGGGGCTCTATCGCTCCCTGGTCTACAACGCCGTCCACGGCGTCACCGAGGGGTTTGAGAAGAGGCTCCAGGTGGTGGGGGTCGGCTATCGGGCGGACGTGGAAGGGGACCAGCTTAAACTGAGCGTGGGTTATGCCTCGCCCAAGGTCTACCGGTTACCGGACGGGGTGGACGTGAACGTGGAGAAGGACATAATCGTGGTCCGGGGAATAGACAAGGGGGCGGTCGGAAACGCCGCCGCCCGGATAAGGGCCTATCGTCCGCCCGAGCCCTACAAGGGAAAAGGGATCAGGTACCAGGACGAGCAGATCACAAAGAAGGCCGGCAAGGCGGGCGCCGGAAAGTAAGCCGTACGAGGAGCTCTGGGATGGCAGTAAAAAAAAGAAGTGAAAAAAGAAAGATACGCCAGAAAAGGGTCCGCAAGAAAGTCCGGGGAACCACGGAGAGGCCCCGTCTGTGCGTGTACAAGAGCTCGTCTCATATCTATGCCCAGCTCATAGACGACAGCAGGGGGCATACCCTCTGCGCCGCCGGCACCGTGTCCCCCGAGCTGAAAGAGAAGCTGAAGAGCACCAAGGACATAGAGGCTGCCAAGGCCGTGGGAGAGCTGGCCGCCCGCAAGGCGAAGCAAAGCGGGGTTACCAAGGTGGTGTTCGACCGGAACGGCTTTCTCTACCACGGACGGGTAAAGGCCCTTGCCGACGCGGCAAGGGAGTCGGGACTGGAATTATGATCCGGGAAAAGGAGTAAACAGTGGCTCTGGAATACATGGAAACGGAACAGGAACTGAAGGACCGGGTAGTTCATATAAACCGGGTGGCCAAGGTGGTAAAGGGCGGCAAGAGGTTCAGTTTCGCCGCCCTGGTCGTGGTGGGAGACGGACAGGGAAAAGTGGGGATAGGACTGGGAAAGGCCAATGAAGTGCCCGAGGCCATCCGCAAAGGCGTGGAAAAAGCGAAAAGCACCATGAAGAAAGTGGCCCTGGCCGAGGGAGGAACCATTCCCCATGAAGAGCTGGGAGAGTGCGGAGCGGCCAAGGTCTTCATGAGGCCCGCTTCACCCGGCACCGGAGTCATCGCCGGCGGAGCGGTAAGGCCGGTGGTAGAGGTCGCCGGCATAGCTAATATCCTCACCAAGTCGCTCGGGACCAACAACCCCCAGAACGTGGTAAAAGCCGCCTACGACGCCCTGTTGAAGCTGGAGGGAAAAGAAGAGGTCTCGAAACGGCGCGGGAAAAACCAGGAAGAAATCTGAAAACCCGCTGAGAAGTATTGACCAGGGGATAAAGGAGTAAGCTCATGAAAAGCCCCACCATAAAGATCACCCTTAAGAGGAGTCTCATTAACCGGCCGCCCCAGGTGCGCAAGGTAGCGGAAGGGCTGGGGCTTAGAAAACCGAACCAGACCGTGGAAAGGCCGAACACGAAAGAGATCAGAGGCATGGTCAAAAAAGTGATCCACCTCGTGGAGGTCGAGGAGTAAAAATGGCGATGGATCTCAGTAACTTGAGTCCGGGGAGAAAAAAGAAACCCCCCAGAAGACTGGGAAGAGGGGAGTCCTCCGGAAGGGGAAAGACCGCGGGCAAGGGACACAAGGGACAGAACTCCCGTTCCGGCGGCGGAAAGACCCATCCGGCCTTCGAGGGCGGACAGATGCCCTATGCCCGAAGGGTCCCCAAAAGGGGCTTTAAGAATATCTTCCGGGAGGCGGTGCTCCACGTGAACGTAGCCGAGCTCAACCGCTTTCCGGCCGACTCCGAAGTCGGGGTGGAGAACCTGAAACAGGCCGGCCTGGTAAAGAGAAAGGGCAAGGTGAAAATACTGGGCAGCGGCGAGCTCGACCGGCCTCTTACGGTCAAGGCCCACGCCTTCAGCGTAGCGGCCCGGGCCAAGATCGAGGCCGCCGGGGGAAAAGCCGAGGTGGTTTGATAGATGGCCGGCTGGACAAATATCGGAAAGATACCCGAGCTGCAAAAGAGGCTTCTCTTTACCCTGCTCATCCTCGCCTTTTACCGGCTCGGGGTCCATGTCTGGATACCCGGGATCAATCCAGGCGCACTGGAGAACTTCTTCGAGCAACAGCAGTCCGGAGGGCTGTTCAGCCTCATCAACACCTTCACCGGAGGCGGGTTCCAGAACATGTCCGTGTTCGCCCTCGGAATCATGCCCTATATCACCGCCTCCATTATCCTCCAGCTATTGACCGTGGTCTTTCCCTACCTCGACAAGCTGCAAAAAGAAGGAGAAGTGGGAAAGAAAAAGATCACCCAGTACACCCGATACCTCACCGTGGGGCTGTCCATCGCCCAGGGAATGGGCATCGCCTTCATGCTCCAGAGCTGGCACAACCAGTTCCAGGGACCGCACTCCCTCATAAACATAGGGCCGGGAGAATCGTGGTGGTCCTTCCGGATAATGACCGTCATTACCATTACCGCAGGGACCGCCCTTATCATGTGGCTCGGCGAGCAGATAACCGAACGGGGGATCGGAAACGGAATTTCTCTTATCATCTTCGCCGGAATTGTGGCCCGGACCCCCGCCGGCATCTACGAGACCATCCAGCAGGTGGCAAGCGGGACCATGCACCTGTTCGTGCTCATCCTGATCGGGGTCATCATGGTGGCGGTCATAGCGGCGATCATATTCGTGGAAAGGGCCCAGCGGAAACTGCCCGTCCAGTACCCGGCCCGGACCGTGGGCAGGAAGATGTACAAAGGGGTAAAAACCCATCTGCCCTTGAAGATCAACCAGGCCGGAGTCATTCCGCCCATCTTCGCCTCCAGTCTGCTGTCCTTCCCGACCACCATATCGGGCGTGTTCCAGCAATCAGGAGGAGAATCCTCAATGGGATGGATGCAGATGCTGGCATCAGCCTTCAATCCCATGTCATGGCAGTATAACGTCATCTACGGTCTGCTGATCATGTTCTTTACCTTCTTCTATACCGCGGTGACCTTTAACCCCATAGACGTCTCCGACAACCTGAAGAGACAGGGCGGGTACATACCGGGTGTAAGGCCGGGGCAGAACACCTCCGATTACATAGACCGCATCCTTACCAGGATAACCACCGGAGGGTCAGTGTATCTGGTGGCAGTCTGCGTCTTGCCGTCCATACTCATGGCCCTCCTGGGAATACCTTTCTATTTCGGAGGCACCGGACTGCTTATCGTGGTGGGAGTGGCCATGGATACGGCCTCCCAGATGGAGTCCCACTTGATCGCAAGGCACTACGACGGCTTCCTGGGGGCCAAAGGACCGAAGATGAAATGAAGAAGATCAAGGTAACAAAGTGAAGGAGGTTTGAAGTGAACATTATTATGCTGGGACCCCCGGGGTCGGGTAAAGGGACCCAGGCCCAAGAGATCATCGAAAAGTACGGCATCCCCCAGGTATCCACCGGAGACCTCTTGCGGGAGGCCGTCAAGAACCAGACCGAACTCGGCAAACAGGCCAAGGAGTACATGGACGCCGGAAAGCTCGTGCCCGACGACGTGGTGGTGGGGATGGTAAAGGAAAGGCTCCAGAAGGACGACTGCAAAAAAGGATTCATACTGGACGGCTTTCCCCGCACCGTGCCCCAGGCGGAGTCGCTCGATACGACCCTCTCCGAGGTGGGTAAAAAGATAGACAAGGTCCTCTCCATCGAGGTCCCCGACAGCGAGGTCGTGGAAAGGCTCTCCGGAAGAAGGACCTGTGAAAACTGCGGCACCATGTATCACGTCAAGTTCAATCCTCCCAAGAAGGAAGGCGTGTGCGACAAGTGCGGGGGAAAGCTCTACCAGAGGGACGACGACAACGAAGAGACCATAAAAAACCGGCTCCAGGTCTACCATGACCAGACCTCGCCCCTGAAGGACTACTACGCAAACAAGGGACTGGTAAGGGAGATCGAGGGGGTAGGCGACATAAACAAGATAAAGGAAGCGGTCCTCGCGGCACTGGAAAGTTGAGAAGTTGGGAGTTATCCTAAAAACCAAAAAAGAAATCGAAGCCTTGAGAAAGGCCAACAGTATAGTTGTCGAAGTTTTAAACGACTTGAAGGCCGCGGCCGCACCCGGCATGACAACCATGGACCTCGAAAAGAGGGCCGCGAAGATCATGAAAAAAACCGGGGCCAAGAGCGCCTTCCTGGGATACCGGGGGTTTCCCGGCATCCTGTGTGCATCGGTTAACGAGGAGATAGTACATGGAATACCGAGCGATAAAAAGGTGCTCAAAGACGGAGACATTGTAAGCATAGACTTCGGAGTGGAGCTGGAAGGATACTATGGAGACGCCGCTCTCACCTTCCCGGTGGGAAAGGTGAGCGAGGAAAAAGAAAAGCTGATGCGGACAACCCGGGAGGCTCTGCACAAGGCGATCGAAAAGATGATTCCCGGAAACCACCTTTCCGATCTGGCGGACGCGGTCCAGTGCCACGCCGAGTCAAACGGGTTCTCCGTGGTCTACCAGTTCGTGGGCCACGGCATCGGAAGGCAGATGCACGAGGACCCGCAGGTGCCGAACTGCGGCAAGCCGAGCCCGGACGTCAGGCTGGCCGAGGGAATGGTCCTCGCCGTCGAGCCCATGATAAACGTGGGGGTGGCGGAGGTGGACGTGCTCGATGACGGCTGGACCGCGGTAACCGCGGACCGGAAGCCCTCCGCCCACTTCGAGAGGTCGGTGGCCGTAACCGCGGACGGGCCCGATATCTTGAGCGACTGGTAATGCAAAGAGAAAAGGGAATAAAGGCAAAGGAGCAAACACAGATGCGCGGAGAAGGGCTAAATGGCAAGAAGTGATATGATCCAGGTCGAGGGCACGGTCAAGGAACCGTTGCCCAACGCCATGTTCCGGGTGGAACTGGATAATGGTCATAAAATCCTGGCCCATATCTCCGGCAAGATGAGAATGCATTACATAAAGATCGTACCCGGCGACAGGGTCACCGTCGAGATATCACCATATGACCCCAACCGGGGAAGGATAACGTTCAGAAAGTAAAACCAAGGAAGGTCGTCATGAAGGTCCAGACGTCGGTAAAAAGAAGGTGCAAGGACTGCAAGGTCATAAGAAGAAGGGGAGTGGTGCGCGTAATATGCAAAAACCCCCGACACAAACAGCGCCAGGGCTAGGAGGATAAATAATGGCAAGAATAGCAGGCGTGGATATCCCCAATAAACCCGTGGGAGTGGCACTGACCTATATCTACGGGATAGGACATACGACCTCGGGAAAAATACTGGAAGAGGCGAACATTGATCCCACCATAAGGAGCAACAACCTGGACGAGGGCCAGGTGGCGGCCATCCGGAGGATAATAGACAACAACTACCGGGTGGAAGGAGAGCTCCGGAGGGAAGTAAACATGAACATCAAGAGGCTGATGGACATGGGATGCTACCGGGGACTCCGCCACCGGAAGGGACTGCCCGTCCGCGGCCAGAGAACCTGCACCAACGCCCGCACCAGGAAAGGGCCCCGAAAAGCCATCGCCGGAAAGAAAAAGGCCCCCAAGCCCAAGTAAGAGAAAACAATGACAAGCAAGTTGTAAACAACAAACACTGAAGTAACAGAGAAAGACGAAAAAGGCTCGAACATGGCAAGAAAAAGAGACCGCGGAAAAAAGAAAGTCAAAAAGCACGTGGAAAAGGGCGTCGTTCATATCCAGAGCTCTTTTAACAACACTATCATCACCATCACCGACATGGAAGGAAACACCCTCTCCAGCGTGAGCGCGGGCGTGATAGGCTTCAAGGGGTCCAGGAAAAGCACGCCCTTCGCCGCCCAGCAGGCGGCGGGCGAGGCCGCCCGAAGGGCACAGGAGCACGGGGTCAGAAGCGTGGACGTCCTGGTCAAGGGGCCTGGAGGAGGAAGGGAGTCGGCTCTCCGGTCTCTCCAGGGAGCAGGGATGCGCGTGAACCTGATTAAGGACGTAACTCCAATTCCACATAACGGCTGCCGCGCCCCCAAAAGACGGCGCGTATAAAAAGGAGGTGCTCGAGTGGCGCGTTACCGCGAAGCTGTCTGCCGTTTCTGTAGAAGGGAAGGGCTGAAGCTATACCTCAAAGGAGACAGGTGCTATACCGATAAATGCTCGGTGGACAGGAGGGCCAAGCCCCCCGGACAGCACGGCGACAGAAGAATAAAGCATTCCGACTACGGAATGCAGCTACGAGAAAAGCAGAAGGTCAGAAGACTCTACGGGCTCCTGGAAAACCAGTTCCGATACTACTTCCACAAGGCCGACCGGATGAAGGGAGTCACCGGCTATAACCTGATCCTGCTCCTGGAAAGAAGGCTCGACAACATCGTCTATCGGATGGGGTTTGCTGCCTCCCGCAACCAGGCCCGGCAGCTTGTAAGGCACGGGCACTTCACCCTGAACGGAAAAAAGGTGGACGTCCCCTCCCTCCAGGTCTCGCCCGGCGACGTGCTGGAGGTCAAAGAAAAAAGCAGGAAGGTCCCGGAGATAAACGCGTCCCTCGAGTCCATGAACGCAAAGGGAGGACCGCCCAGGTGGCTGGAAGTAGACCCGGCCAATTACCGCGGACAGGTCAAGGAACTTCCGGCAAGGGAAGAGATCACCATGCCGATCGAGGAGCACCTGATCGTGGAGCTCTACTCCAAGTAAGCTTCGGGCGAAAAAGTTTTTCAGCTACGGAAGGAGACCTTGATGCACAGAAATTGGAGAAACCTGATAAAACCGAAACAGTTGGAGGTCGAGGAAGAAACGGCGACCTCCACCTACTCCAAGTTTACCGCCGAGCCTCTGGAAAGAGGCTTCGGGATAACCATGGGAAACGCTCTCAGAAGAATCCTGCTTTCTTCCCTGCAGGGAGCGGCCATTGTCGCCGTTAAGATCGAGGGCGTCGGGCACGAGTTCACCAGCATACCCGGAGTTACCGAGGACGTAACCGAAATCGTGCTGAACTTGAAGGACGTACTGGTAAAGTACGTCGGCGAGCAGAAAAAGTCCCTGTACCTCGAAGCCTCCGGCCCCGGAGTGGTGCGGGCCGCAGACATCCAGGCCGACGACGCCGTCCGGATACAGAACCCGGAGCAGGTCATCGCCACCCTGGACGAGGACACCACCCTCAAAATGGAAATGTGGGTCAAGATGGGAAAGGGATACGTCCCGGCCGAGCTGAACAAGGACGACGACTACCCTGTCGGAGTCATTCCCATTGACGCGGTGTTCTCGCCCGTCCGGAAAGTCAACTACCGCGTGACCAACGCCCGGGTCGGACAGATAACCGACTACGACAAGCTCATCCTCGAAGTGTGGACCAACGGAGCAGTGGCGCCCGCCGACGCCGTGGCCTACACCGCCAAGATACTCAAAGACCAGCTCTCCATATTCATCAACTTCGAGGAAAAAGGCGAGCTCGAAGAGGTCAAAGAGGATGAAGAGGAAATTCCCGACGTGGACCCAAACCTCTATCGCTCCGTGGACGAGCTCGAGCTCTCCGTCCGGGCAGCCAACTGCCTCAAAAGCGCCAATATAAGGCTCATAGGAGAGCTCGTCCAGAAAACCGAGCCCGAGATGCTAAGAACCAAGAACTTCGGAAGAAAGTCCTTGAACGAGATAAAAGAAATGCTCGGAATGATGGGACTGAGCCTCGGAATGAAACTGGACAATTTCCCCGACCCCAGGATGGAAAAGAAGTTCACTAAAGGAAGCCAGTCATGAAACACGCTGTAAAAACCAGAAGGTTCGGAAAAACCGAAAGCCACCGGAACATGATGTTCCGAAACCTGGTAACCTCCCTCATAAAGCACGGAAGAGTGGAAACCACCCTCGCCAAGGCAAAAGAGCTCCGAAGCTGGGGGGACAAAATGATAACCCTCGGCAAAAGGGGAGACCTCCATGCCAGGCGGCAGGCCCTCGCCGTCATCACCGAAAAAGAGGTCGTAAAAAAGCTCTTCGACGAGATAGCGCCCCTCTACCAGGACCGACAGGGAGGATACACCCGCATCGTAAAACTCGGACACCGAACCGGAGACGCCGCACCCATGGCCGTGATCGAGCTCGTCGGAAAAAGAGAAGCTGAGAAAAAAGCCGAGAAAAAAGCGGAAAAGACAAGAAAGAAAAAGAAAAAAGAAGAGTAAAACCACGCCGCGCCGGCCCTCTTAAACCGGCCGGGCGAGCGACTTCAGTCGCAATTGCGGCACCCTGTAAAAATAACGCCACATCCGCGAGCGGCTCCTGCCGCCAAAACCACTTCTTCTCTGAGTTTGATATGGCAGAATTACTTCGCTTAAATCAAGAAGCTCCAAGGGGGCTATAGAACCTCGCCCTACCCAGGGCTTGTATCCGATTCGTTAGATATTTTCCCCGGGGTTTGTCTGCCTGTGCGTTCCGCACGCAGACAGGCACGCATACAGGTACCCCGGGCTTTAGGCCGCCGTACCGTTTGGGACTCGACAGCCTCGAATCCGCGCCCTGAAAGGGGCGGAAGGACTACAGCCCAGGGCGCAAGCCCTGGGGAGAAAATTATGACGATTAAAAGCACCATCTCCACCGCCTTTCGCCTGGTGGGGCCTGCTCGTCCCATCATCCTTTATCACAAGCCGACCTCGAGGTGTGACTGCCGCTGCCGGTTCTGCGACTTCTGGAAGCACCAGTCCGAGGAGGACGACTGCCTCCCTGCCGGTGACATCCTTTCGTTGATAGACAACGCCGCCGGCGCCGGCATGACCTTTTACACGGTCTGGGGAGGAGAGCCTTTGCTGGTGGAGCATCTGCCCGAGTTCCTGGACCGGGCCCGGCAACAGGGCATGACCACCACGGTCTGCACCAGCGGCTACCGGCTTTCGGAGCGCGCGGCCGAGATCGCGCCCCTGACCGACCAGCTCCTTCTATCCCTGGAGGCGGTGGGTGAACGACAGGACAAGCTCCGGGGCACGGCCGGGCTTTACAGACGCATCGAGCAGGGTCTCTCCGAGTACCAGTCGCGCGGGAGCGGCGATATCATCTTATGGAGCAACCTGACCCGGGAGAACATGGACCAGGTGGGGCCCATCGCCGAGTTTGCCCGGGAGCACGGCATCGGGGTCGAGTACTTCCCCGCGGCCTTGTACGCGGGCTACAACGAGGACATAGTGCTGGACAGCGGCGAGCGGGACGAGGTCTTCCGTAAGGCACTGGAGCTTAAGAGACGGGGTTTACCGGTTTACAACACCATGTACGCGCTGGAGCTCATGCGCTCGGGACGGCCTTTCAAGTGCAATCTGGCGCGTCTTGCAGTACAGGTTGCCCCGGACGGCACCATGTATCCCTGCGAGCCCAGATTTTTTGAAGAGCTCGAGCCCTACGGGTCCATAAAGGACATTGATTTAAAGGATTTGCCTTCCATGCCTGCGTATACCCGTAATATAGAGCGTCTTTCAAGCTGTAACGCCTGCCTTCTGCCCTGCGTGGCCAACATGGCTGATTCGCTTTTAATACAAGGAGCTCGAAAGTATTTTAATAAACTTTA
>JAWOBU010000014.1:0-5313 GCA_046484135.1 bacterium
CGGCCTTGGCATCAGCCGGTTCGTGGGCTCCGGCAACGAGGCGGTGGTTACCTGCGACCAGGTGCTGGAGTACTTCGGCGCGGACCCGTTGACCAAGGTAATCATCATGTACATCGAGGGAATTGACTACGGCTCGCGCTTTCTGGATGTCGCCCGCAGAGTCACGCCTCACAAGGCGGTGATCGCCCTCAAGATGGGGGTTACCGCTGCGGGAGCGGACGCTGCAGCTTCTCACTCGGGCGCGGTAAGCACTCCCCACCGGGTTTACGAGGCCATGGTGAAGCAGGCCGGTATCATCGAGGCCTCCAGCACCGAGGAGATGGTGAACCTTGCCCGGACCTTTGGATACCTGCCCATCCCCAAGAGCCGCAAGGTGGGCATCATGACCATGGGGGGCGGATGGGGCGTGGTAACCACCGATCACTCGGCCCGGGCCGGCCTCGAGCTCCCCCTTCCCTCGGCCACCACCATCGAGGAGATTGACCAGGTGCTGCCCGAGTTCTGGAGCCACGGCAACCCGGTGGACCTGGTGGGCATGCTGCAACGGTCTGCCCATTACGCCGTCCTGGAAGCCATGGTACGGGACCCGAACTTCGACTCCATCATCACCCTGGGATCGCTCACCGGCGTGCAGTACGTGCGGGATCGTTTTAACTGGAGACGGATACTGAAGATGCAGTTGCGGGCGCTGAAGAGACACCGCTGGCGGGTTTACCGTTTTTATCTTGCCTTTTTCAAGAGCGTCTGGAAGGCCTTCCGGGGAAGCCGCAAGAAAAAAGACCGGCAACAAAAGGGACAGTCGGGCGGCATAAATCTCCGGGAGGCCCGGCGCTGGAGCGACGACGTGTTCGCGGAGGAAATCCGGCGTCTTATGCAGTCCTCGGGCAAGCCCATCGTTCCGGTGCCTTTCGAGCCTGCGTCGGTGCCGGCCATATTCAAGAACCTGGGGCTGGTGGCTTTCCGGGTGCCGGAAGAGGCGGTGCTGGCCATTGCCAAGCTGGCCCACTACCACGACTTTCTGGAGAGGCACCGAAAAGAGCAGGAGCAAATCGAGTACGAGGCCCCCGACGACGACATGGCGCTGGCCATCCGCTCCGGCCTGGAGGGCCGGTCGGGCGCTTTGTCCGAGAGCGAGTCCAAGACCATCCTGACCCGGTACGGGATTGACGTAACCGACGAGAAAACAGCCTCTTCCAAAGACGAGGCAGTGGCCGCGGCCGAGGCGATCGGATACCCGGTGGTGTTAAAGGTGGACTCGCCCGACATCACCCACAAGTCGGACGCCGGCGGAGTGGCGGTCGGCCTCGAAAGCGCGGACGAGGTAAGCGAGGCCTTTGACCGGGTCATGGAAAGTTGCCGGGCCTATGACGGATCCGCGCGGATCAGCGGAGTGGTGGTCCAGGAGATGGTGGAAGGCGGCACCGAGGTCCTGGTCGGCGTCTCCCGCGAGAGCCATTACGGGCACACCATCGTGTTCGGCCTGGGCGGTGTGTTCGTGGAGGTCCTGGACGACGTTTCCCTTCGCATCCTTCCCATCGAGCGCCTGGACGCGAAAAAGATGATTGATGAAATCCGGGGCCGCAAGGTGCTCTCCGGCATTCGGGGGGAGGAGCCGCGGGACGTGCCGGCGCTTGCCGAGGCCATCAAAAGGACCGCCGACCTGGCGTGGGACCTCCGGGACCGGCTCGAGGACATGGACATAAACCCCCTGGTGGTGTTGCCGGAAGGGCAGGGAGTCAAGGCCCTGGACGCCCTCATCATCCTGAACGAGGGGAAGTAAAAGCCTCCCTTAAAATTCTTCTCCTATGCTCTTCGATCACCGCACAAACTAATCATCTCCCCGGATGGCCCCCACAACTTTCTTCCTTCGGTTAGCCCACACAACTTGTTGTGTGGGCAGGCGGTTGTCGCCTGCAGGTACATTTTAACCAGGTTGGCTCATGCCGCCTTTTTTCCTTCATCAAACAATGTCGGGAGACATCTTAATCTTGAAACTTTTTTCCTGTGATCTTCGATCACCCACACAACAAGTTGTGTGGGCCATCCGGAAGAGGGGTGTGGTGCCTCCGGAATAGGGGTTTGGGCCATCAATAAGAGTGGGCAGGCGCTGTGTAATGCAACTTTAAAAATCCCGGCTCTATCTTCACTCCTACGCTCCTGCCATGTAAGTACCAAGGGGCGCTTGACCAAGTCCATTCTTCCGCCCTTGAAACAAGACCTTGTCGAACCGGGTTCTCGTGGATGTAATTTATTTTCTCCCTCGCCTTTCCAGCGTCAGGCAGATAATAATCGTAATAGCGGCGATTCCATACGGCCACGATCTCCCGTCCGTTCCTTCGCACTTTGAGATGTTCCACCATTGAGGGGCTGAACTCTCGGAGGTGTTTTATCATGTAGTGGGAGGACATCTTTTTCCAGATTTTTACGAACTCCGGCAGGACAGAGTCGTCATCGAACCACATCAGGGCGTGGACATGGTCGGGCATGACTACGAATGCTGAAACGTGCGCTCCTCTCTCTGAAGCGGCCTTGGAAAGATAGGAGATAACAATTCTCCTGCAAGCAGATGAGTCAAGAAGACGGCGTCTTCCTTGGGTGCTGAAGGTTAAAAAATGAGTGTTGGCCCTGCCAGTAAGAGTCCTTTTGTGCATGATAGTTTACTCTAGAAGCTAAGTAGATTCTCCCATGCTTTTCGGTCCCCCACACAACAAGTTGTGTGGGCCATCCGGATTAAGGGTGTGGTGCCTCCGCAGTACGGGTGTGGTGCCTCCGGAATAAAGGTTTTGTGCATCCGGCGTAAGGGTTTGAGGCCTCCGCAACCATTCATTCCCTTCATAACCCACACTTGCCTCTTATCCCCCGATAGCCCACACAACGTATTTGTGTGGGCAGGCGGTTGAAACAGATTACTTTGTCATCACCAGGTCCTGGCTGGAGAGCGATTGTTTAAGTTCGTCGGTTTTGACCTCGGATGATGATATGGACACCGAGGTTATGGTGCCGGTGCCTATCTTCTTGGTATCGGCGCCGATGGGTTCTCCTGATTCGTCGCGCTTGGGTATGAGCTTGAAAAATACCACCTTCATTCCGGGGCCGACCCGGTTTCTTCTTCCCAGGCTGATGGTCGCTTTCCTTCCTGCGCTTGCGACGTTTCCCTGCACTATGGGAAAGGCGTTCTTGAGCTTGGCCGCCAGTCCCCTGCAGATGAACTGGAGAGTCCGGAGGGACTTGTCGTGGTGATAGGCGTCCCTGGTAATCATGACGCGTGATGTCTCGACGTCCACCACCTGTGCCTTGACCTCGATGCTGCCGGGGGTCTCGTCCACTACTCCAATGATGATGGCCTCGGCGTTGGTGATCTTTCCCGCCCGCACCGCGGTCCGGGGCTCGACCAGGCCGCTGCCGGAGAGCCGGAGCTCGCGCACCGCGGCGTTCACCTGGGAGCGGTCCACGTACCTGAACCTCCTCTGCCGGATGAGGGAGGAGATGAGGTTGTCGGATGCCACCGGCGCAATGTCCTTGTAAGAGGGTTCGATATAAAACGGCAAGAGGCTCACCGCGAGCCGCTCGGACACGGTGGAGACCCGGGGCACGATCCTCCGGATATAAAACTTCTCCTCGTTTGCCTGGCCGCTGTCGTCCATGGCCTGGATGCGGACCAGGTTCTTACCGGGCCGGAGGTACAGCACCCGGTTGAAGAAGGTATTGCGGGCCGGTCTTCGCAGAAGCTGTCTTCCGTTTACGGTCAGTCTCCGCAGGGCCCCTCCCCTGGCCTGGGCCGAGCCCTGAATATGGACCCGGTTCTGGTAGACCGCCTTTATCTTCTTTTTGAGCCGGATCACGGGCGGGGCTTTCTCGGGCGACTCCTCCCATTTTATCTCTGCTTCTGCCACCATGTCCTCCACCAGGTCTGCCGCGGTCTTTGCTTTCTGCCAGGCCGCAAAGCTTCCGGTTTCCGGAAGATGGGCGCGGGAGAAGCCGGTGATGGTAAGGGCCGCGCTAAGGTGATCTTCGCGCATCATTTTGGCCCATCTTACGGGCGGCTCGAGCATGGTCCCCTTGGTGCCGCCGGCAAAGGACACGGCTCCCGAGGTCTTGTTGCCCAGGGCGTCCGTTGCCTCGAAGTTGACCTTTTTATTTGCGCCCATGGGAACGGTGGCGGAAAAGGTGTTGGCCCCCGTTTTCTCCGGTGTCTTGCCCTGGATGTCAAAGCTCTTTACTCCGGAGTCGTCCTCGATGTAGCCCTTCAGCTTGACCCCTTTATCGCCGGGCAGGACCTCGGCGTCCTCGATGCTTATATGCGGCCCCTCCCGGTCCACCTTAAGGCTCAGGGTCTTCTCCGTCTTCTTGTCCACCAGGTCGGTTACGGAAAGATTTATTTTGATCTCGTCCTCTTCCTGCACCGACACGGTGAACAGCTCCTGCGGCTCCTGCAGCTCCGGGTCCTCTTGCTCCTCCTCTTCGCCTCCATCAGCGGGAGAAGAGACAGCCACCGGAAACACGTCCGCCCTCTTTTCCTGGGCAAAGGTGTAAGGGCTTTTCGTCTCGCCCGCCTTTACGTACTCGACCCCCTGGTCGTCTTCCGACTCGACCACCAGGTAGAGCTTGCCCGACTTTACGAACTTGCCCTTTATCTCGTCCTCGCTCTTCCAGCTTATGACCTTGTTTCCCCAGCCGGGCTTCAGGGTCCTCATGAACCCGCGGTCCAGCTTCTGCAGGGTGGAAAGGTTCTCCTTTATGGCCTCGATGTCTTCCATGGTGAAGTAATAGGGCACGGCCGCGAACCTGTCATAGCCGGGGGCCGCGGAAGGATTGCCTTCTCTCGCGTAGTTCACCGCGGGCTCGGATTTAATAAGGCGGACCTCTTTTATGGAGGGAGCTCGGGTGTCGTTGCCCGTCTCTTTCAGCTTCTTGGCCCGGGCCTTGTCCAGGTAGTACTGGGCCTGGCTGGACTCGGTGCACTGGAGGGAGAACTCGAGCTCCTCGATGGCTTCCTCGGTTTTGCCGAGGTTATACAGGGCAACTCCGCGGCCCCGGTGTCCGAACCAGTCAATGAAGTGCATGCCATAGGCTCGGGCGCGTCGCTTGTCGCAGCCGGGCATGTCCGCGTGCCGGTCCATGCCTTTCCGGAGCTCGATGGCCCGCTCGTAGTCGGAAAGCGCGGCCTCGTAACACTCGCCCTCCAGGTAGGAGTCGGCCCGTTCCTGGTAGCTGTACCACTCCTCCCGGAAGTTCCCTTCCACCACGCCGTACTTCTTGCCGTCCTTTATGCACTCGGGCGCCGCCCGGGTGTGGGCGAAGGAAGCGAGGACA
>JAWOBU010000034.1:0-8528 GCA_046484135.1 bacterium
CACGGTGTCGCGCCTCCACTTGTCCTCGCTCTGCCGGTAGTCCAGGTTGCAGTGGAGCCCTCTGCTCTCCTTTCTTTCAATGGCGGAGCGGACAATGATCTCGGCCACCAAGGACAGGTTCCTTAGCTCGACCAGGTCCGAGGTCAACAGGAAGTCCCAGTAGTACTCTCTAATTTCCTGCCGGATGAGCCTTATCCTCCGCAAGGCCCGCTCCAGCCTCTTGTTAGTCCGCACGATCCCCACGTAGTTCCACATGCTTTGCCTGATCTCGTCCCAGTTGTGAGAGACCACCACCGCCTCCTCCGAGTCCACTGCGTGCCCGATGTCCCACTCAGGGATGGGAAGGGATATCCCCGGCACCTTGAGCTCGTTCTTTACATGCTGCGCTACTTTATGGGAGTAGACCAGGGCCTCGAGCAGGGAGTTGCTGGCGAGCCGGTTGGCGCCGTGCAGGCCGGTGCAGGCGGACTCGCCGATCACGTAAAGACCGGCCAGCGCGGCTGCGCCGTCCTTGTTTACCCGGACTCCGCCGCAAGAGTAGTGGGCGGCAGGGACCACCGGTATGGGCTCGGATGTGATGTCAATTCCGTACTTCAGGCAGGTTTTGTAGATGTTGGGGAACCGCTTCTTGATGTAGGAGCTTTTGCGATGGCTGATATCGAGAAGCACGTAATCGTCACCTCTAACCTTCATCTCGTGGTCAATGGCGCGGGCGACCACGTCGCGGGGCGCAAGCTCCGCTTTGGGGTTATACTTTCTCATGAACTTCTCGCCGTCCAAGCGGCGCAGCAATGCTCCTTCCCCCCGCAGGGACTCGCTTATGAGGAATGATTTGGCATGGGGATGGAACAGGCAGGTGGGATGGAACTGGATGAACTCCATGTTCGAGACCTCGCAGCCGGCCCGGAAGGCCATGGCCACTCCGTCGCCGGTGGCCACGTCCGGGTTGCTGGTGTAAAGGTATACCTTTCCCACCCCGCCGGTGGCCAGTATGACCGCCTTGGCCCGGAAGGTATGGACTGCGCCGGTTTTATTATCGAGCACGTAAGCTCCCAGGCACCGTTTTTTCAGTCTGCGCTTGGTCCGGAGCTTTTCGGTGGTGATAAGGTCCACTGCGGTGTGGTTCTCATAGAAAGTGATGGCCTTGTTCCTGCGACAGCTCTCCAATAAGGCCCTTTCCACCTCGGCGCCGGTCAGGTCCTGGGCGTGGATTATCCGGCGCTGGGAGTGGCCACCCTCGCGAGTGAGGTCGTACTCCTCGTCGTTGCCTTCCCGCCGCGTGAACCGGACCCCCAGCTTGATCAGCTCTCGAATCCGCTCCGGACCTTGACGGACCACCATATCCACTACATCCTGGTGGCAAATCCCCGCTCCGGCTTCGAGGGTGTCCCGGATATGGCTCTCGAAGCTGTCCTTGTCGTCCAGCACCGATGCGATACCGCCCTGCGCATAGCGCGTGCTTGACTCATAGGCGTCCTTCTTGGTGACCATGGCCACGGAACCGGCCGCGGCCGCCTTGCGGGCGAAGTTCAAGCCTCCTACTCCGCTGCCTATCACCAGAAAATCTGTTTCAATGTACATAAAAACCATTATACACTCTCGGGCCGAAAGATTAAGCCCCCAGGCTTTCAAACCCTGCAATCCTCGGATATGCTGGGAAGTGGAGTAAGACAATGAAAAAGAAATCCGGACTGCTGGAAATGGAGATGACGCCCGAGCTCATGGCCGGACAGATGGTCATGTGCGGGTTTTCCGGGAAAAGCCTGCCCCCGGAGCTCGGCCGGGAGCTTTCCAGCGGCCTCGTCTCCGGCGTTGTCCTTTTCGAGGAGAACCTGGGCGGCCCGGAAGAGGTGAGGGACTTAACGGACGAGATTCGAAAGGTGTCCTGGATTCCGCCTTTCATCGCGATTGACCACGAAGGAGGAAGGGTGGGGCGGCTCCGGCCGCCGTTTACACAGTGGCCTTCCCCCCGCAAGCTCGGGAAGAAGGACAGCGGCACGGTGCGCGAAGTAGCGGGGGCCATGTCAGCCGAGCTTTTGGCCGCGGGCATAAACTTGAACTTCATGCCGGTCCTGGACGTGGACTCGAACCCGGACAACCCGGTGATCGGAGACCGGAGCTTCGGTCCGGACGCCGCGCGGGTCGGCCGTCTCGGCGCGGCCATGATCGAGGGGTCCGAACAGGCGGGGATCATTTCCTGCGGCAAGCATTTTCCGGGCCACGGTCATACATCGGTTGACTCTCACCATGACCTGCCGGTGGTGGAGGACGACATAGCCACCCTGGAACGCAGAGAGCTCCGGCCTTTTTACGAGGCCTTGCGATCGAAAGTGCCCATGATCATGACCGCCCATTTGAAAGCCACTTCACTTGATCCGTATCAGCCGGCGTCCATATCCGGCCGGATACTGCGGGAGCTTCTGCGGGAAGAGATGGGCTTTTCCGGAGTGATCGTTACCGATGACCTGGAGATGGGGGCGTTGTCAAAGTACATGAACCTTGCCGACGCCGCTTTCTCCGCGGTGCGGGCGGGCGCCGATCTCTTGTTGACCTGCTCGGGACCGGAGTCCGCCCGGCAGGCGCGCCAGACCATCATCGAGGCCCACCACCACGGCGCGTTAGGTTACGGCGAGCTTTTTCTTTCCGTCCGTCGCCTCCTGGAGTTGAAGGAGAGGTACCTGTTCGCCGCTCTTCCTCCGAAAAGGAAGCTCACCAAGATCATCGGGTCGGAGGCGCACCAATCTCTTGCCGAGCGGGCGGCGGGAGGCGTTTAGAGTTTTGTTTATTGATTTCGAGTAAAAGTAATGTTGCAAGCGACAAGATGCCTTCGCAGCCGTCTCTCAATCAGGAAAGCAGTACCTTTTTATGCGGGCGATGGAGGCGTTTTCCCAGTCCCCTATTTTTTCCAGGTCTTCGCGGTCTATAAAGTATGCCTTGTCTCCCTTGGAGAAGACGATCTCGTAGACGTAGTCCGTTTTTATCCTGGAGAAGACCTGTTTTAAGTACTCCGAGAGCTCGTCGGGCTGCTTGAGAATGCCGGCTTTTACGTAAACCTTGAACTCGGTGAAACGGTCCACCGTAACCTCTACCCTCCAGTGGCCGGGCACCACGTTCTCGAACATCTTTTCCAGGACCAGCCTTATATCGAGGCGGGGGTCCAGGGCCAGGCGGTCCAGCTCGTCCACCCCGTACTTCTCGGAGAGCAGGTTTTTATGTTCGCGGCTCTTCTCCTGCTCGGCTTGTTTGTGCTCCTGCTTCATGGCGGTGATGCGACTCCGGTGCTCCCGGTAGATGTCGTTCTTACAGGAAATAAACAATATGGCTATGGCCATGTGGGCAATGACTATGCCGGTACTGAGCAGGATCAAGCGGGTGTTCATTTCTCCTCCCCTGTCTTGTCGAGTTTTCTCACTCGTAAATGTTTTTCTTTACTCTCCAGACGTCCTCGACGTCCGCCCGGCTGATGCTGTCCCAGTCCGCCTTGTATTGACGGCTCGTGACCACAAAGGTGTTGCGGGTCTCTTTCTTGTCTTTCTTGCCTTTCTGCTTGATGACGGACATGTCCTGGCACATGACGTACACGCGGTGGATGTTGTGGGGCTTCCCGAACCTGAAAAGATCAAGCATAATCCCGGCCGCCGTCCTTTTTATCTCCCGGACGACTCCCGGAAAGTAGTCCTCGTACCTCCCGCCGAACTTTTTGGAAATCTCCTTGTAGGGGAAAGCCACGGTGACCTCGTAGCCCCTGCTTTTCTTCTCCACCAGGTAGCCGGAGCGGGGAGGAACGGCCAGCCCGGCCAGCTTCTTAAGGGCCTTTTCGGGGTCCATGCCGGGGCTGTTTTTGATTTCCTGCATTTCAAGCATCTTCTTCTCGGTTTCGGTGCGGGCGTATTGCGGCTCCAGGTTCTCTCGCTTTTCCAGCTCCTGTTGCCTTCGTTTATAAGCCAGGTTCTCTTCCTGAACGCGCGAGACCAGGTCAAGCTCCTTTTCGAACCTCTCTCTCTGCTCCGCCAACTCCAGTGCCTGGAAGGATTTCAGGGCGTTCGTTTCCGCTTCATAGCTGTTCCCGGTTTTTACGTAGAAGATAGATTGGATGATAAGGTGGATCACCACGGTTGCTCCGCCGGCGATAGCCACGACGAGAAAAATAAACTGCTCGCGCTCCATGGACTTCTTCGATTTAAGCCCCTTGCTTTTTTTCGGCTTTGGTTTCTTGGAGGAGATGGTCGGACTCATTTTCTTTGCTCCTTGTCTGGTACATTTATTAATTAGCATTGACCGTGAGCTCATGTCAACTCCGGGTGGGGAGACGAAACGGTGCACGGGTCTTCCGGAAATCATGATAAAGGGCCGCCGGAGCTTGCGTGGCGGGAACAATCACACTAGAATCAATAACCTGGCAGCTTGAAGGAGGAACGTGCAATGAGCAAGACCGCGATAGTGGCCGATCCGGTTTTTATGGACCATGATACCGGTCCGGGGCATCCGGAGAGGCCGGAGCGGCTCGAGAGGATTTACTCTTATTTGGAAGAGAAGGGACTCATGGACTCCCTGGAGAAGGTCCCTTTACGGGAAGCAGAGGCGGAGGAGATCTGCCGGATACATACTCCCGAGCACCTGGAGCGGGTCAAGGCGACCTCGGGCGAGAAGCGCTTCTACATGGACGGCGACACCCCCACCAGCGCCGATTCTTACCAGACGGCCCTCCTGGCCGCGGGGAGCGTTCTTAACGCGACTGACGCGGTGGTCTCGGGAGAGGTGGAGAACGCCTTTGCCCTGGTCCGTCCGCCGGGCCATCACGCGGAACGGCAGCAGGCCATGGGGTTTTGTCTTTTCAACAACATAGCCATTGCCGCCCGGCACGCCCGGGAGCGCCACGGCATCTCCCGCGTCCTGATCGTGGACTGGGACGTTCATCACGGCAACGGCACCCAGCACAGCTTTTACGATGACCCGGGCGTTCTTTACTTCTCCACCCATCGCTTTCCCTTTTACCCCGGCAGCGGGGCCTTCTCCGAGATCGGGGAGAAGGACGGCAAGGGTTACACCGTGAACATTCCTCTTCCGGCGGGATGCGGCGATTCCATCTATAACGCCTGTTTTACGCACGTGCTGGCGCCGGTGGCGCGGTCGTTTCAGCCGGAGCTTTTGATGGTCTCGGCCGGTTTTGATACCCACCAGCTCGATCCGCTCGGAGGCATGAGAGTCAGCGAACAAGGTTTTGCCGGGCTCATGGGGATCATACAGGGGCTTGCCCGCGAGCTTTGTAACGGTAAGGTCCTGCTGACCCTGGAAGGCGGCTACCACCTGGAAGCACAGGCCCGGAGCGTGGCCGAAGTGCTGTCCGTATGCAATGGAGACGCAGAGGCCCCCTCGAGCGACCTCCCTTTGCCGGAGGGGTTCGAGAAGGTGGTGCAGGAAGTAAAAGACCGGCTTGGCGGAATATGGCCGGGGATCGGAGAATCTCAATGAAAAGAAAGCGATTGCAGCTCGTCCTGGCGGCTTTGGTTATTTCGTTCGTTTCTTTTACGGGCTGTGCCGGAGGAGACGAGGAAGACCCCGCCCGGATCACCGACCTTTATTTCTTCCGGATTGCGGACAACCTGATCCGAGATACGTGGGTATCGGCCGGCACTACCACGGGCGAGCCTGACACCCGCCTCCTGGCCTGGACTGCGCCGGGTGATGACGGTTATGACGGCCAGGCCTCCCAGTACGATATCCGTTACATAAGACAAAAGGACCTGGTAAGATGGGGCATGGAAGGCTCTCCCCGTAAGGCCCTGGAAGAGAAGTGGGACGATGCCCGGCAAATAATGGGGGAGCCGTACCCTTCCAAGGGAGGTTCGCTGGAGCAGATGTTTGTTCCGCGCCTTAACCTGGGGGACACGGTGTGGTTTGCCGTCCGCACTGCGGACGAGGTCGGCCACCGCTCCGGCGTCAGCAATGTTGCCGGGCCGTTTCGCGTTCCCCTCCTGCAAATTCCGCTACATGAGTCGGCAGGCGCCACCGTGGACGGCTATGGATACGCAACCTCCTCCGCCGGCGACATGAACGGAGACGGCAGGAATGACCTGCTTATGAGTAACCCCGATACCGGCCGGGTGACCATCACCAAGGGCAAAAAAACGGAGGGCCTGTTCGAGCTTAAAAAGAACGCCCACGGAGTCAAAGTCCATACCGCGGTAGCGGAGTTGACTCCTTTGATGACCATAAGCGGACGGATCGCGGACGGTTTCGGACTGGCGGCCTCCGGCATACACCGGGTGAACCACGATTCGCTCTCGGACGTGGCCGCGGGCGCCCCGGACTACGACTGGGGCTCTACCGTTGACGCAGGCGCGGTATACGTGATTTACGGCAAGAAGAACCTGCCCGGGACCATGGACGCCAATACGCTGGAAGGGACCACCACCAGCCCTGTGGGACGGCTCTTGGTGGGAGAGACCGCGGGCGGCGGTTTCGGCTCTGCGGTCTCCCCTGCTTTCGATCTGGACCGGGACGGCCGGGCCGAGTTCCTGGTGGGTGCTCCGGCGGCGTTCGGCACGGGCGCGGTCTATGTTTTCCGGGGCAAGGGACTGACCTCGGGAAGCGCCTCCCGGGCACTGCTCACCATCAAGGGGGAGCAGACGGGCGACGAGTTCGGGGCCGAGGTCGCAAGCATAAGCGACGTTAACGGAGACGAGATACCCGATATCGCGGTAGGCGCTCCCGGCCACGACGGGGGCAAGGGCGCGGTTTACGTTTTCTATGGCGGTGACGCCGGAGTGGCCGGGTTTCAAAGTGTCAGCCCCGGCAGCACGGTGCTGGACCTTTCCGTAAAGGCGGCGGACGTTACCATCCGGGGAACCTTTACCGACGGCCGTTTCGGCAAAGCCGTGGCAGCAGGGGGTAACCTTTCGGGAGTTGAAGACGCGTATTACGATTTCGCGGTTTCGGGCGGAAGCACGGTGTACGTTTTCTTCGGTGGGGTCTCTTCCCTGGTGCCTTTCCCGCTGCAAGGCGCAAGCGTGGAGAGAGATGACCGGCAAGCTTCGGCGCTTCTTTCCGGCGATCCCGTCGAGGACTTCGGCCGCTCTATTGCCGGGGTAGGCGACGTAACCCGGAACGGCCGGGACGACCTGTTGGTGGGCGCCCCCGGCGTTTCCAGTTGTTATCTTTATCCGGGGCCGATAACCGGCGGCACCGTGGAGGTTATGACGTTCGATGGGGAGACCGCCTCCGGCTTCGGCTTTTCCGTCTCCGGCGTGGGTGACGTCAACAGAGACGAGGGACGCGATTTCCTGGTGGGCGCTCCTGACCGTGGAAGCGGCTACTTCCGGTTCTGATCGCAGAGCCGTACTTTCGATTGCAACTTTTAAGGATCGGGACCCATGTATGAGTTCATGCCGACCATGAGGCGCACCGTATTAGTGGCTCTCTTTTTTCTGGTGGCGGGCGGGCTGTTTTTATCAGGGTGCGAGTCTTCCTCTTCGGAGAATAACGACGATATTACGGACAAGCCCGTTGCCGAGCTTACCGATAAAGAGATCAGCCGGCTCCGGGTGGTGATGAACACCAACATGGGCCTTTTCCAGATCGGGCTTCGGCCGGACTGGGCGCCTGAGACCTGCCGCCATTTCATTCGGATGGTCCGCTCCGGCATTTATGACGGCAAGCGGTTCCACGAGGTCCGTCCCGGGGTATGGATTCGCGGCGGCGGTCCGGGGGAGGACGACTTCCTTGCCGAGCCGGTTCCGCTGGAGAAGCCTCCGGAGGGGGTGGACGAGGTTCTGCACCGTGAAGGCACGGTAGGTCTTTACCATCCGGATTTTATGCCGGACCAGGGAGGAGTACAGTTTTATATCATGTTAAAAAAAAGGCCGCAGATGGACGGCGGATATGCCGCCTTTGGAAGGGTGGTTGAAGGGATGGGCACAGTAAAGCGGATCGCCAATGTACCCGTTACGGGCAAGCGCGGCAAGCCCAAGCCATATAAGCCGGTAACGCCGGTGATGATTCAACAGGCATACCTCAAGGTGAAGTAAGAATCATGGGCGGAGTAAAAAAGACACTGGCCAGTGCGGGCATCGGCGCATCCAACATAGTCTCCTGGTATGCCCGGCGGATGGCGGGAGCGCCGAACGTTCTCGATATAAACCTTAACGGCAGGGTCGAAGAGGTCCAGCTTTACGGTTTATGGCAGAGGTTTCTGCCCAGCCCCGGCGTTGGTATGCGGGAGTTGCTTTCCGGGCTCGATCTGGCGAGCCGGGACGACGGCATAAAAGCTCTGGTGCTCACGGTCTCGGACCACGACCTGGACTGGGGCCGCACCGAAGAGCTCTGCATGATGGTCCGCCGGTTCCGGGAGTCAGCCAAGTACGCCCTGGCTTACCTGGAAGCTCCGTCCAACATAGACACTCTCCTGGCCGCGGCATGCGGCCATCGACGCGCTGCTGGGCTGGAACGCGTCCGCGCGCTGAGCGTCGATGGCCGTCACGAGCCCGTCGGCGTCCACGTCGCGGGTGACGTGTTGGAGGTCGCCCACC
>JAWOBU010000108.1:0-18996 GCA_046484135.1 bacterium
CGGCCTGCTCTTTGATGCGGTCCACCAGGCGCTGCAGGTTGTCGGTGTTGGCGTAGATGTACCCCAGCGGGTTGTTGATCTCGTGGGCCACGCCCGCCACCAACTGACCGAGCCCGGCCATCTTTTCCGACTGCACCAGTTGGGTCTGAGTTCTCTCCTTTTCCGCAAGCGCTTCCTGAAGTTCCCGGGTGCGCTCTTCTACCTTTTCCTCCAGCGACTGGGTCAGCTCCGTCAAAGACGCTTCCTTTTCGCCCAGCGCCCGCACCATGTCGTTGAACCCTTCTGTGACCCGGCCGAACTCGTCGTTCGCCCGCACCGGCACCCGGCGGGAAAAGTCCCCCTTTTTCACCCCCTCCATGGCGTCCCGCAGCCGGTTCAAGGGCTCGGACACGCTTTTGGACACGAAGCCGGCCAGGAGCACGGCCAGACCGACCCCCACCAGCACCATGAAGACGTTGAACAGAAGCAGGTTCCAGAGCACCTCTTCCGGCGGCAGGTACATCATGGACTTGGTCCGCTGATAGGACAGGATTCCGAACATGATAAGGGGCACCGCTCCCACGAACACGAAGATAATGATAAGCCGGTAACGCACCGGTATGATCCACTTGTCGTAAACCGCGGAGAGCTTCCCCTCCGGGAAGAAGCGCGGCATCTGTTTTTGCCATAGGTTCTCGGTTACAAAGAATATGATGGCTGACACCACGGTGCCGAGCACCAGGCCGGAACCCACCAGCTTCAGGGACTGGACGAGGAAGCGCCACTGCATCTTGAGGGACTCGCCCGCCACAGCCAGCTCTTCCGCCAGCAGGCTGTTGGTGGTTGCGGGCAGGCCGGGACTGTCCATGGAGCTGGTTACGCCGATGGTCCTTCCTTCCATCCAGAGCCGGCCAGCGATAAAGGTTCCCATCAGCACCCAGCCGGCCACACTGGCGAGGGAGCAGACCAGGGGAAAGCGCAGGGCCCGCCGCCGGAGATGCATGATCCTTCCGCCGCCGTGGTATTCCTGGAGCGGCTCCAGGCCGGGCTGTTGCACCACCCCCAGGTACTCGAACACGGGCCGGGAGTAGCTCCAGGAGAAAAAGAAAACGACCGCGGCAGGCAGGAGCAGGTATGCCGGTATCTCGAACCAGGGCAGGAATTGACGCTCTGCGAACGCGGACTTGTCAATAAAGTAGAAGTACAGAAACAGCAGGGCCGCGCCCGAAAGGTTGATGAAAAGGACCAGTCCCAGAAGCCGAAACTTGAAACTTCGCGCTTGGGACAAAGAAAAAGGTGCGGTGCTTTTCGGGTTCTGGTTCATTTCCCGGAGCTTTATTTTCGGGCCCTTTTAAGGCGGGTTTTTTCAGTCTGGACAAAGGGGTCCTGAGGAGCGATCTTTTCGGCCTTGTCGAGGTACTTTCTGGCGTCCTCCAGCCTTTCCTCCTGCCGGTAGCTGATGGCGACCCACACCAGCGGTTCCGGGTTCTGGGGCATGAGCTTGGCCGCCCGCTTGAAGTGCTCCCGCGCCCGGTGTCCGTCTCCACCCAAAAACTGGGGAATGGTAAGGTAGTAGATGCCCAGCCCGAGCTCCGCTTCCCCGTTTTTCGGGTCCAGCTTCAAGGCCCGCTCGTACTCTTCCACTACCGGGTGGCGGGCGCCGATGGCCTTGGTAAGACTCGAGAGCGGGTACTGGGAAAGCTGGATTTGATGGATCCTGCCCATGATGACGTGGACCCGGGCGTCCTTGGGACGCCGGGACACCGCTTGCCGGCCGTACTTCTCGGCCTGGTCGAGCGCCCGGTCCGCCTTCTTCCGGTTCCGGTCCACCTGCGAGAAGTAACTGTACTCGGCCAGGTAGAGCCGCGCCAGGTAGTACTCGCAAAGAGAGTGGCGGGAAGGACCCTCGCACTCGCGAAGCAGTATCTTCTCCGCTTTGTTAAGGGAGTGAAGGGCGAGCTTCTTCTCGCCCTTCTCGATGAGATGTACCGCCTCCTGGAAAGCCTTGTCGCCCGCTTCTGCCTTCCCGGCCGGAAAAAGAGTCAACAAAAAAACACAGGCGCAAAAAAGCAGAGCAAAGGATATCTTATATAATCGGCATACCATTTCCACCCTTGATTTTAGCAAATCACGTACCATTAATAAATAAGGAAGCCGATTTCAGGGGAACTTTGTAAAAGGCTGATTATCTTAGGATATATTCAAAGCTCCCGCCGGAAGGGGCAAAAAGCAGTCCATCCCTCGAACTTCTCCGCAATGCTTTCATGCTCTTTGCGTGCCAAAATATGTTGCTGAAAGTTGCTGAAGCTATACCCCGGAAGGGGCGCAAGATACAACCTTGAAAAAATAAACAAGGCAGGAACCGTTGCTGTCACCCCTTGGCGCCGCGCAGGATGATCCGGTCCTTGATCCAGTGGTCCCGGTACCAGGTGCATTTCTCGAAGTTGTCGTTTAAAGACTCCATCTTGTCCTTCATGAACTCTTTTAGCCTCTTCTTTGTCTTTGCATGTTCTTTTTCGGAAGCCAGGTTCTTTTGCTGAAAGGGGTCGTTTATATTGTCGAAGAGAAGCTCATGCCCGTCCCTGCGGTAGACGGCATAGGTGTAGCGCTTGTCCCGGACCGCCCTCCACTCGTACCCGTCCAAGAACTCGGCGCAGGCGCCCAGGTTCTGCAGGAACGCCGCTTCCGGCTCGGCGCCATTTTCGCCCTGTGCGACAGAAGACAGGTCCGTGCCCTCGACCTCGCCCGGTATGGGAAGCCCCAGCAGACCGAGCAAGGTCGGCATGATATCCACCGTGCCCAGGCAGGCGTCAACCTCCCGGCCCGCGGGTATCCGGCCCGGAAAGCGCATCAAAAACGGCACCCGCGCAGCCTCCTCGTAAAAGATGTTCTTGGCCCGCCGGCCGTGGGCGCCGAACATCTCGCCGTGATCGGAGCTGAAAACCACCAGGGTGTTGTCGCTTAAGCCCTGCTCGTCCAGTGCGCTCAGAATCCTGCCCAGGTTCCAGTCCAGGCTCGCGGTCATGCCGTAGTAGATGCGCTTCCAGTGTTCGATAAGAAGCCGCTGACCAGGAAGAAGCTGTCCCCACGGATCAGCGTACTTGTCGTTCTTCCAGGAGAAGTTGGGAGGTCTCGGAAACTCCGTATCATCGAACTTCTCGTAGAACTTTGTCGGCACGTTGTCGAGCACCCACGGATCATGGGGCGGACCCCAGGACAGGAACAGTGCAAAAGGTTCGGGGGATTCCGCCGCCTTTTTGATGAAATCAATGGCCATGTTGGTTTGATAGAGCGGCTCGTAGGCTTTTAAGTTGTTTTTCTCGCTGTAGGGTATCTTCTCGGGCGTGTCCAGATGGTAATAGGCCCCATAGTAGTTATGGTGAAAGTTATAGGCGGCAAAGTAGTCGTTGAACCCGAGCCGGTGCTTGCCGGGCGGTACGAAGCTGTTGTCCGGGTCCATGTGGTCTCCGAGCTCGTTGGAGTACAAATGCCACTTGCCGATGTAGCCGGTGTGATAGCCTGCCTTGGTGAGCACGTGTCCGATGCACTCGTGGTCCGGGTTCATCCGGAGCTCGTTGATGACCATGCCGGTGGTGGTCGGGTACTTACCGGTCATGAGGGAAGCGCGATGTGCGCAACAGACGGGCATGGTGGAGACCGCGTTGGTGAAGTTCACGCCCTCTTTCGCCATATTGTCGAGCACGGGCGTTTTGGCGCGCTCGGAGGCCATTCCTATGTGGCGGGCGCCGAGCTGGTCCGCGAACACGTACACCAGGTTTGGTTTGTCGTTCTTTTTTGCCTTCTTCTCTTTCGACTCGCAGGACCAGGGCGTCAGCATGGCCCCTGCCGCGGCCCCCGAGGTGATACCCACGAACTCGCGCCGGTCCAGGTTTTTCATATCGTCTTTCTTTTCGCTCATTCCGCCACCTTTTGCCAGCCGCGGCGATTCAGGTCCCAGTAGATAAAGCCCGCGCCCCCTGCACCTAGAAGGGTCAGGATTATGCCGCGCACGTAATTGCCCATGATCAGGTCTCCCACCCCGAACAGGATAGCATATATGAGCACGCAGCCCGCGATCCAGTCCAGGAAAGAAAAAAGGATATTGTCCGTAACCTCGACCGAGTCCCCCAGCCTCTCCCGGACCTTCTTCCAGCCGGGGCCTGCGGGTCTTGCCCGCCGGAAGAACTCGTCCAGGACCTCGTCCTTTTCCGGCCGGGTCAGGAAAGTAACCAGGAGCCAGGCCGCAGTGGTAAGGACCACGGTGATGACCAGCTCATACGCGAACACCTGGTTCTCGGGAAAGGAGATGATCCCGTAATGCTGGAGCGCCTTCAGGGACAGGGAAACCACCAGCGCGGCGATCATTGACGATATCTCGGACAGGGCGTTGATCCTCCACCAGAACCAGCGCAGGATGAGCACCAGCCCGGTGCCTGCGCCGATGGTCAGAAGAAGCTTCCAGCCTCCCACCTGCGTCTGCATGAGGAACCCGACAAGTCCTCCCACCACCATCATGAACACCGACACCCAGCGCGAGACAGAAACGTAATGGCCCTCGTCCGCGTCCCGCTTTATAAACCGCTGGTAAAAGTCGCGCACCACGTAAGATGTGCCCCAGTTGATGTGAGTGGATATGGTGGACATGAACGCCGCGGCCATGGCAGCCAGCAAAAGACCCAGCACCCCCTTGGGAAGGTAAGTCATCATGAGCGCCACGTAGGTCTGGCGGGGTTCGTTTATGATCTGGACCTCTTCCCGCGGCGCGTCCTCCGCTGTCTTGTCCTGCTTGAAAATCCGGTAGCCTTCGGGGGACTCGGACAGCAAGTAGCGCGAGTCCGGCTCCTCCTTGATCATGGTATAACCCGGCTTGGGAGATTTGATCAGGTACTCGCCAGGGGTTGCCTTGTCCGGCTCCAGCTTGGGGAAAAGCACCACCGCCACCAGCGCGGTGATGATCCACGGCCACGGCCGCAGCGCGTAATGGGCCACGTTGAACCACAAGGTCGCGAGCAGTGAATGTTTCTCGTCCCGGGCGCTGAACATGCGCTGCGCCACGTAACCGCCCCCGCCCGGCTCTGCGCCCGGGTACCAGCTCGCCCACCACTGAACCGCGATGTAACCGAAGAACATAAAAACCGGCAGCCAGGCGGAACCAACCGGCGGAATGAAAGAAAGGAAAGAGTCCACCGACTCGGCGCCGCCGGCCTGGCCGAGGTCCTGGAACCGCTCGGCCAGACGCACGCGAACTCCGTCCATGCCGCCCACCCTGCCCAGGGCAAATACCGCCAGCAAAATCGAGCCGGCCATGGCCATGATGAACTGGAAAAAGTCGGTGATGATGACTCCCCACAACCCCGAGAGCGCGGAGTAGGCCACCGTGATTACCAGGCAAACAATGATCGCCACCCAACGGTCAATACCAAGCGCGACCTCGACCACCGTGCCGATCGCCGAGATCACCCACCCCATGATCACCGCGTTTATAACAATGCCGAAGTAAAGCGCCCGGAACCCCCGTAAAAACCCCGCGGCCCTGCCGCTGTAGCGGACCTCGGTGAACTCGATGTCGGTAAGCACGCCGACCCGCCGCCACAGCCGGGCGAAAAAGAACACCGTCAGGATGCCGGAGAAGACAAAGTTCCACCACAGCCAGTTACCGGCGATGCCGTGGGCGTACACCATCTCGGTAACCGCCAGCGGGGTGTCCGCGGAAAAGGTGGTGGCCACCATCGAGGTCCCGGCCAGCCACCAGGGCAGGCTCCGGCCCGCGCCGAAGAACTCGGTGATGTTGCTTCCCGCCCGGCGCGAGAAGTAGATCCCGATGGCCAGAGCGAAAATAAAGTAACCGCCGATGATGGCCCAGTCCAGGTAAGATACGCTCACCTTGCAACCCCTCCTTCGGCATCAATTCTCTCAAAAGCGCGCTGAAAGTGCAACGGACTCGGCTGTCAAAAAAACCGGTGCGCGATGCGTGGTTGAAATAAACTTTACAACGAGAGCGTGGGAAGTCTACTGCAAGATGATTAAAAAAAGGGAGGGGTCTTACCATGACGGGCCGAAAAAAAGCAGTGCGAGCAACTTAAGCCGCAGCTTTCGTCGCTCGCACTTTCAACGCACGCTCAAAGTCGTTTTTTTAACAGGGCGCAGGAATGATATTATCGGTTTAGTCCGTGCCCTCTTCCTTGTGGGAGAGTTCCTCGAAGTCCTTGGGGAGCATGACATAGGTGGTGCTGCCGCTTGACCAGTACGAAAGACTGCCGTCGTTCAGCATGTTCTGAATCTCTTGCTTGACCTCCCTGCGGTTGTAGGAATCGGCAAGGGCCTTGGCAACATCCTTGGGATACGCCTTCTTCTTGCCCTTGCCGCTGTTCTTCTCCATTAACTCCTGGATCGCCTGCCTGATTTCATCGCTCATTGGTACTTCCTCCTAAATTTAAAATCATGGTTTTATTTTAATGCTCAGGGGGGACCATGTCAATTAATTCTTTTGGCTCCTGATGAAAATCTGTGGGTGAAGTAGACTTCTCAGTAACCGATTATCTTGACAACATGAGCTTTCAACAAGTCGGGGGACCACTCCCCCGGACCCCCAGGGATTTTGGAGGCATGGCTCCGGTGGCCCATGGGGATTGACATTGTTACTTATAAAAGCTTAAGATGCTCTTGCCTTTCGAAACTTAAGTCAAGCTCTGCGGGCCTGCCTGCCGCGCGTGCGGCGCAGGCAGGGACGCAACTTGACAAGGGATATCCAGGCCGACGGTGCGCCCATGGCGCTGGTGGCTCCTGGTGATATAAAAACCGGGAGCCACCTCTTTTACTACTATGGGCCACCGGAGTAATGCCTGAAAAAATCCAAGGATGGAGGGAGGCAACAGCTTGTATTCCACCCACAGATTCTTGCGACCCCCCTTGGATGTATCCCGGGGCCTTGAAGGCGTCTCTTTCTCGAGGATAAAGTTCCCGGACCGAAGGCTCTGTGAAGGGAGTCTTCTCTTTCCACTTTTCGAACTCGCCTTTCAAGTCCTCCACCGGGGAAGGGAAAGGGGCGGAGAGGTCCTGCTTTTCTTTTTAGTGTTTGAATTTTTCCGGAAACATAAAAGACTTGCTTCTCGAATAATCGGTTATTGCACGTATCCGAGTGCTTTAAGCGATTTTATTTCTGAGGGGGACAGCTCCCTTTTCTCAGCCTTTGCCTTGGGAGTCTGTTCTTTCCATGAATTCAATTTATCCATCATATCCAGCATAAGTTCCCGATTTTCGGAAAGATCGTTTTTCTCCTCCCAGTCGGATGACAAATCATAGAGTGTTTCCTTGCCGGCTTCATCGGTAAGCAGCTTATAGGGATCATTAATCACTGCAAAGCCGGGCTCTTTAAGCCATGGGTGGGAAGGTTCCTCCATTATCCTTACTCTTTGTAAAAATGCCTTTCCGTCCGTATTGTCTTTTTGTTCTATAACCGCTTTCAGGCTCGCTCCCTGGGCGGGGAAATCCTGGTAGTCAAGTAAATAATCGAGTATAGTCGGCGCAAGGTCAACGGATTCGGCAATGTCGGGTATGACCAGATTTTCAGGGATTTCGCCCGGCCAGGAAATAATCAAAGGTACATGCATGATGGCGTTCAGCAACAATCCTCCGTGGCCGAAGCCGAAGCGTACCGAACGGTCCTGGTACTCGGCCAGCCCCTCACCATGGTCCGCGGTCGCCAGCACGAAAGGGGGACTTTGCGGTTCGGGTTCCAGGCTGTTCAAAAACTTAACAAGCTCTCCTATCCAATAATCCATGTAATGGATTTCTCCGGCGTATAGCCCCCGGTGATAGCGGATTTCCTCCTCTGTGTATCTTTTGCCTTCCTTTAAAAAATGCTCTCCCCATCTTTTGCCGCGGTTTTCTTCTATGAATTGATCAGAGTAACCCGGGTGTGGCTTATATGTCTTGTGAGGATCGAAAAAATGGACCCATAAAAAAACGTTTTCGTTCCGATTTTTAATAAGGTAGTTGGCGGTTCTTCGGAAAGCGTCGTGTGCGGAAGTTTTCCTTATCCAGTCATAGGGTCCGCTGGAATGATAAAAACCGGTCAGCCCCAGACTGTCCGGAAACAGATGGGTCCTGGAAATAATTGCCGCGGTTTTATAGCCCCGGCTTTGAAAGACTCGAGGCAATGACCCCACTTGCGCGGTAATGGAATGATAGTTTTTTTCCAGTCCGTGGGAGCGGGGATAGGCACCGGTGAAAATGGAAGCATGAGAAGGATCGGTTATTCCCATGGGACAGAAGGCCCTGGAAAAGCGGACCCCCGAGCGAGCCAGGGCGTCCAGGTTGGGGCTGGTTTTCTTGGGATAGCCGTAACAGGACAGATAATCGGCGCGAGTTGTGTCCATGGTGATAAGGATCACCCGCTGACGGGGATGGACGGAAGGATCAATTCTTTTGTTTTCACGTACCCAGAAGACTGTAGAGACAACCGCCGCTGTTAAAATAACGGCCGGCACCATGCCCCGGCGGAATTTTCCGGCAGGACCGGTGAGACTCCATTTGGCCAGGACCAGCCAAGCCATACAAAGAGCTGTAAGGACGGCCCCTACGGAATGAAACAAGATGGGCTCGGTGCCGCGTCCCTCCCATGCTTCTGCCGGACCGGTGACAATCAAAGATAAAAGGAGCAGTACGAACATCAGCCTCAGGGAGTTAACCCGCCAGCTATCAAGGGCTGGTACAAGCTTGGTCCTTAACTTGTCGCTGGCACTGAAAAACAAATAGAAAACAAAGCCAAAGGCAAGCCCGGCGGAAGGAACCACCAGTATCTGATAGGCTAACCGCGGCACCAGGTAGTAGTAATGAACGGCAAAGAAAAAACCTGCTGCCGTGCCGAGCAGCGTTCCCCAAAGCGCCCATACATTGCCCGTGGACTCCAGGTCCATACCAGTCCCTCTGCCCAAGCGGGCCAAAGCCCTCCTGAACAAGGACAATAAAGGAGGCGTATCCAAGGAGGATATCAGGGCAATAAGCCAAAAGCCGGTGCCGATCCACCAAGGCTTTCGCCAGTGCCGCAAAGTGATCTCTATTCCCCAAACCTCCCACTCGTGATGCCCGGTAAACCACTCGTAAACCGCGGCGGCGAAGAAAAACGCTCCCATAAACCCGAGAGCGGCAACAGTGATGCGGTTGGCTTTTTTAAAGGTTTGTTCTTTCATCTTATTATTTCCCGTAAAGTTGTTCGATTAAGAAGCTTGCCGTTTTATGGATCAAAGTATTTAAGTGTGGGGGACCCAACAAAGTTTATGAACGATATGCCCCCCTCCTCTTGATTATAAAGTTTTTTTGTGTTTAACGCCTTTTCGGCTGCCAGCGGGGAGGTGCCTTCGGGATTCTTTTCTGATATTGTATGCATGCCGGCCCGGAGGACAGAATTAACTTAAAATGTGCGACCCGAGCGCCGAGGCCGGTGGCGTTTGCAGCGGGGAGAGGCCGGGCCAGTTCCGGCCTTCTCCTTTTTCCCCGCTGGAAGCCCGGAAAGCGATAAACGCATCTTTTTCTATCCACCCGCACTGAATTACGTAGAACCCGCTTTATGAGAGTCTGATTGCCGCGGACAGCAGGACCAAGCCGGATGGATTCCTTCCATTTTATGAATACCTTCTTAAGCTTGAAAGCGAGCCTTTATTTTGTCAAACAGACTGCTTCTTACAACTCCGGCCTTTCATGGGAGCGAGGCAGACGCAGACATGTAAAGCGCGAAAAGTGACGCATCATGCAGTTTCGGTATCCTTCATGTAAAGCTTTTTTCTGCTCATGGTTCAGACACAACAGATGACTTATCTCTTCCAGAATAGACACTGCCTGGCCGGCAGAAGGGGTCTGGTCCGTCACCAGCAACTCCAGCCGGTTTACCAGAAATTTATCAACAAGGCCTCCGGCTCTCGGATTGCAAAGCATAAAATCCGGGGGATACCTTTGCCAAGTAATCCCCATCCGATGCAAAATGCGTAAAACCCGTCCCAACTGGCGATAAAACTCCAGGGCCGGCTCCCCCTTCGGCAAACGGTAACGGGACTCATTAACAGGACAATAAGGTTCTCTGGAGACGGGCACCACCAGGAGCCCCCAATCATCGCTTCCCGGAGGCAACAGCGCAGCCTCGGGTATGGTGTGAGGAACCCTTCGATATCGTAATTGCGGAGATAATGCAAACGCGGTTAAGGCCCGGCACCAGCGCGAGCTATAGGCGATCCCGGAATCAACATAGTAGTCCTTTTCCGCAAAACCTCCTCCTTCACGGGCCCCCCGGACTATATATTGGAGAAACGAGGGTATACTCCTTCGAGAAGAATAAATACGAAACCCTCGGTGGTTCCAGACACTGTAAGTTTCATTGCTGGACTTAATCCAGGCGCGCCGGTCGCGGGCTTGTTTGCGGAACTCGATCTCGGAAAGATGAGAGACAGTTCCGGAGTACTCGTATAATTTTTTCAAAGGCAATCTGTCATCCCGGAAGTAAGCCTTGAGAAACCGGAGCCGGTCCGTAGTTGTTCCCACGTGGCTGAAGGCCTGGTCGAGCTTGGCCAGGTTTTTAAGCCGGTCGGAAAGCGATAGTCCGCGCTTTTTAATAAGGACCCGCTCGAGGTCCACCAGCTTGAAGTCTCCCGCCGGACCCACCATGATGCTGTCCGGCTTGAAGTCGCGCTGCATGACCCCCTTGTCGTGCATCCGGCGGACCAGGGCGGCAAGCTCGCTTATGACCCGGCGCCGCTCTTTCGAGCTTTTTGCCGGTCGAGCTTCGGCGTCGTCAACATCGGATTTTTGCGATTCGAATTTACGGTCGAACCATGCGTCAAAGTTCTCGTAACCCTCCAAAGACTCCTGGAAAAGATAGTCCTCCTGGAGAAGACCGAAGCTTTTTCTCTCGGCCATGGCCAACGGCTTTGCAACCGGAAAACCCGTCTCACCGAGGCGAACCCCCATCTCCCATTCCTGGCGGGTCCGGGAGTTGCGGAAGATGTGTTTGAACTGCTTTAAAAGAGAAGGCCGGGAGTAATGCTTGACGAAGATGTCTTGTTTGTTTGGTAAATCGGTTTCGAGGACCCAGATGGTCCTCCTTCCGGCGGTGGTTTTGAACGGGCTGGTTAATCTTCGGCTTCCAGCAGAAGCGACCAGTTTTTCCAACATCTCGACAGGGCTGTCTTTCAGGCCATAAACCTGCCAAGTCCAGTAGTTTCGTCTTTCAATCTTTTGTATGGAAGAGGGAGCTTTCATGGTTGGGCCCTGGTTTACAGCTTTGTTATTACTTCAGCGGTTTTCGTGTCTTATACATTCTTTTCCAGACCCGGAACTGGTAAGGGGCAAGCCGGGCCGCCGTCTTGATGAATTCCATGGCCAGGTCGGGCTCCTCTATCTTCTTCAACCACTCGGCCTGCTCCAAGAGCCAAGCATAGGGTTTGCGCATGGTCCAGAGGTCCGAAAGTTCAATCACATGAATCAGCTCGGGTTCCCTTTGCATTAACTTACCAAGTTTCAACATAAGTCTTTTGTAACCAGCCGCTATTTCCTGATTGGCAGGCTCGCTTGCAAGTATAAGCCGACCATGCATCATGCGAACTAAATTCCCATAGTAAGTTTTTGCTTTGTATGTAGAAGTTGTCTTAGGCCGTTCGCGGATTTCTCCCGTTATCTTATCAATCTGATGAAATGCGAACTCAGCTGTCAGGCGAAGCCACATTTCCAGGTCCTCGGCCATTATATTTTCAAATAACCTTCCGGCTTTTATATAGCACTCTCTTTTTATGAGAGAAAAGGTAAGATAATTTTCTTTTGATAACGATCCTAAATTAGACTCTTTCCCCCTAACTTTATATGGCTCCCATTTTATGAGGCTGTCCGTATTCTCTTCCGGGATTTTCATTTTATTTATCTTGGAACAAGCAATTTCTTCTGTTCCCTTTTTCTCCAAGTACTCAACGTGAACTTTAAGGTGGGCCGAATAAAAAATATCATCATCATCCAGGATAGTGACATACTTGCCGTGGGCCATTTCCAAGGCCCGGTTAAGCGCCGCCGGGTTACCTTGGTGGGGTGCATAGAAATATCTTATGTTGCTAAGCCTTGATGAATTTACTATTTCTTCGGCCGTAGGCTCGCCACCGTCGTTGACCACAATGGTCTCGAAGTCCCGGAAAGTCTGTTCTGCCAGGCTCTGCAAGGCATCCTTCAGCAGGTCCGGTCGGTTGTAAGTCCGAACCAGGACTGAGACAAGTGGAGGAGTATCCGGGCAGGACATTCCGTCATGGTCCTTGTGCTCGAGTTTGATGTCAAAAGCGGCTTTTGCTTCCAACGCCCTGCTCAAGTAGTAACGGTTCAAAATAGGCAAGACCGGGAGATCATTATCATCTCCCAGTCTGTTAAGTATCTCCAGAGCTTCTTCGCTTCTTCCCGAAAGATGAAGGGCCACGGCAAAATCATTGGCCGCCAGCGGATCGCTCTCACCCCCCTCAGAGCGGCGATACTCATTGACGGCCGACTCCCAATCTCCCCTTCTCATGGGCTGCAGAGCTCTTCTGCGCGTAGTTTCAATCCCGCTTTTCATTGGTTATTCAAAAAGATTCTTTATTAATCCCCACCCGGCCTTATGCAGGTGAGAAGCTATTTATTCTTCAGCTCGGCTACATCCTCATATACCTGGAGCAACTTTGGAAACAATACGTCCATACTGAACTTCTCTTCCACCTGTTGCCTGCCCTTCCTGCCCATCTCCAGCCTTTGTTCCGAGTTCTCTAACATGTACTGGAGCTTGTCGGCCATGGCCGCCGGCGACCTGGGAGGAACGAGAAGGCCGGTCTCTCCATCCTTCATCGCTTCAGGCATTCCACCGACATTCGTTACCACCGCTGGCAACCCGGTAGCCTGGGCTTCCAGGAGAGAAGTGTTCAGCGCTTCGAAAAGGCTCGGCATCAAGAAGACTTCGGATTCATAAAGAGCCTCGCGCACAGCGTCGCGGTCACTTTCTCCTTTTATTTCCACGCAGTCGGCCAGACCATAGTCCTCTACCATCAACCTATACTCTTGATCGCGTTCTCCGCCGCCTATGAGAAGATATCGGAACCTCACTCCTTTGTCCTTTAATATCTTCATAGCCTCCAGTGCGTAGGGTATGCCCTTGATCCAGTGAAAACGCGCTACAGTGATGATAGTAGGCCTTCTGCAAGCGCGTCTACCTCTGTCCGTGAACTCGAAGTATGATATATCCACCTCGGAGGGAAGGGCCGTTATCTTTGCGGGATCGCATCCCAACTCGGCCAGTAGCCATTTCATATACTGGGTATCAGTTATAACCATGGGAACTAGTTCGAAAAGATGCCGGTAGAGTTCCGGTCTGTGCTTTGCGTCCAACATGGCGTCAGAGCCGCGAAAATTCACGACCATTGGTATCTGGAGAGCCGGCATTATGTCAATGTAGTCTCTGCCGAGTTGCCCAAAGTGAGCATGAATCAAGTCGAAACCGCCATTTAAAAAAGGAAGCGACTTGTTCCACATAAGAAAGGGGGAGAAACGATCTTTTTCAGACAGGGAACGGCGCGCTGCGGCAATCATGCGGTCCGGTCTTTGTAAAGCTCGGGGCAAACCTCGTAAGGTGTCTTTAGGTCTTACGCGGTCGGGCACGGGAAGCTTTACGATCTTCATGTTCCCTTTCAGATTCGCCCGAATGTCGGGATGAGCGTCCAAGTCTCTTATAAACCGGGTAAACACGGTTACCTTATGGCCGAGCCTTAACAGCTCCACTACCTTGAGAAGAATAAACGGCTGGTTCCTTTGCGGAAACCCTTCGGTTATGTAAGCGATATTCATTGCTGCGCACTTCTTTATTACTGAATGTACCCCAGGGCCTTGAATACCTTGTGTTCCCGCTCGCTGTACTTTTTGTCCGCCGGCTCAGACACGGGCGTCCTTTTTTTCCACGCCTCGAGTTCTTTTGAAAGCTCGTCAACCTTTTCGGGGAGCTTTGCAGTAATATCTTCTTTTTCTTCTTTGTCCGTGTCCATGTTGTAAAGCTCGTATTCCTGGTGCGGCCTTACAATCAGCTTGAAAGATTCCTTGTAAACCGCGTATCCATCCAAAGCAAGCCAGGGCCTGTCAGGCAAACATCCGACGTTGGTTCTTCTAGAAAAGCCCATGTCCTCTCTACTGTTACACTCTCCTTTAATCAAACACAACAGACTTCGGCCCTGCGCCGGAAAGTCCTTCTTCCCGAAAACCAGCTCCACAATAGTGGGAGCAAGATCAATAGTCTCGCTGATCTCGTTGACAGTCGCCCCCTTTTTTATCTCGCCCGGCCAGTTGATGATAAAAGGAATACGAAGAACGCTGTTATACAGTATTACTCCATGTCCGAATCCGAAGCGAATTTTGTGGTCCTGTAATTCCCCCAGTACATCGCCGTGGTCTCCCATCAATGCCAGAAGCGGAGGCCTGCGGGTTTGAGGCTCCAGCTCTCGGACCCACTTAACCAGTCTTTCCACCCAACTGTCCATATACAATATTTCTTCATCATAAATATTCCGGCAAGTACGAACGGTCTTATCATCTATTTTTTCGTCTTTACTAAGCCAGGATTCCGGCTTTTGCTCCTCATCGGAGTCGGAAAACCGCGTGTCCAGCTCCGGGTGGGGGGTGTAAGGCTTATGAGGATCGAAAAAGTGTACCCAGATAAATACATTTTCGTCGCGGTGCCGGGTAAGCCAGTTGGCTGCGCGCCTGAAAGCCAAGGCCGCGCTTGTTTCATTACTGCCTCGTCCTGAGACAGTCTCATAATCGAAACCGGGCAAATTCATTGTTCTCGAAGGTCCGAACTCAGCGCGGGAAACTATTGCCGCGGTACTATACCCTCTCTGTCGGAAATACTCCGCCAGAGAAGCAACATTGCCGGTAATTGGAAATCCCGCTCTTCCCCAGCATCCGTGAGTACGGGGATATACACCGGTGAACATGGATGCGTGAGAAGGATCGGTCAAGCCAATAGGAGCTATGGCCATGTCGAAGCGCACCCCTGACTCGGCGAGTGAATCAATAAAAGGCGATGTCTTGCGATGGTAACCGTAACAGGAAAGATGGTCCGCTCGTGTTGTATCCAGAGTGATAATGATGACCCTGTCGCGGGGAGGCTTTGAAGGATGTAAGCTTCGATAGGCTTTTATAAACGAAACCGAGAGAGCGGCGATAACTACCAGTACAGAAACCGTTGCATAGATTTTTCTCGAACGTGGGATGAGTCTGGGCAGAAGAGCCGCTGCTGTAAAGGATATGATTATAAATGCCGCAAACCCCGCAAACAAAGGCCAAAGGGGGTCTACAAACCTCCCTTCCCAAGAACGCAAAGGGCCGACAACCAGCCCCGCCCATAAAAGCATATATAGGCCCCAGCAAAGACCCCGCACATATTCCGAATCAATTCGCTTAGAAATCAAAGAAAAGAGACTGCACCATAAAAAGTGCAGTAAGCCGAATAATATAGCGATCAGAACAGCCAGAAAAAGTTTATAGGCAAAAAGCCAAAAGATGTATTCGTAAGCAAAACCCGCATAAAAACCGATGCCGGAGCCAAGCGCTCCACCGAACCAGGCCCAGCTTTTCGCGTCCGGACCTTCGCCTTGGCTTTTTCCGGCCAATGAAGCAGGGAGCAGTCTTCTCAAGATAAAAGGCCGCGGACGTAACAGCACAGCAGCCAATAAGAATCCCATTCCCGTGTACCAGGGCCTGACCCATTCGTGGATCCTTAACCTAACAGGCCCCACATGAAAGTCGAATCCGCCGTAGAACCACGAGTAAATACAAGCGCCGAACTGAACGGCAGCGGCGATCATAAATACGATGGCCGCGGTCCACGCCAGCCTCCTAACGTATTTGGGATTGAGCTTCATGAAGTCGCGTTCTCCCTGTCTATATTGAAATCATCTCTGCCGGGTTTTTAATGAATATTTTGCTCTATAAGCCTGGAGAGTTTAAGTGCCTCGCGGCACACGTTAAACTCATTTTCGACCTTAGCCTTGCCCGCGGTCGCCAGTTCCGTTCTCAATTCTTCATCTCCCGCCAACCGCTCTATATGCGCGGCAAGTTCTTGCACGTTTTCCGGCTCCGCCAAAAGGCCCGTCTTTTCATGTTCGACAAGCTCGGGGATGCCGGAAAGTCGGGTGCTCACGACCGGCACTCCAAGCCACATGGCTTCCATGAGCACGTTAGGTATGCCGTCCATGTCCCCATTATGGGCACGAACGCAGGGCTGAACAAGCATGGTGGAGGAAGCGATCTCCTGCAAAGTCTCTTCCGGAGACAAAGCTCCTATAAACTTCACTTCTTCCTGAAGCGAGAGTTGCCGGAGCTCTTCCTGTAAAGCCTCTTCCAGAGGTCCCGACCCGATGATGCGGCATTGCAGCGGAAGGGCAAGTCGCGGCCTGGCCGAAGACAAGGCCTTTAAGAGATAGGTGAAGCCCTTTTTTTCCACCAGTCTGCCTACTGCGGTTATTCGGACATGGTCTTCCGGCGGCCGGACTTTTATGTCAAAACGTTCGCCGCGATGTCCGCTGTGAATAACATGAATCTTGTCTTCGGCTTCCGGTAAAGTTTCGATCAAAAGTTTTTGGTTGTATTTCGTTATTGCGGCAATAAAAGACGCTTCCTGCATTTTCAAGCCAAGCAGTCGCGGGTTCACAAAGATGTCCGCGGCCCGGGCGGTAAAGCTCCAGGGCGTGCCGGTAAGCCGGGCGAGCACCATGGCGTAGCCGGCCTGGTCCCACGCAAATGTCCCGTGTATCCAGTCGGCGTCCTTTGCGTAATCGTAAAGATAAGGCACGGCCTTGAAGAGCCGCCAGGCGCCGCGGTGTTTTAACATCCAGGCAAGACCGCGCAGGTAAGGTCTCGGCTCCCGGAAAAGAAGGCGAAGATGGGCGAGCGCCCTGGCGAGTCCCTTTTTGTAAACCTCTTCCAGGCACAGGACCTTTTCTTCGGGGAGGAGTTCAACTTTAAGGTCGTCTCCGCCAGGCTTGCGAAGAGATATAAATCGCAAGGTGTGCCCGAGCTTCATAAGCTCGCGGGCCTCCATCCTGATGAAAGACTCGGAAAGACTGGGGTAACGGTCAACTATATATATAATCTCCGGTTGTTTTTCCATGCTTGTGTTCTGATGCCCTCGCAAAAAGTCAAAACAAGCCTTTAGAGCTCTGAAAGAGCGACGTACTATAGCCCGGGGCGCAAGCCCTGGGAAAAGGTTTCAAGAAAAATGTCTTGCCCTGAAAGGGCAACGTAACATATTGTTGTCCATCTATAATGATGATTTTACCTCGCGCTTTCAGCGCTCTTTTTTGTTCTATGCTCTCTAACCCAGGGCTTACGCCCTGGGCTATGGAACTACGCCCCTTTGGGGCTGTAATTGGACTTTTTACAAAGGCTTCTGTTCTCATTAATAGAAACATCTTCCCGAACTTTACCGAGGTTTAAAAGACACTCCGGAAGAACAGCTTGGGCTCTGCGGGCGCGACCCGTAGAGCCTGCCGGAACATTCGGCGCGCTTCTTTTTTCCGTTTTTCTTGCACCAAGTCCTTGCCCAGCCTATAAAAGATACTATAGTAAGGCTCTTCGAGCAACTTGCGCAGTTCCAATGAACGAATGTACTCGAAGTCGTTCTCGGCAAGGCGAGCCAGGGCAGAGCAAAGTCTTTGCGGGTTTCCCTGGCCGGTGTTCGCGAACCTTTTTCCGGTCAAGGGGAACATGCCGTGAAGATATACGATCAGGTTCCGGCAGTGGTTCCTCTGCCCTTTGGGGCGCCGGGTCTTCTGGCCTTTTCCCTCCCGCACCCGGTATTCGCCGGTGATTCGGTCCAGGCCGCCAAGCACGCCGGCGGTGACAAGCCGCAAGTAAAACTCCCAGTCCTCGGTGTAGCGGAGTGCCTCGCTGTGGCCTCCGATCCTGTCTATCAACTCGCGCCGGTGCATTAAAGGGTTCCGGTTCGGCACCTGGGTCTGCACGCGCCAGGCGGAAAAAGGGATATCCGCGGAGTATCGCAACTTGCGGGAGACAACCTCGCCGCCCTTTTCGTAAGCCGTCTGTCTTGCTTCATAAAACAACGTAAAGGCTGCTTCCAAATCGGGCCGGGATTCCAAAAATGTAAAAAGAGAGTCCAAATGATCGGAATAATAAATATCATCGTCATCCAGGTAAGCCACGTATTTTCCACGCGCCAGACTTAGACCGGCGTTTAACGCGCCGGCGGTTCCGCGGTGCCGGGCAAGAACATATCTGATCCGCTCGTCTCCATAGTCCCGAAGGGTCTTCTCAACTTCTCTATCGCCGCCGTCGTTTACTACAATCAGCTCCCATTCCTTCATGCTTTGGGACAATACGCTCTCAACGCTCTCCTTGATCGTCCGAGGCCGGTTATAAGTCGGCATAATCACGCTTACCAGCGGCGAAGAAGGACCTTCGCCTTCCACATATTCAATACGGTCGGCAGGATCACAGGAATCCATTGACTTAATCTCTTGCACCTTTTCAAGGTAATAACGGTTTATAATCACGAACACATTGGAGGGGTCCGAAAACTTAAGCCGGTCAAGCAAACGGAAAGAATCATCAAATCTGTCCTCTCCGGCAAGGCACAAGGCCAGATCGTTTAAAACAATCCAGGAATCCACCGCCTTGGCCTCTTCTTCCAGAAGCTGGGAAGCCTTGGAAAAATCATGGACCTCCATGGCGTTGAGCGCTTCCCGGTGCCTGTCAGTAATCTTCATCTTTCTCCTGCCATCTCCTGCAGTAGGATTCCAATCGCGGTACCACCTTATCCTGGTCCAGGTTATCTTCTGCATACCTCCTGGCGTTTGCCGCCAGCCTTTCCCTTAAAGCAGTATCATTAACGAACCTTTCCACTGCGGAAGCTACGGAAACAGGGTCCTCCGGAGATACCAGAAGACCGTTCTTTTCATGCTCGACAAGCTCGACATTGCCCGGGATGTCGGTCGCCACCACCGGCAGGCCCATGGC
>JAWOBU010000176.1:0-25368 GCA_046484135.1 bacterium
GGGCCTGCGACATGAGAGGGGGTTTTTGATTTGGCTTTTTATTTTGCCCGTGTTATTGTAGATATATCACTACAATCGGAGGATGTTATGAAAAGATGCGAGGAGATTGAGAAGAGGCGGAGCGAGATTCTGAAGGAAATGGAAGGGATACGTTCCATGCGGCGGGGCAGGGTTGACGAACAGTATTTAAAGGTCCCTCACAAGGGTAAAAAGGAACCGGTTTTTCGTGGGCCTTACTATGTGTTTTCCCGCCATGAGAAGGGCGAAGGGACCAAGAGCTACAGGCTTACCACCCAAGAAGATGTTGACAATGCTCGGCGCGACGTTGCGGCGCACAAGCGTTTCCAGGAGCTTTGCCGTGAGTACGAGGAGTTAACGGAAGAGCTTGGTCGTCTGGAGCGGGAGTCGGACGAACGTTCGCCGGAAAAAAAAACGCGGAAGTCGGGGTCGAGGCGGACGCGGAAGTGAAGCGTTTTTTGGAGCGTACGGGTTCGGAGCACGGTGTTGACTTGGAGAGCTGGGAGTTCGCTCTTCGTCAGGCGGTTCTTTGCGCCGGGTCTCGTTTGTTGGAGCAGTTGATAAAGGACTTGGGGTCGGGACGCCGCGCCGCACCGGTGTTGTGCGGTTGCGGTACGAAGATGGACAGCGAGGGCCGGCGGGAGAAGTCAATCCGGAGCATCCTGGGCGATATTCGTTTCAAGCGCTCGGTGTTTGTCTGCCCCGCTTGCGGATCAAGACGTGCGCCGGGCGACGAGGCGCTTGACGTTGTTGACACGGTTTTCTCTCCCGGTCTCAATCGCTTGATGACCCGTGCGGGCAGCAGCGGAACCTTCAAAGAAGGCCGGGAGGACCTCAAGGAGTATGCTTCGATCGAGGTTACCGCCAAGCAGGTGGAGCGGGTGTCGGAAGCCACCGGCGAGGCGGTGGAACGGTGGCAGGAAAAAGAACGTGTGCTTGTCATGGCCGGCGATTCTTCCGGCGATGTTGATGACGAGGTGCCTTTGCTGTACGTCTCTTACGACGGTACCGGCGTGCCCGTTGTGCCTTGGGAGACAGCGGGGAGGAAGGGCAAACAGGAAGACGGGTCAAGCAAAAGCCGGGAGGTGAAGCTGGGCTGCGTGTTCACCCAGACCAAGACTGACAAAGACGGTTTTCCCATCCGCGACCCTGACAGCACCAGCTTTGTGGGGGCCATCGAGAACTCGGAAGAGTTCGGCCGGCGGATTTACACCGAGGCGGTGAGAAGGGGGCTTACCAAGGCGAATAAAGTGATGGTTCTCGCCGACGGGGCCCGCTACAACTGGGAGATCGCGGCACTGCATTTCCCGGGCTGCATCGAAGGCGTGGATTTATATCATGCCCGGGAGCATCTTTATGAGCTTTGCGCCCTGCTCAAGCCAAAGGGCACGAAGGAGTTCAACAAGCTGAAGATGCAACTCCTGAGCTGGCTGGACGAGGGCAAAGTGAAAAAGATCATTGCCAAGGCGGAAAAGCTCCTGCCCAAGGATAAGGACCCCAAAAAGGAGGTCGAAAAGCAGATCGGTTATTTCGAAAACAATACGCACCGGATGCGTTACGACGAGTTCCGTGAACAGGGATTATTCGTGGGGTCTGGAGTTGTGGAGGCTGGCTGCAAGACGGTGGTGGGCAAGCGCCTCAAGCAGTCAGGCATGGAATGGACCGTCCAGGGGGCAAACTCCATCATCGCCCTGCGCTGCCTCTACATCTCCGGCAGAATGGAAGAGTTCTGGGAGCAAAAAGCGGCCGGCGCCTAAAAACCCCCTCTCATGTCGCAGGCCCCGCTCTTCCGCAAAGTAAAGCTGAACTTCTGTTTTGGCCAAGATCAGCTACGGCCGGATTTTGCCCAGCATTCGGGGGAAGGGTATGGTTTCCCGGACGTGGTGGAGTCCGCATATCCAGGCGACTGTTCTTTCGATGCCGAGTCCGAAGCCGGCATGAGGGACGGAGCCGTAGCGGCGCAGGTCCAGGTACCACTCGAAGGCATCGCGAGGAAGGTTGTGCTCCTCGATCTTTTTCTCCAGCTCGCCAAGGTCGTCTTCGCGCTGTCCTCCGCCGATGATCTCGCCATAGCCCTCCGGCGCCAGAACGTCCACACAAAGCGCCAGGTCGGGCCGCTCCGGGTCGTTCTTCATGTAGAAAGCCTTGACCTCCGCGGGATACCGGTGGACCATGACCGGACGGTCGAACTGCTCCGCAAGCACCGTCTCCTCGTCCCCTCCGAAATCGTCTCCCCGGTTGACCTCGACACCCTGCCGGGAAAGTATCTGTAAAGCCTCCTCGTAAGTGATCCGCGGGAAAGGCTTCCGCACCTTGGTAAGCGCGGTAAGGTCCCGCTCCAGCGCTTCCAGCTCCGCCTTTTTCGACTCGACGGTCCGCTGAACCACAGCTTCCAGAAAGTCCTCCGCAAGGTCCATGTCCCCCTCGAGATCGAGCCAGGCCACCTCAGGCTCGAGCATCCAGAACTCCATCAGGTGCCGGCGGGTCTTGGACTTCTCCGCCCGGAAGGTCGGCCCGTAGCAGTACACCTTGCCGAAGGCCATGGCCGCGGCCTCCGCGTAAAGCTGGCCGGACTGGGTAAGATAGGCAGGCTCACCAAAGTAGTCGGTCTCGAACAGTGTGGTCGTGCCCTCGCAGGCCGCAGGCGTGAGAATAGGAGAGTCCACCCGGATGAAGCCCTGCTCGGAAAGGTAATCGAAGCACTGCCGGATGATCTCGGAGCGGACCCGCAGGATGGCGTGCTGTCGGCGCGAGCGTATCCACAGGTGCCGGTTGTCCATCAAAAAAGCGGTCCCGTGCTCCTTGGGAGTGATGGGGTAGTCGTGCGCTTCGCTCACGAGCTCGAGACCGGTAACTCCGATCTCGTAGCCGATAGGAGAACGCTTATCCTCCTTGACCACTCCCCGCACCTTTAGAGAGCTCTCCTGCGGTATGCGCTCGGCAAGGGAGAAGGTCTCTTCTGATACGTCTCCTTTAAAGACCACGCACTGGATGATGCCGGACCCGTCCCGCAACTGGAGGAAATGGAGCTTGCCCTTGCTGGACTTGTTATAAAGCCAGCCGCGAAGCTCGACCTCGCGGCCCGCGTAATCGGAACACTGTGATACTTTTATCCAGTCCATGTTTCAATTTCCATGAAAAAGAGATTATCCGCTTTCCTGCTCGCGGTTCTGTTTGTAGAGCATCAGGGTATAGGCCCGGGGTTCGAGCGCGGACTCCAGGATGCCCAGCTCCGCGAGTAAAGCCATCACCCGCGACTCGGCCCGCTCGATCCGGTCTTCATTCTCGACCATGACCTCGATCTCCACGAAGTCGCCAAGGCCCTCTATATTGACGAGCTCTATTATGGCGGCCCGCTCTCCGTCCAGGTCGGAAGGGACCTCGAACCGCTTGCCCTGCTTGCGCTTGCGGATCAGCTCCCGGAAGCCAAAAAGCCTTACAAAGTTTAGGAAGGCGTCTGCGTCGCTGATCTCGAACTCGTACTCCCGGGCGGTGGCGCACTCGACCGAGGCTATGTCTTCCTTGGCCGTTACTATGGCCCGGTGGGAAAACTCCCGGAGGCGGAACCTTTCATAGGTGTAGCCTTCGATCTCCCGGAAGGTGAAGTAGGTGTCCGCGTAATCAATATGGTCCAGGAAGCGGGCGTTCGCCGGCAGCCTCCCCTCCACCGCGGACAGGTCATCCACCCGCGCCTTGTTCTCCACTTCAATGCCTTTAGCCATGCACTATATGCTAGATCACGCCGCGCTTGCCGTCAAAAAAAACTAATGCTTAAATTGCATGGACGCTTTGCAAAAGATAAAATGAAACCGCCCATGCCCGAGATGAACAAATCCCCGCTTATAAACGAGTTCTCCCAAAAGCGGAAAGCTCCCCTTTTCCCCGGTACGGAGCACCCTTTGCGAAAAGCAGACGCCTTCCTCTTAGCAGCCATCACCATTGCCGCACTTATCGTACGGACCGGCTTTGTTATCAAAGCGGAGCCCATGCTTTTCAGGGACATGGAAATATACGTCTTTATTTCTCAATCCCTGGCGGCCGGGAATTTAACCGATGCCATCCATTTTCATTACCCTCCCCTCTTCCCCACCTTGTTCGCGCCGGTCGGGCTCATTCTGGAGGATTTCGAGTCAGGCTGCCGGGTGGTTTCCGTCCTCCTTGGTGCTTGTGTCGTGGTTCCCGTCTATCTCCTGGCTTTCAAGACCGCGGGTCGCGGTGCGGCAATCCTGGCCTCATCCTTTTATGCCTTCGTCTTTTTCATAGGCGGACAGGAGCAGGAGCAGGCCCTTATCTTCTTTGTCTGGACAGCCGTGCTGGCCGCGCTTTTAAGCCTGGAAAAGAAAAAGGCGGGATGGTTTCTCGCCACCGGTGTTCTGTTCGGACTCGCTTTCCTCACCAAGCCGGAAGGATGGGGGTTCTTCCTGGCCTTTCTGGGTCTCGCTTTCTGCTACTGGCTCTTTAATGCCTTCCGTTACGGCGACCCTGACAAAGCCGCGCGGTGGGCGAAACAGCGCTTCCCCGGCAAGTACGGTCTTTTGTGCATAGCATTGCTGGCGGCGGGCTACTTCATGATCACGAGCCCCTATCTGTTCGCTTATTATCAGAGGACCGGCGAGGTTACCATGAACCCCAAAGCCCGGTCGCTTTTGTATCTGCATAACCTCCGAGACTACAGCATGCTTTACATGATCCAGAAAGACCCGGCAGGATATTACACCCTGGCCCAGCGCATGTACCTGGAAGGAGACGTTAACCCTCCCGAGGAGAGCATTTACTATCTGTTGTACAAGCACCGGAAACAGTTCGTCTCCGTCTGGTGGGCAAGGTTTAAAATAGCAATCTTTGATACCCTCCCAAATAAATACCTGCAAAGGATCGCGCCCGGGATCTGGCCGGTGCTGTTACTCCTGGGTTTATGGAACCGGCGGAGAAAGCTCTTGCCCGATCTCTACATCCACGCTCTCGCCCTGGTTCCCCTGATCCTGGTGCCCTTCTTCACCAGTGTCTTTCCGCGCTTTTACTTTTCATTGCTCCCCTGGTTCATGATCTTCCTGGGGAGAGGAACATGGCGGGCCATAGCGATCATCGCCTGGCTTTTCAGCAAGACCGGGGTTGGGAAAGATCGCCTGAAGCTTTACTTTACACTGGCATCCCTGGCAGTGCTTATATACTTGTGTACAACAAAGATCGCCTTTTCCAGCCCCCCTCCGCACAAAAAGATGAAACTCGAGTTCCGAAAAGAGATAGCCTCCGAGTTGAAGTCCATGCTTCCGGAGGAATGCCGCTTCATGGCCGAGCTTGGAAGGCCGTCCATGTGGTACATGGCCGGCTTCCATCCGGCCCGCCAGGAGGTCCTTCCCTCCGACGACCTGAACAAAATACTCGTCTATGCCTTGCGCAAAGATGTAAAGTTCATCGTCCACCATGAGCACCCTGCAAGGCACAAACGATATATTACCTTAGACCCCTTGCTCCGGAAAGACTTCTCCTACCCGCCTATGAAACGAAGGCTCCGCCGGACCAGCCCTCTCGGCAAGGTATACGTCATCTACGAGGTTGTGCCGGTCAAATGCGGAGCTGACAAGAAGTAACAGCATATGTCCTTACGACAGTAAAAAGGTTGAGGAATGCATGGTCAACTTTGTTCGTGACTTCCGTTGCTCGCCCGGTAGCTGCTTTGGTTGGTAAGTATAAAAGGTCTGACAGGACAGAAATGCTTTCTCAGCAGGAGGCCAGGTCCATGAGCGACATGCCTTTCGGCTTTTGCTCGCTCATGAACTTGTCGGTCTCCTCTTCCACCAGGGAAAGGACTTTATCAAGCTCGGCCATCCTCTCGCGGGAGTTCTTGTCCGCGGTCTGTTGGAGGCCGTCCACGTTTACCAGTGTAACTCCCTGGACCTCGTTCGCCCAGTGGTCCACATTCCTGGGCACGGCCAGGTCTATAATGAACAGAGGCTTTTGGGGCCTTCCCTTCATTATGCTCTCTATCATGCTCTTCTTGATAAGCACGTGGGGCGCCCGCGTGGACGTTACCAGCACGTCCACCTTGGCTATCTGGGAAGCAAGCTCGGTGTAGTCCACCGCCCTGCCTCCCAAAGAATGGGCCACTTCCTGCGCACGCGACAGCGTCCGGTTGGCCACCAGGATGGTGGCGATGCCGTTCGCGGACAGCGAGCGCGCCGTCAGAATGCCCATCTCGCCGGCCCCCAGGATCATGGCCGAGCGGTTCTTTAAAGAACCCAGGAACTCGCGGGCCATGTCCACGGCCACCGACCCCACCGACACCGGTCGGCAATGGAAGCGCGTCTCTTCATCCACCCTTTTCACCAGGTTGTCAGCGGCGTGGCAAAGACGGTTAAGCTCCGGACCGATTGTGCACTCGGCGACCGCCTGGTCAAAGCCCTGGTGAATCTGGGAGAGTATCTGCGTCTCGCCCAGCACCATGGAGTCCGCACCTATCGCAACCTCCAGCATGTGGCGGGCCACCTCGCGGCTCCGTAAATAGTAAAAAAAGCCCTCCATGTCCGACTCGGAAAAGCCGTACTCCTCCTGCAGGAAACGGGTAATGCTTGTAAGGCAGGCCTCGCAATCCCGGCCCACCGCGTAAAACTCCACCCGGTTACAGGTGGAGAACACCACCAGCTCGTCAATCTCCGGCCGGGAATGAAGACGTTTGCGCGTATCGAACACGCTGATCCCGGACAGGGAGACCTTCTCCCTTACCCAGAGGGGCGAGGTTTTATGGCTGGTGCCGACAAGAACTACGGGCATGGTTATAACCGAACTCCTGACATCAACAATCTTCTCGATCCTGCTATCCGGACACAGGGACGGGCCTCCCCCGCGATGCGCCCCTTCATAGCCTGTAAATAAGTTTAACACATCTGTGAAGATGCCTCAAAGCCCGCACCGGCTTCTTTTTGCCTGTGAAAGCACGGCAAGATATATTGAAAAGACGAAAGGAGAAAAAAGGTGGAGTACGTGATCGGAATAGACGTGGGGACCTCGGGCGTCCGGGGCCTGCTTTCGGACCGGGAAGCCCGCGTCCAAAGCACGGCCGCCCGCGAGTACGGCATGTCCACCCCGCAAGCCGGCTGGGCCGAGCAGGACCCGGCCGACTGGTGGAACGCCTCTGTCGAGGTCATCAGTGAGCTGTGCGGCAAAGTTGGTTCTTCTCAGATCAAGGGAGTCGGTCTTACCGGCCAGATGCACAGCTCCGTCTTTCTGGACCGAGAGTACCTGGTGGTTCGCCCTGCCCTGCTCTGGTGCGACCAGCGCACCGACGCCGAGGTTTCTGAAATCAATTCCCGGGTGGGGTTTGAAAAACTTATCGAGCTGACCTCGAACCGGGCCTTGACCGGCTTTACCGCTCCCAAGCTGCTCTGGCTCCGAAACCATGAGCCGGGAAACTACGAACGCATGCGCTACCTTCTTCTCGCCAAGGACTACATAAGGTTCCGGCTTACCCGCGAGCTCGCCACCGACGTGTCCGACGCCTCCGGCATGCTGCTTTTCGACGTCAAAAACCGGCAGTGGTCGGACGAGCTGCTCTCCGCACTTGACATAGACAAGTCCCTCCTTCCCTCCTTTTATGAAGGGACCGAGATAACCGGCACCGTGTCAGCCGAAGCCTCCGAGCTTACCGGTCTTCGCGAAGGCACGCCGGTAGTGGCCGGCGGGGGCGACCAGGCCGCGGGCGCGGTCGGCAACCGCATCGTGCGGCAAGGACCGGTCCTGGTTACCATCGGGACCTCCGGCGTGGTCTTCGCAAGCTCGGACAAGCCGGTCAGTGATCCGGAAGCCAGGCTCCACAGCTTCTGCCACGCTTCGCCCGGCCTGTGGCACACCATGGGGGTGACCCTTTCCGCGGGAGGCTCGCTCCAATGGCTCCGCAACACCCTCCGGCAACTGAAGCATGAGCTCGACTACCCGGAGCTGGAGCGCGAGGCCGGGCGGGCGCCCGCGGGTGCGGACGGCCTTTTGTTCCTGCCCTACCTCACCGGTGAACGCACTCCCGTGTTCGATCCTTACGCCCGGGGAGTTTTCGCGGGCCTTAACTTGAACCACGGCGTCGGACACCTGGCGCGCGCCGTCATGGAAGGAGTGGCTTATACCTTGAACGACTCGGCACGGCTCATGACAGAGAGCGGGACCATGCTGGATGAGATATATCTTTCCGGCGGAGGCGCCCGGAGCGACCTGTGGTCCGGCATTGTAGCCAATGTTCTGGGACTGCCCGTCATAAGGCTGTCCGTGGACGAAGGGCCGGCCTTTGGAGCCGCTGTCCTGGCCCTGGTGGGTATCAAGGAATTCTCCACCACCGCCGAAGCCACAAAAGCCTCGTTGTCCATTCGCGATGAAATCGAACCCGACCCGGAAGCCATGAAGCTCTACCGGGAATCCTACCAGCGCTTCCAGGCTCTCTACCCGGCTCTGAAAGAGCATTTCCGCGGATGAATTGATGGAGCCGGCGCTTTGTTGCTATATTGTTTTAGATGAATTCTTTCACGAGAATATAAGGCGGAGTTAGTATGATGTTTGAAATAGTTCTTCCGGCGCGGATCAATATCCTTGGCAACCCGTCCGACGGCAACGAGGGCGCGCACCAGACCATATCCGCGGCCATCAACGTATTCGGCAGTGTCAAGGTCGAAAGATCGGACCGTTTCTGCTTGAGCTTTAAAAGCGTGTCTGGGGAACCGGAGAGCGATCCAATCGAGCTCGGCAAGGACAGCTTTTCCGGGCTTTCTTACGGGTTGGGCTTCGATCTTCCGGTGGCAGCCATCCGCACTTTGCACGGCTACAGCCCGGAGTTCCGGGAGAAGGCGGAGAACAAGCCCTTCTCCCTGGAGTTCTACACCGGGATACCGCGGCAGAGCGGCATGGGCGGGTCCACCGTCCTGGTGCTGCTCACCATGCTGGCCATGGTCAGGCATTACCAGCTCGATCCGCTCTTCCACAACTACTATGTGCTGGGAGAGCTGGCCCAGCGGGCGGAAGAACGAGAGCTCGACATCACCTGCGGCTTTGCCGACCGCTACGTACCATTGTTCGGCGGCATCGCTTACATTGACTACCGGGACAAGCTCTTCCACCGGCCCGTCAAGGAAGAGCCTTACTGCACTTACGAAAAACTCGACAAGTGCGAGACAGACTGCCCCCTGGTGATCTGCTCGACCGGAGTCCGGCACGAGTCCGGAGACGTGCACCGGCCCATGCGGGCCCGCTACCTGGAGGAGTACAAGCAGTTCGCGGGCGACTATGACCAGGCCCCCTTTATGGTCCGGATCATGAAAGAGATCGGAGACACGGCCTGGAAGGGAAAGATAGCCCTGCTGGAAGGGGACCTCGACCGGTTCGGCGAGCTCATGAATACAAACCACGGCCTGGTGGACGAGATGATGCGCCACAGCGGCTTCAGCGAAGGCGCGGGAGAAGCCAACAACCGCATGATCCGCACCGGAATGGAGCACGGCGCTTTGGGTGCCAAGCTCACCGGCGCCGGCGGCGGCGGCTCGGTGTTCATGCTGGTCCCGCCGGGTCGGGAGAAGGCGATAGAGGAAGAGCTCAGAAAGACGCTCGAGCATTACGGCTACGTCCACGGCCGCGTGTTCATACCCGAGATAGTCCGGGAGGGCGCTGTTATAAGGGAAGAGTCATGATCGAGCTTCCCCTGACGGTGGTGATCCTTGCCGCGGGCAAAGGCACACGGCTGGGTCCGCTTCGCTTGGCCCACTCCAAAGCCATGACCCCTATCCTGGGCGTGCCCGTGATCCAGAAGGTCCTGGAGAGCTTTTCCATAAACGGCTGTCATGACTTCCTGGTGGTGGGAAGCCCGGACGACGAGCCCTTGATCTCGTGGGCGCAAAGCTTCCATAACGGCGGGCTTCGTGTGCGGCTCGCGTTCCAGGAGGAGCGCAAAGGCACCGCCCATGCCCTGCTCCAGGCCAGGTCCAGCATCCACCAGGACTTCGTGGTGACCTCATGCGACAATATCTTCCCGGCCTCTCATGTAAGCAACCTATTAACCGCACATCTCGCCCATCGGCCGCCCGCGGTACTTACCACCTCTGACTATCAGCCCGAGGACCTGGAACGCTCCGCAGGCGTAAAGCTCATGGGCGACATGGTCCAGGAGATAGTGGAGAAGCCGGGCCGCGACTCGACCGGCTGGGACGCCATCAGCAAGTTTCTTTTCATCTTCAGAAAGGACCTGCTCGACTGCCTGGACGCGGTGCGGCCTTCCGCACGCGGAGAGCTCGAGCTCCAGGACGCCATCACCCTGTTCATGGAAATAAGCGACGAGTTCTGCCGGGCGGTCAAGATAAACGAGTTCCTGCACCTGACCTCCCAGGAAGACCTTATCCATATCCACCGCCATTACCTAAAGAACCACCGGCAGTTCATCATCCACCCCGAGGCCAAAGTCCGGCCCGGCGTTACTATACATCACCCCGTCATGATCGGCAGAAGGTCTCTTGTGGAAAGCTCCTGCGAGCTCGGCCCTTTTGTGTACGTGGGGGACGACGCCCGGGTGGAAAGCGGCGCCCGGCTTAAAAACTCGGTGGTCTATCCCGGAGCGCGGGTCTCTTCTGAAGAAGAAGTACAAGACCGGATCGTGCTCTGAGTGCCGGCAACAAAGCTTGTAGCCTCTCGTAAACCTTGACTGAGTGAAGAGCCCGCCTTAACATCTAAAAGTAGCAATGAAAGAAGAAGACAAGAGCCGGCCCGGCCACAAAGCACCCGCGGGATACGACCCTGCCAGGTACCAAAAGCCGTCGGTGGCCTGTGACGTGGTGATCGTGTCCTACCGGGAGAATGAACTTTCGGTGCTTTTGATCGAGCGTAAAAAAGACCCTTACCAGGGCTATTGGGCGCTTCCCGGCGGGTTCGTGGAAATCCACGAGTCCCTGGAGGCAGCAGCCGCGCGGGAGGTGGAAGAGGAGACCGGGGTTAGCGGGCTGAGTCTTATTTCGCTTGGTTCCTTTGGAGACCCGGAGCGCGACCCGCGCACCCGCGTCATCTCCGCGGCTTATCTTGCCCTGGTGCGGGCGGACAGGACAGACCCGCGCGCCGGAGATGACGCCAAAGAGACCGGCTGGTTCTCTCTGCGGAACCCTCCGGAGATGGCGTTCGACCACCGGCGCATCCTGGAGGCCGCACAAGAGAAGCTGTTGGAGGTTTCCGTTCTCACCCGCCGCCTGTTCGAGCTTCTGCCGGAGAGCTTTACCAAGAAGGAATTCCTCTGCCTCGCCGGCCAGGTTACGGGAAAAAGCTATGACCGCGATGCCTTCTTCCGGTCCATGGACGAGATACCCGCGTTTGTAAAAGCAGACGAAGAACTCTACCGGTTCCATAAAGAAAAGTTTCGCCAAGGCGACTTGTTCTTTCTTCTTTTGGGAGACAGGGAAAGAGAGAAGCAATGAGAATAAAGATCACAGCATCCCTCCTGCTTTTCGCGCTTCTGTCGGCATCCTACTGGAGCAGCCGGTCGGAAAAGCCGGAATGGAAGATAGTCCAGCTTACCTCCTGCATGTCCGGCTGGAACACGGACCCACAGGTTACGGATGACGGCCGTACCGTCTACTTCCTCTCCACCTGCAACCTCGCGGACATGAACGACGACAAGTCCCCCGAGATATTCCGGTGGAGAGAGGGCAAGATCAAACAGCTTACCAGGCAAAAAAACTGCATTATAAACGACCTGGCACTGGCGCCGGACAATCAAAGCCTGGCCTTCTCCTCGAACTGCTCCTTTTCCGGAGACAATCTGCAACCCACCTTCGACATTCATGTAAGAGAAAAAGACGGCGACATCCGCGCCATAACCAACGGCAACGGCATCCCCAGCAGAAACCCGGCCTGGTCGCCCGACAGCCGCCGGATGGCCTTCGAGTCCCGCGCCGACCTCAAAAAAAAGGAGAACCTTGATTACAGCAATGAAATCTTTCTGGCAGAGCTGTCCGCTTCCACGGTTTCAATCAAGCAGATAAGCAACACCCGCCCGCCCGGCGGATGCGAAGAGCCGGGCCTCACCACAACCTCCATAATATGCAGGTGCAACGACGACATTCCCGGTACGGACAAGCCGGAGGAAATGTCCGACCTGACCATGACCAGGGATGGAAGGACGGTAGGAGGAAACCCGGACAAGAACTGGGAGATTTTCAAGTTCTCCTTTTCAGGGGAACCTCGCCAGCTCACTTACAGCCAGGGCTGTTCCAACGGCGCGCCCGTGGTGTCCCCGCAGGGCAAAGTCGTCTCCTTCACCTCGCCCTGCAAACTGAAGCCGGAAAAAACGGACATGCCTTTATCTTCCTTCGAGCTTTACCTCCTGGCGCCGGATGTAACAAGGCCATTTCCCGGCCATGACTTTCCGGTCCGCTCGATGGCATGGTCCGGCGACGGGAACCTGCTGGCTTTAAGTACTCCGCTCGGAACGCGAGAGTTTAACAAAGAGAACAACATCGAGATTTCAACCCTGGAGATGCCGAAAAACTTTTATGAAAAAAAAGAGACGGCTTTCGATAAAGAAACGCCCGCCCAATACTTGAAGCCGGTCACCGACTTCAACTACGGAACTTCCGAACTCCCTGATGTGAACCGGGACGGGAAAGTCATCGTGTTTGTGTCCAATGCGAACTACAAGGACGGCAACCAGGACGGCTCCCGCGAGATATTCATGGCCGTCCGACAGAACAAGTACCGCGAGATCATGGAAGGACCGGAAGAGACGGGACAGGGGAACACGGTTTCCGGAGAGGAGTAAACGGAGATCGCGACTAAAGTCGCTCGCACGGTTTGTGATGAGACGCAGGCGCTAAAATCGCGACTAAAGTCGCTTGCACTGTATTATTATTGCTGCGGCTTATGATTTCGATTTTCTGGTAAAGGAGTTTATAGATGGCCAGGTTTTTTCTGGTACGACACGGACAGACGGCGTGGAACAAGGACCAGCGTTTCCGGGGCCGCCACGATGTAGGACTTTCCGAGCAGGGTCACAAGGAGGCAGAGCTTGTTGCCGACGTGCTGGAGAAAGAAGGTATCGAACATTTGTACGCGAGCCCGTTGTCCCGTTCCATGGACACCCTTGCTCCTCTGGCGAAGCGTCTTGACAAAGAGGTTGTTCCTTTGGAGGGGGTTATTGACTTGAGCTTCGGCGAATGGGAAGGCAAAGCGGCGGAGGAAGTAAAAGAGTCGTATCCGGACCTTTACCGGAAGTGGCAGGACTCTCCGGAAGAGGTGGTGTTTCCGGGCGGAGAGGGGCTTGGGGAAGCCCAGGTCCGGGCCATGCGCTCCATTTCCCGGCTGGCGGTCGAGCATTCCGAGTCCGTGGTTGCCGTCTGCACCCACCGCGTGATCTGCAAGCTCATCATGCTGGGACTTTTGAACGTGAAGCCGGACCGGTTCTGGTCGTTGCGGCAGGACACCGCCTGCTTAAACCGTTTTCTGTACACCCCTCCCGAGGCTGTAATCATCACCGTGAACGAGACCCACCACCTTACGCCGCTGGGCGGCACTTTGCAGTCGGACTTCTAAACGAAGCAAAGATAGTCGACAAAAAGGTCCCGGAGATTGAGAAACCGGAAGCTTTGTGTAAAATAATAGGCGCTATGGCTCAAAAATCCGAACAGGAAAGAAAACGTGAACACGCGCTTCTGTCCCTGCGCTTCTGCTGGCACGTGGACGGCGTGATCGGGGGCTCCGCCCGGCCGGGAAGATACGGGAACCTTAAAAACGACCTCGAGTTCTTAAAGGAACACGGCATCAGCTTGATCGTGAACCTTACTGCCGGCCCCCTCGACATCCCTCCCGATTACCAGGCGGACATGAAAGAAATACACGAGCCCCTTCCGGACGGCCACCCTCCGAGGCGGGAGCAACTGGACCGCATTATCAGCGTAGTGGAGAATTCCGCCCACCAGGGAGAAAAGGTGGTGGTACACTGTCGGGGCGGTATCGGCAGGACAGCCACCGTGCTCATTCCCCTGCTCATGACCATGGAAGGCATCTCCCTCCAGGAGGCCATCAACCGGCTCCGCAAGGCCGGCAGGTACACGCAGAGCATGGACCAGTGGGAGTTCCTGAAAGAGTGGGCGAAAGAGAAAAGCCCGCCGGAATCTTATTAATAAAACCTGCTGCTTTCGATAGGCGGGAGAAACCTTCTGGTCTCGATGATCGCGACTGAAGTCTCTCGCACATTCTCAGCTCTTTTCTTTTCAAGTATTTGTCTCCCGCCCGAGGAGTGTTATTGCGCGGCCTCCATGGCCCCTTCCTTCTTCAGGAGAGGCCGCAGGAACCGGCCGGTATGGGATTCCTCGACCTCGGCCACCTCTTCCGGAGGGCCTTCCGCGATTATGTACCCGCCCTGCTCTCCTCCTTCGGGTCCCAGGTCCATTATCCAGTCCGCGCACTTTATCACGTCCGGGTGGTGCTCGATCACTATCACGGTGTTGCCTTCGTCCACCAGCCTTCTCAGCACAGCCAACAGCTTCTTGATGTCCTCGAAGTGAAGGCCGGTGGTGGGCTCGTCCAGGATATACAAGGTCCGGCCAGTGGACCGCTTGGAGAGCTCGCGGGAGAGCTTGATCCGCTGGGCTTCCCCCCCGGAGAGCGTGGTCGCGCTCTGTCCCAGCTTGATGTAACCGAGCCCCACGTCAATCAAGGTCTGAAGCTTGGACTGAATAACAGGTATATTTCCCAGGAACTCCATGGCCTGGTTCACGGTCATGTCCAGTACATCCGCTATGTTCTTGCCCTTGTACTTTATCTCCAGGGTCTCCCGGTTGTACCGGCTTCCCCCGCATACGTCGCAGGTTACGAACACGTCCGGAAGAAAGTGCATCTCGATCTTGATCATGCCGCCTCCCTCGCACGCTTCGCACCTTCCTCCCTTCACGTTGAAAGAGTACCTGCCCGGCTTGTACCCGCGCATCCTGGACTCGGGAAGCTTTGCGAACAGGTCGCGGACGGGCGTAAAAAGGCCGGTGTAGGTCGCCGGGTTGGACCGGGGCGTCCTGCCGATGGGCGACTGGTCAATGTCTATAACCCGGTCCAGGTATTGGATGCCGGTAATCTCCTTGTGTTCGCCCGGGTGCTGGCGGGAGCGATGGAGCTTCTGGGCCAGCGCCCGGTAGAGGGTATCAATGACCAGGCTGGACTTGCCCGACCCGGAAACTCCGGTAACGCAGGTATAAAGCCCTACCGGAAAGCCGGCGTCAATGTTCTTCAGGTTGTTGAGGCGGGCCCCTTTTACTGCGAGCTTCTTCTTGCCCGCTTTCTTGCGCGCGGGCAGGGGGATGCTCTTTTTGCCGGACAGGTAGGCTCCGGTAAGGGAAGTGGGATGCGCTATGACCTGGGCGGGCGTTCCCTGCGCCACCAGCCGGCCGCCTTCCCTGCCGGCGCCCGGTCCCATGTCCACAACGTTGTCCGCGGAAAGGATGGTGTTCTCGTCATGCTCGACCACTATCACGGTGTTGCCCAGGTCGCGGAGCCGGAGCAGGGTGTTGATGAGCCGCTGGTTGTCCCGCTGGTGCAGGCCGATAGTGGGCTCGTCCAGAATATAAAGCACGCCCATCAAGCTCGAACCTATCTGGGTGGCAAGCCGAATGCGCTGGCCCTCGCCGCCGGAAAGCGTGGATGACGGCCGGTCCAGGGTAAGGTAGTCCAGGCCCACATTTAGTAGAAACACCAGCCGCTCCCGAAGCTCCTTCATGATGCGGGAGGCGATATGGGTCTCGCGGGAAGAAAGATCGAGCGACTCGACCCAGTCCATGGCTTCCTGGATGGACATGGCCGAGACATCGGCTATGTTAAGGCCCTGCACCCGGATGTTAAGACTCTCCTGCCGGAGCCGGGCGCCCTCACAGGAAGGACAGAGCATGTAGGACATGTAGTTGTAAAGCTCCTCCCGGACCGCGTCCGAGGTCGTCTCCCGGAACCTGCGGTCCAGGTAGGGTATGACCCCTTCGAAAGGCCGGGAGAAGGTATGGGACATGCCCACGTCGCTCTCCAGCTTGAACCTGATGTCTTCGTCTCCCGACCCGTGGAGGATTATCTTCTGGATTTTCTTGGGGAGCTTCTTAAATGGAGTCCTCACGTTAAAGCCGTAGTGGCGGGCCAGGCTTTCCAGCATCTGGTAATAGTAGTCCGACCCGCGTTTTGACCAGGGCACGATCACGCCTTCCCTTATGCTCAAACCCGGGTCGGGAAGGACCAGCTCGGTGTCGAAGTACATCTTGGTCCCCAGCCCGTCGCACTCCGTGCAGGCGCCGTAGGGGTTGTTAAAGCTGAACATGCGGGGCGATATCTCCGGATAGCTTATGCCGCAGGAGGGACAGGCAAACCTTTCCGAAAATATGAGGGTAGAGGACTCTTCCCCTTCTTCGGCCGGCACCGGCTCCACCTGGACAATACCTTCCGCCAGCTTGAGGGCGACCTCGAGGGAGTCGGCCAGGCGCTTTTCCACCTTGCCCGGCCGCACCACCAGCCGGTCCACGAAAACCTCGATGGTGTGATTCTTTTTCTTGTCCAGGGATATCTCATCGCCCAGTTCGTAAAGCTCGCCGTCCACCCGCACGCGGACAAAGCCGTCCCGCCGGAGCCGGTTCATCTCCTTTTTATACTCCCCTTTCCGGTTTCGGACCAGGGGAGCAAGGACATTGACACGGGTGCCTTCCGGGAGCTCCATCACCTGGTCCACCATCTGCTGGACGGTCTGGGTGGATATCTCTCTTCCGCACTCGTAGCAGAAAGGATGTCCCACCCGGGCGAAAAGAAGCCTCAAGTAGTCGTAAATCTCGGTAACCGTGGCCACGGTGGAGCGCGGGTTTTTGGACACGTTCTTCTGCTCGATGGAGATGGCGGGTGAAAGCCCCTCGATGGTGTCAACCTCCGGCTTGTTCATGAGCTCCAAAAACTGCCGAGCGTAAGCGGAAAGGCTCTCCACGTACCGACGCTGTCCCTCCGCATAGATCGTATCAAAAGCCAGCGAGCTCTTGCCGGAGCCGGACACGCCCGTGATGACCACCAGCTTGTCGCGGGGTATCTCCACGTCTATACCTTTCAAATTGTGCTCGCGGGCCCCTTTTATGTAAATGTTTTTATTATCCATCTTTTACACCGCTCCACGCAGACAATCATAGTATCTTACCGGCTCATCAGGATTAAGCGTACTTGAACATGAAGTTTGACTGTTGTTGTAGTGGGGAACAAAGAAAATGGGACTTGGCGCAAGGCGGATATTCAACTTGAATGGTCAACGAAAACATTGTATGGCCTCAAAACAGCAAGAGTTCATTTTCTTTGTTCCCCACAAATTCCACTTTAGCACAATCCGCATAAAACTTTGTCAAGGGCTCCCAAGGGGAGCCGCGCTTAAGAGCGGGCATGCCCCTTGACAAAGTTGCGGATTGTGCTTTAAAGCTCTACGGCGTCTCTAAAGTACGCTTAATCCTGATGAACCATCTTACCTAATGTATCCCATAACCGGCAAGTTTCAACGTAAATCATAAATTTTACCGTTAAGTTCGCGTGAGTAATTGACAAACACATGCTTACCTTCTAGCATTCTATAAAAGCTGAGAACAGGAAAGGATCATGGATAAAACAGGCATTTCTAAAGGCGGCTTTACCGCAATTGTCCAGAGAGAAGGGGACGGTTTTATATCCATCTGTCCCGAGCTTGATGTAGTAAGCCAAGGAGACACGGTTGAACAGGCCCGGCCCAACTTGATGGAAGCGGTGGAGCTGTTACTCGAAACCGCCGGTGAAAAGGAGATTTACGACCGTCTTCATACCGAGACCTATGTGAGCCACTTCGAGGTGGCCATTGGATAAATTGCCCGTCCTCTCCGGCCGGGAGGTATGCTTTATCCTGGAAAAGCACGGTTTTGAAGAAATAAACAAAGACGAGTTTCAGAAGTAAAAGAGGATAAAGGTTGAGCCTGCGAAGGCAATACGCGGAGGACAAATGAAAAACAGCGAGCTATTCCGGAACTGGGGCACGTTTTCCAAGGGGATGGACGCTAAAAGTATCGAGATTGGGTTCGCCAACCACCTCGAGTACTCGCTTTGCAAGGACCAGTATACGGCCACGGCGCGAGACTATTATCATTCGCTGGCCCTGGCGGTCCGGGACCGGCTGGTGGAAAGGTGGATACGCACCCAGCAGATGTACTACAACTGCGACGCGAAAAGGATCTATTACCTTTCCGCGGAGTACCTTATAGGCAGGTTCCTGATCAACGCTCTTAGCAATCTTAATATGTACGATGAGTCCAACAAAGCCATGGAGGAGGTCAATATCAACCTTACCGACCTGGCGGAACAGGAGCCGGACGCCGGCCTCGGCAACGGCGGCCTGGGAAGGCTGGCCGCCTGCTACCTGGACTCCATGGCCACCCAGGAGCTTCCCGCCTACGGTTACGGCATCCGCTACGAGTTCGGCATCTTCGAGCAGGTCATTAAAAACTGCAAGCAGATGGAGCTTCCCGAGGCCTGGCTCAAGTTCGGCAGTCCGTGGGAGATTCCCCAGCCGGAGCGGAGCTTCGTGGTCAATTTTTACGGCCAGGTCAAAGACACCCGCGCGCCGGACGGGTCCCTTAAAGTGAACTGGACCGACACCAACGCCATCATCGGCGTTCCCTTCGACTACCCCATCCCGGGCTACGGATGCGACACAGTGAACACGTTAAGGCTCTGGTCAGCGCGCGCCTCCAAGGACTTCAACCTGCAATACTTCCAGCACGGCGACTACTGGAAGGCGGTGGAGGAGAAGTACGCTTCCGAGAACATATCCAAGGTCCTCTACCCCAACGACGAGATGATCCAGGGACAGGAGCTCCGGCTTAAACAACAGTACTTCTTCGTGTCCTGCTCCGTCCAGGACATCATCCGCCGCTACCTCATCACCCACCGGGACTTCTCCGAGTTTCCGGACAAGGTGGCCATCCAGATGAATGACACCCACCCCAGCCTGGCGGTCACCGAGCTGATGCGGCTTTTGATTGACCGGCACGGACTCCCCTGGGAGGACGCCTGGGAGATAACAGTCCAGAGCTGTGCTTTTACCAACCATACCCTGCTCTCCGAAGCATTGGAAAAATGGCCCGTGTCCCTGTTCGGAAGACTCCTTCCCAGGCATCTCCAGATCATCTACGAGATAAACCGGCGGTTCTTAAGAGACGTGTCCGTCCAGTTCGTGGGAGACCGGGGGATTCAGAGCCGGATGTCCCTGATCCAGGAACATCCGGAGAAGAGCATACGAATGGCCCATCTCGCCATTGTGGGATCCCATTCCGTGAACGGCGTATCCAAGCTTCATACCAGGATTCTGCGGGAGACCGTATTCAAGGACTTCGATCAGTTCTTTCCCGGCAAACTGAACAACAAGACCAACGGGATCACGCCAAGACGGTGGCTTCTGCAGGCCAATCCCCCCCTTGCCGAGCTTATTACCACGAAGCTCGGAAAGAGCTGGATCAAGGACCTTCCGAGCCTCAAGGGACTGGAAGACTACGCGGACGATCCCGACTTCCAGCAAGAGTTCAACAACATCAAAAAAACCAACAAAGAGAACCTGGCCCGGCACATCAAGAACATCACCGGATACTCAGTGGACCCGGCGAGCATGTTCGACGTGCAGATTAAAAGAATCCACGAGTACAAGCGCCAGCTTTTGAACGTCTTTCACGTTATCTACCACTGGCTCCGGATCAAGGAGGACCCCTCGTTTGATCCGCATCCCCGGACCTTTATTTTCGGAGGAAAGGCGGCGCCAAGTTATACCCGGGCCAAGCTAATCTTACAGTTTATCTGCCACGTGGCGGACATGATAAACCGGGACGCCAGGACCAATGACCAGATCAAAGCGGTCTTACTTCCCAACTACCGGGTGTCCCTGGCGGAGAAAATTTTCCCGGCCAGCGAGGTCTCCGAGCAGGTGTCCACTGCGGGCTACGAGGCCTCCGGAACCGGCAACATGAAGTTCTGCTTGAACGGCGCCCTCACTGTGGGCACGCTGGACGGGGCCAACATCGAGATCAAGGAGGAAGTGGGAGACGACAACATTTTCATCTTCGGAATGGACGCCGACCAGGTGAACGAGCTCCGGCCCCGCTATCGCCCCCGCGATTACGTAAACGAAGACCCGTACCTGCAACAAATCTTCGACCTTATTTACGAAGACTTCTTCTGTCCGGACGATCCCCAGCTCTTCTCCCCACTGGCCAACCACCTTCTGGAGGAGGACAACTACATGGTACTGGCTGATTTCAAAGACTACCGGGACTGCCAGTGGAAAGTGGACCAGGCATACGCGACCCCTAAAGCATGGACCAGAAAAGCCATCCTGAACGTGGCCAGGGTCGGGCATTTCTCTTCGGACAGGGCCGTACAGGAGTACAACCGGGACATATGGCACGCGAAGCCCATTGTCATCACCCGCGAGAACGACACCAAGTGTTAAGAAAAACGAGGCGCCCTTGACATGAAAGCGCTTTTAAGCTAATCATTATCATATAGATATGGAGGTGCGGGAGTAATTCAGTGGCAGAATGCCAGCTTCCCAAGCTGGACGGCGCGGGTTCGACCCCCGTCTCCCGCTCCAAAGAAAAGGTTCCGTCCATGAAAGCATGGGCGGTTTTTTTTGATTTCTGCAAGGCGCTGTTGCAACGCGGAAAGTTGGCGGATGCGGTTTTTTCGCGGTTAAGGCGCTCACACATATTACATTATTTTCGAAAAGCGGAGGCAGATGAGTAACAATCGCGTTAAGGGAAACCTTTTAGGGCTGAAAAAAAAGCAGAAGGACGAGCTCTCACGTCTCTTCCGGAGAAGAATCCCGCAAGACCAGGTAACCAACCAGGACTTCAACCGGGAGCTGTGCCGGATAAGCTTTGAGATCGGCAGGCAGGTAGGGGTCCTGGTAACCCGCCGCGGCCAGGTCGAGCACGTGGTGGTGGGAGACGCCGGCAGCATTATGCTTCCGGACCTGGGCAAAAGCCGGGGAGTTCCTTCCCATCTTCGCGGCTTGCGATACATACATACTCACCTGCAGGGCGAGAGTTTGAACGACGAAGACCTTACCGACCTGGTACTGCTCCGTTTCGATCTTATCCTGGCGGTAACAGTTGATGATGAAGGCTATCCCGGTCCTTCCCACCTCGCGCATATCCTTCCCCGCAACTCGGACGGCAAAGAGGTTGAGCTATACGATTCTTTTTCGCCCGGCCGGCTCGATCTCGACTTCCAGGAACTCATAGCCTCGCTGGAAGAAGAGATCGCACGGAAACGGCCCCAGCTCACCGGCCGCGACAAGGAAGGCGTCATCCTGGTGGGCACCGAGCCGGACGGAAGTAGAAGCCGTGCATCTCTCGACGGCCTGGCCGAACTGCGGGAGCTGGCCCGCAGCGCGGGCGTGGACGTGGTGGGCGAGGTTGTACAAAAGCGCAAAAAGGTCCACCCCAAGACGGTGCTAGGCAAAGGCAAGCTCCGGGAGGTCCTGGTAAAGGCCATGCAGCTCGGGGCCGTGACCCTGGTCTTCGACCGGGAGCTGTCTCCCTCCCAGCTCAACGCCATTCAGGAGGTGGCCGAGCTCAAGGTCATTGACCGGAGCCAGCTTATCCTGGACATCTTCGCCCAGCGGGCCAAGACCAGGGAAGGGAAAATCCAGGTGGAGCTCGCTCAACTCCGGTACAACCTTCCCAAGCTGGTGGGAAAGGGAGTGGACATGTCCAGGCTTACCGGCGGTATCGGCGGTCGCGGACCGGGCGAGACCAAGCTCGAGATAGACCGCCGCCGCGTCAGGGAGAGGATCACCCACCTCGAAAAACAGCTCAACAAAGCCAGGAAAACCAGACAGCAGAAGCGGGAGAAAAGAAAGTCCCGGCAGGTGCCGGTGGTCTCCATTATCGGCTATGCCAACGCAGGCAAGTCCACGCTTTTAAACCAGCTTACCAACAGCGAGGTAGGCGTGCAGGACAAGATGTTCGCGACCCTGGACCCGGCCAGCAGAAGACTCCGCTTCCCCCGCGAGCGGGAGATCGTGATTACGGACACGGTAGGGTTTATAAGAGAGCTTCCAAAGGACCTCTTTAACGCCTTCAAGGCGACCCTGGAGGAGCTCGAGGACGCGGACTTGTTTCTGCACGTAGTTGACGCCGCTGACCCTTCCTGGGAAGGACAGATATCCGCGGTCGAGAAAATCCTGGAGGAAATGGAGTTTCAGCACACGCCCCGCATCCTCGTGTTCAACAAGAGCGACCTTCTCTCCGAGATAGAACAAAAAGCGTGCTTGAACCGCCAACCCGGCGCCATACCAGTGTCAGCGCTCGACCGCCAGACCTTCCGACCGCTCCTGGCCGCCATGGAACAAAAGCTCTTCCAGGAAACCGCCTCCGACATAGTCGCCTGGCAGTCGCTCGGGTTTTAGCGCTTTACTCGCTCCCCGCCGGAACCATGGTGATCCCTCTTACGTAAAACTGCGAGAAGAACTCGTACTTTTCCATCTTCTCTTCGCTTATGGTCCGGGCCTCGGGCGGGGTGTCAAAGTGCATCCGTTGATGTGTCTCTTTATTGTAGGCGGGCCACTCGGGCAAGCCCTCGCCGTTGGGGTCGCCGGTCCTGGCGAAATTTGTGTAGTAGGACATCATCTTTTCCGATAGAGGCCGTCCTTTTTCGATTGACTCCTTGGTGGCCACGATCCGGGCCAGGGTCGAGTCCAGGCTCATGGCCCCGAACACGAACGGCTCGTCCATTCCATGGAAGGCCCCCATCTTCTTCGGGAACCGCACGTCGTCCCAGTCGAACCGGTAAAGATACACCGGGCTTTTGCCGGCCATGGCCTCCGCGGCCAGGAAACCGCGCGAGTTATAGCCTTCGTTCAATACGTCGAAAACCAGGTTCATGGGTTTCTTGTAATCATCATAGGAGTAGTACTGCATGAGCTCGTCAGTGTAAGAGCCGGTGACCTGCTCCAGGAGCTTGTCGGCCATGAACTTGGGCCACCAGCTTAGGCCGGGCATGAAGATGGTGTAGAGCTTGACCTCGTCACGGGTGTGGCCCACCATCACCGGGACCCGGTTGTAGTCGCCCTCTTTCAAGGACGCGATGGGCTGACTGGAAAGAAAGTAGCCGTCCATGTGCGGAGCATAGGTTACGCCTCCCTGCAACCTGTTCACCAGGGTGTTCTTGGGCGGCGGAATAATGTCTTCCGCAGGCATGGCCCGCAGGCACTCGACCGGCCGGGCCACGTCGCAGCCCAGCTCCTCGAGAATCTTCTGTCCGTCCCGGAAGCCCTGCTCCATGGTATGAGCCAGGTCGGGAAACCCGCTCATGGGAATGGCCCGGTGGAACAGACCTTCGGCAAGCGGCGAGGTCATGAGGCAGTACACGCTTCCCGCGCCCGCGGACTGGCCGAATATGGTTACGCGGTCCGGGTCTCCTCCAAAGGAACTTATGTTCTTCTGGAGCCACTTCAACGCCCGGACCTGGTCGAGAAGCCCGTAGTTGCCGGCGCTGTTGTTCGGGCTTTCTTCCACCAGCTCCGGCAGGGTCAGAAAACCCAGGTTGTTAAGCCGATAGTCCACCGTAACCACGACCACGTCCCGCTCCGCGGCCAGACGCGCGCCGTTGGACATGCCGTAGGAACCAGAGCCCTGCTTCATGCCGCCCCCGTGAATCCAGAACATGACCGGGTAGCTGCCTTCCTTCTTCGGACTCCAGATGTTTATCGCCAGGCAGTCCTCGCTCCAGTTCTCGACCTCGCCGCCCGAGTAGATGTCCGAGTTCTGCGGACAGGCCGGCGCATAGGTATGAGCTTTGTACACTCCTTGGTGCGGCTCCGGCGGACGGGGCGCCCGCAGTCGGAGGTCGCCGGTGGGAGGAGCGGCATAACGCACTCCTTTCCACACGCAGGCACCGGATTGAGACGACTCCATACCCGAGATAGGCCCCTGCTCTGTTTCCACCGGCGCGCCGCAATCGCGGGCCGCCCGGACCGAAGGGACCAGCGTCAAAACCAGTACCACCGACAACAAACAAACTTTAAACCTCATAACTTCTCCTTTCCCGGTCTTTCTTAATCAATGCCGGTCGGCTCCAGAACAAAGCTGTAGCTGTACGGCCTGGGAGTAAGCCGGAACTGCGGGTGAGGACGTGCTCCCCAGGAGTTGTCGCCTCCCACCCCCATCTGCTTGTAATCCAGGTTTACCGTGATCTCGTCAGTGTACTCGAGCTCATAGGTGTGGGTGGCTTCTTCCAGGTTCTCCTGGGTATATGGCCACGCGCTCGCGTTCAAAAGCGGCATGCCCGTGGCTTTAACTCCAGCGCCGTTCTCATCAGTAAACGTAACCCACCTCACGTCCGTGCGGTTGCCGTTCTCCTGCGGATAGCTGTAGTTATGTATGAGCTCTTTTACTTTTCCTTTGTACAGACCGATCATGGCGCCCGCTTTCCGGTCCCGGTAGCTCTCGTGCGGTCCGCGGCCGAACCAGATCATGGTGTTGTACCGGCCGGGAATCTTCATCTGCATCCCTACGCGGGGAAGGTTGGGCAGTCCTGCGCCGGGCCGGAAATCGTTTTCCACTTTGATCCTGCCGTCTCCGGTAACAGTATAGAGAGTTCTATAAGTGGAAGCGCCCGCTGAGAGTACGGAGTCCACCGTTACCTTGACAGTGGATGGACCGGGCTTTTTCACCTTGACCCTGTTTACGTTCCGGTCCCGGCCTGCGTCGCGCCATACTCCCTGCCGCATCGGCATGAAGTTTCCGCGGTCGTTGTCAGTAGGAGCACGCCAGAAGTTGGGTAGCAACGGTCCGGCCACCAGCTCCCTGCCTTTGTAGACGAAGGATTCAAGAGCGCCGCTCTCCTTGTCGAACACCGCTTTTACGTCCTTACCTTTTACAATGACCCTTTCCGCGTTTTCCTCCGCTTCCAGCGCCGGCAGGTTGGAAGTAGAGCCCGGCTCTTTCTCCGGCACGTCGTAAGGCATCTTGAACTGGTCCCACGCCACCAAATGGCCGGGCTCGGCCCAGGGCCTCGGCTCCATAAGATGAAAGGTAATAAGCAGGTGGTACTCCTCTCCCGCTTCCAGCTCCGGCTTTTCTATATCAAGAGCGATCTCCCGGGAACCCTGCGGCTCGATCTCGAGCTCCGGCAGGTTCCCGAACTTTATGGGCCTGCCGTTCTCGGTCAGTCTCCACCCGCCTTTCAAGAAAGACAGGTCCCGACGGAAGAAATACTTGTTTATGACCTTGATCCTGCCCTCTTTCAAATCCACCGGCTCGACCTCGAGGTTCTGATATATCTTCTTGACCTCTTTCAAGCCGGGGTGCGGCTTACGGTCAGGCATGA
>JAWOBU010000246.1:0-19307 GCA_046484135.1 bacterium
AAGTAAAAGCTCTTCTCAGCCAGGTGTAAAAGACGTGTCTGGATAAAGCGAGAACGCACCTCGACCTTGTTGCCGCGCGCTTCCAGCTCCAGCCGCCGGCATCCGCAAGGATATGCCGAAGGCGAACAAGTAACGAGGCATAAAGCGTTCGTGTTGCCGATATGCTCGGCCCGGTTCTTCAGGGCGCCGCCGGCAAGCACCAGCACCACCCGAGGATGGTCGTTTAAAATTTTTAACAGCTCGAGGCGGTCCGACTCGGCCAAGGCCGACTTCTCTATCCCCTGCGCTTCCAAGGGAGGCGCATGAAGAACCAGGACCGCGGGAACGTGGCTTTCTTTTCCGAGCTCGTGCAGAAGCCACTTAAGTTGCCTTTCCCGGTCCGCAAACCTGCCTTCGCCCGTGAGCGGCACCACTTCGGAAGCGTCCAGGTGGATAAAGCGTACACCTTGATGGAGGTAGGAGTAATAGCTCGCGGCCTTGTTAAAGCCAAAGCCGGAAAGCTCGGCAACGAACTTCTCTTTCTTCAGCGCTACGGAGCAATCGTCCTCCCCGACAGTGAGGCGCGGCATGGCATTAAGTCCCGACAGCCAGAAGCGGGCCTTTTCAAGCTGGCCCTTTTTGCCGGAACGCAGAAGGTTTCCGGAGTGGACCAGGAGGAAATCACTGCCGCCGTTCATGGAGACAGCCTGTTCCACCAGGTCGTCTGCCAGGGCATAGGTTTCGCCGATCATGTAGCCGCCATGGACGAGGCCGCTCCTGCCCTTATCGTCGCCCGAGGTAAACAGGGTGTCGGTAAAGTGGAAGAATCCCGCGTTTACGCTTCCCAGGTCAGCCCGGGCCTTGAAGCTCCAGCTTCCCGTCATGCCCGCGGCTGCCGCGGCACCGCTTATTTTCAGAAACCTCCTGCGGCCTTCATCATAAACTCCGCTCATTTCAATCCTCCTTTTTTAAACCGCCCGCTCCTTGTCCGGCTTCTCGCGAAGTTTCTCCTAAGGCTCCATTTCCAGACATCTCTATTATATGAGGCTTTTGCAAAATCCCGAATTCTTGCGGTGGGAGCGAGCTCCCGCTCGCGATAATCGAGACCGGGAGGTCTCTCCCACCATGCGGTCAACCTTTTTGCAAGAAGCTAATATATTTATCCTTGCTGCGAAGAGAACTTTTGATACCAGTGCAGAAGCTCTTCAGCATTCTCTTCTATGGATTTGACCTCTGGGATGGAGGCGGCAAGTTTTTCAAGCTCCGAGGGATCACTGGCAATCTCTCTTATCACCCGCGCCAGGTCGGCCGGGTCTCCCGGCTGGAAAGTACGGCCGCCACCATTCTCGAGAAGCTCCTTCATGCCGCCCATGTCCGAAGCCACCACCGGCACGCCTGCCATAAATGCTTCGTGCATGGTGAGCGGCGAGTTCTCGTACCACAGGGAAGGCACGATTACCGCGTCCAGGCCTGCGAGCACTTCGGCTATGTCATGGTGCTCGAACCTTCCCATGAACCTGGTGCGGGGGTTTCGCGACATGCACCGGAGCCGCCTGGCATAAGCCGGAAACCAGCTTAAGTCCCCGTAGACCAGAAGCTCGGCAGGAGCATCACTCGCCATGTTCATGGCCTCGACCGCCACGTGCAGTCCCTTGTGCTCGACCGGCGTGCCCACATACCCGAACCGAACGGTCTCTCCCGGCATCTTCTTTAGTCCCTGAAAAGGCGTTTTGTCAAAGCCGTAATCGGAATGGACGATCCTCTCCCGCTCCACTGCTCCGGCCTCCACTGTCTTTTCCAGCATGAACCGGGAAGGCGCGATAACCAGGTCGGCGGATGCCAGTGCGTTCTTCATGGTCTTTTGTCTTTGTTCGATCATGGCAAGCCGTTTTTTATAGGACGAGTCCGGGTCGCTGAGCTCGCGGGCCTGCTTCCAGAAGCGGAGCCGTTCTACAAGCGGTCTGGGCAAACTCCTTTTCATGTCATGCGCGGTCCGAACCAGGCTCTCGTAGATTTTGCCGAGAGTGGTGTTCTCCGCGCTCCCGGAGTAAAGGACCCCGATGGCGTTTCCGCACTGCGCGCATTTTGGCGGCGCCGGGCCGGAGCACAACACTCCCCGCGGCTGTAAGAGCAGTATGGGCGGACAGATGAACCAGTAGTCGGCCAGGGTTACCAGCACGGCCGCTCCGTGTTTTTTGGCTGTTTCGATCATTCCCGCAGAAAGCCGGAAGGTATGCTGGAAGTGGACCACGTCGGGCCGGAGCTCGTCGAGCAGTCCCTCGAAAGCGCGATCAATCCTTTCGTCGGTATAGGACTCGGCGAAGTTGCGGGGTTCGTGCCGGTAAAGCCGGAACACGGGTATGTCTTGCCAACGGTCTTCTTTTATCTCGACGTCCTGTCCGGAGGGCGGTCCGTCCTCCGAGGCCAGGACCCTCACCCGGTGGCCGTCCTCCTGGAAGCGGCGTGCCAGAAGCGAGGTATAGATTTCCGTGCCCGCCTGGTGTGCGGGCAGGAAGTAGTGGACCACGTAGAGGATATTCATATCAGTCGCGGCGCTTCAAGACCTTCTCGTAGAGGTTATAAAGCGGTGTTGACTTCACCTTGTCCATGAAGTCCTGGAGGGCTGCCACGTGCTCGCGTAACGCTTTTATCTCCTCGTCCTTTTCCACCAGTTGTGCGACCAGGGACTCCCGCTCGCTGTCCTTTCTTTTCAAGGCCATGGTCCGCGCCAGCTCGAGCACCAGGGACAAGCCCCGGGTGTCGGCGGCATCCGCGGTCTCGCCTGATGCCAGGCCGGCGAGCTTTCCCCATCTGTCGCCCAGCCCGTGATAGGACCCGATCAGGAAGTGGCGATAGGCGGGCTCCGCCTTGTCAAAGTCGTAAAAGGCCCGGTTGTATGCTTCCATGAAGAAGGGGAGGGCATGGGCCAGGTCGGGGTCGGAGTCCAGGGTATAATAGGCCGCCATCATGAGCATCCACCTGTCCAGCCGGCCGCTGGGTATGACCTGGACATCCAGTCCCTGGTCCACCATGTAGACCATGGTGCTCACCAGGTCCGGCAGCCGCACCTCGAGGTGCTCTTTCAGGAACTCCTGCTCGTAGCCGGCATGGCCTTTTATGAACTCGTACACGGCACGATCCGCGGCCTTTACCGCTTCGGAGGCAAAAGGCGCGGCCACGATCACGTAGGAGGCGGCCACCCGGCAAAGCTCGAGGACAAAGTCATTGCGGAACTCTTCTGACACGTGCTCGAGGGTGTCCAGGGAAACCACGGCGCCGAAAGACCGGTCCGGAAAGGGAAGCCGCATACCTTCCGCCCGGACGTATCCCGGGCCGGGGCCTTCCAGCCGGTCCGCGACGGTGATGTAGTGTTCCGGAAGGAACTGGTGGAGCGGGGGGGGAAACCCTCCCACCTCGAGGATGGAAAGAGACGAGTCCTCCCCCTCCAGTATGGGCACCGCCTCGGAAAGAAGCCGATACCTCTGGTACTGATCGAACGGGAGCCGGTAAACGCTTTCGATCTTTGTCCTCCTCTGCGGTCTGCCGAGGCCGCGGTCATTGCCGGGCCGCTGTTATTTTCTTTCCCTCACCTTTTGGGCGGGAACTCCCGCAACAACGGACATGGAAGAGACCTCTCCGCTCACCACCGAGCCGGCGGCCACCACCGACCCGGTCTCCAGCCGGGCGCCCGGAAGGACCACCGCGCCCGCGCCTATCCACACGTCATCCCCTATCAGCACCTCTTCGCTCTCGTGAGGCTGGTCCTGGATGGCCGCGTCCCGAGCGATGCCGTGGTTGGCCCCGATTATACACGCGAGCGGGCCTATGCTCACCTTGTCGCCTATGGATATGGCGGAGTCCACCGCCCGGATGGTCGCGCCGAAAGAGCACACGAAATCATCGCCGATCTTGATATGCCGGTGGCCGGTAAAGACCACGCACGGCTCGACCCGCGGGTTCTTCCCAACCTGCATGCCGTTCTCGCACGCCCTTGCCAGGGAATGGGCGTGAAGAAAGGCAGCTTCCTCTTGCCACCAGCCCAGGGAGGCGTCGTCAGCCAGCCACAGCCTTCCCTCCTTGAGCTCCCGAAAGATGCGGTCCACCTCCGGGTCGTTCATCAGGCGGTAGATGAATTTAAGCTTTTGTAAAAACGGCATCTGTACACCCGGCCGTCAACGGGCAGCGCCCGCCCGGTTCTCGTAATTGCCGGCGACAGGTTCGCCGAAGCTGCTTACCATGCAGGGACGGGACCAGAAAGCGGCGCAGTACTGGTTCTCGCCCGAAGGAGTAATGGTCCGAAGCTTCAGCTCCACCTTTTTCCCTCCGAACATTGTAAGGTCTACCTCCCGATCAAGCCAGCCCCGGTGGGAAGGATCGCTTTTGGGATCAATATGCTCGGAAAACACCACTCTTTCTTTCCGGAGCCTGGACTTTATCCGGACCTCGAAGGTAACACCCCCGCCCGGCTTGTCATAAACGTCGGGCGACATGGCGATGCCGAAACGCAAGGTGCTTTTGGGTCTTACGTGCACGTGATATGCGGCGCTTGCGGGCGGATGCATGAGGATACACATCCGGTCCTCCCCCTGGATGCGGACCCGGTAGAGCTGGACGAACTCCGGATCATCGGTCTCTACGTTTGCATCTTCGAATCGGGCGGCGAGGTCGGCGTATCCTGCCGCGGACTTGATGGCTTCGATCTGGTTGGCCAGTCCCTGGAACTCCTGGTGCAGCTCGTAAATCCTCTGGCGGGGAAGTCCGGGCAGGTCCAGGAGGGGCCGGTTCAGGAAAAAGGAGGTGCTCTCGTTCGTCTTGGCAACTCCCATCTCCTTGCACTTCTCGTAAAGGGGAGTGCCGGGGAAGGGGTAGAATATGGATACCTGGACATGGTGGGGCTTTATGATCCGGTTCAGCTCCATGGTCTCGCGGATGGTCTCTTCGGTGTCGCCGGGAACGCCTATCATGTTGAAGTCCCATGTTTCGAGTCCGAGCTCGTCCGCCCACTCGAAGACCTTGATGATCTTATGGTTGGACATGTTTCTGTTCATGACTTCTTTGCGGATGCGTTCGCTGCCGCTCTCTACTCCCACAATGATCGAGTAAAGACCGGCTTCCTTCATCCAGCCCATCATCTCCCGGTCCACGGTCTCCACCCGGAGGAACACCTGAAAAGGAGTTGAGAACCTTTTTTTGTACTCCTCGCAGAACTCATGCACCCGGCTTTTTTTAACGGCGAACACTTCGTCCCAGAAGATAAGGCTCTTTAACCGGGGGAACCGCTTATGAAGATGGTCTATCTCGTCCATGAGCTCGGCCAGGTCTCGATGTCTTACCCATTTGGCGTTACCGCCCGCCAGGTCGGCCAGCACCGTGTTGCAGCAGTAGGTGCAGCGGAACGGGCAGCCGCGCGAGGCCATCACCGATACCTGGCCGTCGTTCATCCTCATGAGCAGGTCTTCGTCGAAAAGCTCCCGGTCGGGCCAGGGCAGGCCGGAAAGCTCCACCGGCGGCCGAAGCGGGTTCCGGATGATCTCTCCGCTTGCCGTGCGCGCCCACACGTTCTGTATTTGCGTGTAGTCTCTGTCCTCGGACAGGGCGACCAGAAGCTCGAGGAGCGGGTACTCGCCCTCCCCCCGGACAAGCGCGTCCACCGGCACTTCTTCCATCACGTTGTCAGGATCAATGGTCGCATGAATGCCGCCGATTACCATGAACCGGTCCATGCTCTCTTTGAGAACGCGGGCGTACCGCCTGGTAAAAGGGAACTGCTGGGTGGTGGAAGAGAAAGCGATCACGTCGGGGTTTATGCGCAGGGCCTCGCTTGCGAGCTCGCTGTCTTCCCACTCGCGGGAGAGGTAGAGAAGCTCGACCTGGTGGCCGGCCTGTTTGAGGACCGATGATATCCATGCCAGGCCGTGCTGGAAGTGGGGAAACTGTATGGTGTTTATGTCCGGGTATATTAAAAGGAGCTTCATCAGGTCTACATGATATGCTAAACGGAGGAACCGAAAAAATCCAGGGGCGGTAATTTATGGAGCAAGAGTTTTTCGCGGCTTAAGCTTGGATTATTTTTACAGGGACTAATAGATATAGACCATGGTGCCGACCTCGACCATCCGCACCAGTTGCCGGAGGTCCTTGTTGTTCATGCGGATACAGCCGTGCGAGTACTTGCCCGGCCGGATGGTGCCGCTCCTGGTGCCGTGAATGTAGTATCCCTGGCCGATGCCCAGCTTCCACGGACCCAGGACCCCTTCGAGGCCGCGTTCTTCCAGGGTGATGTCTTCCGGAACCTCCAGGCCCCGCTCCGTCCACACCCAGTCCGGCCGGTACCAGACCGGGTCTTCGATCATGCTCTCTACCTGGAAAACGCCCACGGGGGTGGAAAAGTCATGGACCTTTGTCCTGCCTTTGCCGGTCACCACCGGGTACTCGTACAGGGGCTGGGTGCCCAGCTTCACCAGCAGCCGGTCAGCCTGCAAATCAATCTCGATGTAGATGGTCTCCGCGTCCACCGAGCGGCGGAGCGACCGGTTCAGCATCTTGTGCCGGAAGAGCTGCTCTTCCATTTCGGCAAGCTTTCTCTTGTAGGTCACAACCGAGGTGTCCAGCTTGCTCGAAAGTATCTTGATGACGTAATCCTGGGCCTTGGAAAGCTCGGAACCGTCCTCATAGAGGTTCGAGTAGCTTTTGAACATCTCGAGGGCCCGTTCGGTGTTGCCGAGCTTGAGCTCCGCCTGCCCGGCCCGGAACCGGGCGTGCCGGGCGGCTTTGGTGGAAGGGTAGTCCTTTATGATCTGCCGGTACAGGGCAAGAGCGTTCTCATGGTCTCCGGATTCATAGAGTTCTTCCGCGTCCTGGTAGGTCTTCTCCGCCTGGCGGATGTCCTCCGGGCCGGCGCTCCCGAGGTCCTGCCCGGATTTGGGACATGTCGCTCCCGAAAGCACGGTCACCAACAGCAAGGCCGCAAACAGCATCCACCACGGTCTCTTCATCAGCCTGTCCCCCTGTGTCAGGTCTTTTATGTTTTTTTATATATTAAAATAAGGCAATCCGGTTTGTCAATAAAAATGAAAGCCGCCTCCCCGCTCCGGCGGCGGAGAAGCGGCTTTCATGTGCGACAACATTACTCATGGGGATTTATATATTTGCTTATACTTCTATGCTGTGCCGGCGACTTTATTGGCGATAATTGAAAAGCCGTTCGCACGTATTAGAACAACACATCTTTTTAAAACGTGAATCCCTCCGGCAGCTCTTGCTCCCTGGTTCCTTCCACCACCCATGCCAGGTCGGTGATGGTGTAGGTGGGCTCCTTGGTGCGGAAGATTGGCACCACCCTCTGCCCTATCTCTGGGTCTCCCGCCATCTGGTAGCTCTTCAGCATGGTTGCGATTCCGTCAATCTCTATGTCAATGAACTTGATGGGGATCTCCAGTGTATTGAAGGCCCCGGTCCGCGAGGTCACGATATAAGAATGTATCCGGGCGGTGTCCCTGGCCCACTGGGTTACGTCCAGCACCGTGGCCTTGCGCAGGCAGTCGGGACAGTAAATGCGGAACGGAAGGTGGACGGTCCCTTTGAACTCGCATTTGTCGTTGTCGCAACGGGTCGCGTAGAGCTTGCTTTCGGCCAGGCCGGCAAAGAGCTGGTACTCGCTTCCATAAGAATGGATGTAGGTCATCTGGCGGGGATTGGTGACCCCGCAGAGCTTACCGTCCTTCCAGATGGGCTGGTTGGACTCGATCCGGTGAAAATCTCCTTCTATCTTGTACCCTTTTCCTTTGACCCATACTTTCGGCAGTTGTGACATCTTACTTACCTCCTTCCAACAGGTGATCGGGATGGGCCAGGATGGTGGCGGTTACGTGGGACCCCACCCCGGCATGGCTGATGGCCAGGGTCCGTTTGGCGTTCTTGACCTGCAGGTCTTCCCAGTCGTCCGGCTTCTTCTTGCCGAACTCCTCCCACCGCTTGGGGTCTCCGTGGACTTCACCGTGCCTGCCCCATATCTGTAGCATGCACTCCACGGTCTGCATGATGCCGGTGGCCCCTACCGCGTGCATACATCCTAAGAGACCTCCGCACAGGTTGCTCGGCAGCCTGCCCTGCTCGCCGGTCTTGGGGTTCGTGAGATAGCAGTCGCCCGACTCCACGTAGTCCCGGCCTTCGCCGTAAGGACGGATGCCGATGTCTTCGTAGGTCTGGATGTCGGAGATGGTAAAGGCGTCATGCAGCTCGACCATGTCCAGGTCTTCGCAAGGATCGGTTATGCCGGCCATGCGATAGGCGTACCAGGCGGCCATCCTGGCGGCCAGAAAGCCGGTAAAGCCGGGGTAACGGTCGCCGCCCGGGAAGCGCTCTCCCAGGTCTTTGTACTGGTCTTCCGACTCGTTCGGCAAAAGCGGGATGTCCATGTCCCGGCGGTCCGCCACCCGCAGGGTGTGCGAGCCCGCGGTCACGTAAAGCCGGAGAGGATTATCACACATCTTGAAGGCGGTTTCTTCGTCCGCCAAAACTACACAGGAGGCGCCCACGCTCATCAGGCAGCAGTCCAGTGCCAACAGCGGATGGGCCACCACCGGCGAGTTCAAGACGTCCTCCACCGTGATCTTGAAGCCCGCCTGGGCGAACGGGTTGTGGTAGGCGTACCCGTGGTTTTTCACCGATATCTCGGCCATGGTCTTTCGGAACGATTCTTCGCTTTTTCCGAAAATCTGCCAGTAGCGCTGGGCCATGGTGGCGTAATAGCCGGTGTAGATGTGGCCAAGCGGCGTCTCCCAGTCCTTGTCAGCGGCGCAGGAGATAAGGTGGTTCCCCTCGTCGGTGGGGACCTCGTCCATCCTCTCCCACCCCATGGTCAGAACGCAGTCCGAGTAGCCGGAAGCCACCGCCTTGGCGGCTTCCCAGATGGCGGACCCGCCGGTGGCGCCGCCGGTCTTGATGCCCACGTTGCCCAAGGGATCGAGACCGAGCCGGTCGTGGATCACCGCCTCGCCTAAAAGCTGGTCCCCGAAGTGGTCCGCAAAGTGGCCGTAGTAACACGAGTGGATGTAGCTTTTAAGCTCGGACGGCTCCATGTCCACCAGGTCCGAGGCCATGGTCAAAGCGTCAATGCAAAGCTCCTCGGTCCGCTTCTCCGGAAACGCCCGCCCAAACTGGGACATGCCGCCGGTTACCAGATATACCGGCCGCGTAAAATTCGGCACTTTGAGCTGCTGTTTGCTGAACTTAATCATGGATTTTATACCCTCCTTCTCTTTATTGGTCTACTTTTACAACGCCGGTTGAACAAGGAGCCGGGCTTTTTATTTCCTGGGTTTCAGGTTTTCCCGGCCCCACTCCACTATGTCGTTGACAAGAGTCCCCGGAAGGAACACCTCTTTTACGCCTTCTTTTTTCAAAGGGGGGATGTCCTCTTCCGGAATGATGCCGCCGCCGAAAACCGTGATCTCGGAAAGACCGTTCTCTTTAAGGCCCTTGATCACGGCAGGGAACAGGGTCAGGTGGGCGCCCGAAAGAACGGACAATCCCACCGCGTCCACGTCCTCCTGTACAGCGGCCTCCACTATCATCTCCGGCGTCTGGTGCAGGCCGCTGTAAATGACCTCGAAACCCGCGTCCCGCAATGTCCGCGCCACTATCTTGGCGCCCCGGTCGTGGCCGTCCAGACCGGGCTTGGCTATGAGGACCCTTGTCTTTCGTTCCATCTTTTCCTTGCTCTTGCCGCTTTTCGGTATCCGTTACTAAAGAAAAAACTATATCATGCACTTTCCAAAAATTGCAAAAGAAACGATATAGAAAAAAAGCTGTAAAAGGATGCGGGCTTACTGATTGTACTTCACCAGCCTGGTGGCGGGCTGGATGGCGTCGCCGAACAGGCGGTTGCGGGCTTCCCGTATCCGGCCGGTGGCATGGAAGCCCCGCCCGACAGCCCTTTCAAACGCGGTGGCGGACCCGAAGGAGGACTCGATCTTGTGGCGGACCTCTCTTACCATGTCCTTCATGTCACCGCGGGCCAAGTGCTCCATGGCAAGAAGCAATGCCCGGTACTTCCACACGTTCTGTTCAAACGCCCGGGCCCGGCCTTGAAGAACAGCATCGCCCGAGTCCTTCAGGTTCCGCCATCCCCGGTACTCGACCTCGATCAGCCTCATGATGGAAGGACCCAGCTCGGTGAAATCACGCGTGTAAGCGTAGTCCTGGAGCTCCTTGGCCTCCTGCAGCGTGAACTCCGGATGCACGAACCACGGTTGCTTGAAAGCGTGCCACTCCTCGTAAGGAATGGATTCCAGGATGCGTCCCTCTTCCCGGAGGCGCTCGTACAAAGGAGTGCCCGGCACCGGCGCCAAGTGGGAAAACTGGCTGAACACCGGCCGGCAGGCAAGATGGTCCTCGATGTCCTCCTTTACGTTCTCGCGCGTGTGCTCGTCCAAAAGAAGAATCGAGCTCAAAACCGTCTTTATGCCGTAACTGTGAAGCTCGTCCACCAGCTCCTTTATATCAAGACCCGCGTTCTTGCGGTAGTCCGAGAGCTTGCTCTCCCGGCCGAGCCACAAAAGCCCGGCCCCCATCTGCGCGAGCTTCTCCACCCCGAACTCCTTCACCCGGTCCGCGGAACCGAAAAGAAAGATGTTGAAGACCTTGCCCGACTCGACCACGCAGCGCCTAAGCTCCTCCGCTCGCTTCATGTCCAGAAAAAAGTTGTCGTCCCCGATAAAGCTGATCAGGTTCGAGCCGTAGAGCTTCTCGACCCGCAACATCTCATCGAAAAGCTCCCGGCCGCTCTCGATGAGCTTTATGTGCCGCCGTCCGAAGAAATGACTCGGCGAGCAGAAGTCGCACCCGTAAGAACAGCCCAGCCCCACGCAGATGTGGGCGTGCCTGGCGCCCGGTATGGGCATGCCCAGAATCTCCCGGTCCTGGTGGAACACGTCCGGGTTCTTGAACTTGAACTCGGCCGGCAGGCCCAGAAGATCGCGCATGAACGATATCCCTTCCCCCACGCAGACGTAATCCACGTCCATGATCTCCCGGACCTGGGGGGCATTGGCGCAGAAGCCGCCCAGCACAATGGTCGAGCGGGGAGAAAGCTTCCGGGCCTCCTCCACCATCCTTTTCACCTTCTGGAAGTTGGGAATGATCGATCCGATCCCGATTATGTCATAGCCTTTTTTCACCTCACGTCTGAAGCGCGACAGGGTCGGGAAGTCAAGGACCGTGGTGGGGGTCTCTATGTTGTTGGCGATGGCGTGCAGGCCGTAAGAGTTCATGAAAAGACGCATGGAAAAAACGCCCTGGTACTTGGAAAGCTGGTTGTGGTGGAGCTCGATCTTGGAGTCAACGCGGCTGTAGACACTGTCCACGCCGAAGGGCTTGAACACCGAAGATAAAAGTATGCGGGGCATCTTTTCGATTTTAGCTCAGCACTCCGGAACGGGCAAACGCCTGTCCTCGAGCGGACGCCGGTCTTTTGTTGCACGAAAAACGGAATAATCCGCGAAAGTCGCGGCTAAAGCCGCTCGCACGGCTCTCTTGTTCCAGCAAAAACGCTTGACAGGACGCTACCCTCCGGCGATGGGAGGAAAGACACTCAGAACGTCTCCCTCGGAAAGCACCGTGTCATAACCTGCATGGCGGGAGTTCAAAAGCAGCACCAGCTTGATATCCTCTGGAACGCCCAGACGGGAAAGTGCGCCTTTTACGGTGTCCCCTTCCGGGAGGGACAGCTCGCAGGCCCCGTCCCGGCTCCCCTCCGGCAGGTGCTCCCGAAGGCTCGCGAAAAGCTTGACTGTTACCTTCATCAGGCGGATAAAAACATGTTTCTCAGTAAGAGTGGACCCCGTCCAGGTCCTCGTCCGGCACATCGAACACCGTGTCGTGGGGCGCAAGCTTTTCTTTAACAAAGAACTCGGGCAGCCGGTCGTGCTCTTTGGTAAAGCCGGCCCGCCGGTTAAAGTCGAGCTCGGCTTTGAGAATGCCCTCTCCGTACTTGTTCACCGCGTCCATGTCCAGGTCCCATCCGTAGCGCGCGTTTATCATCTCAGGCACTGCGTTCAGCCCATCCGGGTTGTCGAGCACGGCAAAGGAGATGAACACGCAGAGCCCGGCCGCGTCAATGGCCGCGGTCGCCACCTGGAGATTCCGGGACAGCTCCGCCTGTCCTTCCGGCTGGAGCGGGTCCACGAAGCCTCCCACCCGCATGATATTGGTCGCTACCGCGTAACCCGCGGTATGGTCCGCGCCCATGGGCGTGGTGGCATAGGTTACGCCTACCCCTTTTACCGCCCGGGGATCGTAAGCCGGCATGCTCTGTCTTTTTACCACCGGCACGCGGCTTACTCCGAAAGCCTGGCCGGTTACCGCGGCGCCGTTGCCGATGATTCTTCCCAGGTTGGTTCCGTTGCCGGCTTCGTGGACAAGCTCGATCGCTCCTTCTGCGTCGCCGAAGCTCTCGATCCCTGCGGCCATGGCCACTCCTATGGCACAGCCCATCTCGATGGTGTCGAGGCCGTAGTCGTCGCACAGCCGGTCTATCTTTGCGATGGCGTCCAGGTCGTCAATCTCGAGGTTGGCCCCGTTTGCCCACACTGTCTCGTACTCGAGGGCAGAGGTTACATAGTTCTGGTTCTCGTCCACGAACACGTTCGAGCACTGGATGATACAGTTGCTGCAGCCGTTGTGGGTGGTTTCTCCTCCGCGCTTCTTAATAAGGTCGTGGAGGGCCTCGCCGGATATCTTGCCCGCGCCTTCAAACTTGCCCCTCGTGAAGTTGCGGGTCGGAAAACCGCCGGCCTCGTTTATCACGTTCACCAGCACGTTGGTCCCGAAAGTGGCCAGGCCGCCTCCCGACTTGGTCACCGGATGACTCCGAATGGCCTCGCGGAACCTGCCCGCGGCCTGTTTGAACGCGTCTTTGTCAGCATACTCGATGGCCGCCGCGTCCTTGTCGTCCACCACCACCGCCTTGAGCCCCTTCGAGCCCATGACAGCGCCGAGTCCGCCCCTGCCGGCGTGGCGGGCCGGGTTCCCGGAGAGATCGGTAACCGCGATGGATGCCGCGGAGAGCTTGAACTCGCCCGCGGTGCCGATGGACACTACTGCGGCTTTGTTCGGGTGCTTCTTTCTCAGCTTCTCCACCAGTTCATAGTTCTTGAGTCCCTTGAGATTGTCCGCGGCCGCAAGCCTTGCGCCTTCCTTGTCTATTACCAGGTAATGGGGCTTGTCGCCTTCCGGCATGCCTTCCACTATGATGCCGGAGACGCCGAGGCGGGCCAGTTTCTGTGCCGCGGTCCCGCCCACGTTCGATTCCTTGATGCCGCCGGTGAGGGGGCTCTTGCCGCCTATGGAAAGCCTGCCGGAGTTGGCCGCACTGGTCCCGGAAAGAAGCCCTGGAGATATCACCAGCTTATTGGAGGCGCCCAGCGCATGGCACAAAGGAGGGACCTCGCGGGATACAACCATGGAAGTGAACCCCCGGCCGCCGTAGCCCTCGTAATCCTTGTTGTCCTCCTCGTGTACCGACAAATCCGACATGTTGATCCGAAGAATCTTGCCCATCTTGTTCGCCTCCTTTGACTCCGGTCGGCCCTCTGAAAATTAATAGAAACCCTTTACCTCTTATGAGTAATGTTTAACAGTGCGAAAGGATTGTCAAGGTTTCTTCTCGATTTTATGTGTGTCAACATAGCCGGTGCACGGTTTTTTCAAAGCTTCACCGCTTGTCCGTTCCGGGAGGATTTATAGGCCGCTTCCACGATCTTCATTACTGCCTGTCCTTCTTCCAGCCCGGGCGAAGGGGTCTTTCTCTTTCGGACACAGTCCAGGAAGTGGAGCATCTGGCGGTCGTACATTCCCTGGTCGCAGTGCTCCTCTCTCTCGGGCATGGGGGGCACGAACTTGCCGGCATGTCCCTCCACGCTGAGATTGAGCTCGGTGGGGAACAGGCTTGCGTACCCCTTGGTGCAGAAGAGCCGGGTGGCTGCCTCCGGCCCGTCCGCGTGGGGCTGCCACCATCCGCTTTCCACCATCGAGGTCGCACCGTTTTGCCAGGTAATCATGAGCACCGCGGTGTCGTCCACGTTGTAGCTGCCGTAAAAGGCCCCGGTCATGGCGTAGACCCGCTTGGGCTTGGGGTCCCCCATGATGTAGCGCGCCGTGTCTATGGCGTGTACTCCCATGTCCGGCAGAGAGCCTCCGCCCGCCAGCTTCCGGTCCACGAACCATCCCGGCGGGCCCCAGTTCACGTGGATGCCGTACCCCTTGGTCTTGACCACTTCGCCCAGGCGGCCGCTCTTTATCACGTTCCGGATGTAGCAGACCTCGTTGTCAAAACGCCACATGTGGCCCGTCATGGCCACCCGTTTATGCTTTTTCGCCGCACTGATGATCTTGTTTCCCTCTGTCACGGTCATGGCCAGCGGCTTTTCTATGAGCACGTCCTTGCCGCCTTCCATCATGGCGATCGAGTAGGGAGCGTGGTACTTGTTGGGTATGCCGATTATGACCGCGTCCACGTCGTCCCGGCGCGCCAGGCTGTGGGCCTTGATCGTCCAGTGCGGCGCCCCGTACCTTTGTGCAAAGTCGCGCGAGGACTCGCGGGTCCTGCCGCAGGCCGCAACGATCTCGGCGCCGCCCACGTTCCGGATGGCCTGCGCGTGATAGTCGCCTATAAAGCCGGTGCCTACGATAGCCACTCTTACCTTTTTCATAAGACCCCTCCTTGCTTTTTACTCGACCGGTCTCGGCCTTTATAGTTCGCTTTCCAGAAGCGAGACGTGCCGGGCGATATCTTTCCTTGCCTTGTCTTCCACTTCCGCCGGAGTCCGGCCCAACAGCCGGTCCAGCGCCAGCAGTACGCCTCCCAAGAGCGGATGGTCGGAAAGCACCTGGAACCTCACTTTCGGGAACTCCTCGGTTACCAGCTCTTTTACCGTGTTTATAAGCACCGGGCTCTCCCCCTTCTGAAGAACGCTTCCGCCCAGCACCAGCGGGACCTCTTCGGCCGGAGAAAAAAGACCGCGCATTACAGCGAGCGCGGCCTCTGCCGCGGCCCTGCCGTGGGAATCGAGCACGGACACCGCGGCCGGGTCTCCTTCTTTCGCCGCCTGAAAGACCAAGGGCGCCAGGCCGGTAAAGTCGGCCTCAAGCGGCGCGTCCGCAAAGTCGGCCTCGATCACGTCCTCGATCGCGTCCAGCCCGAGCGCGTCTTTAAAAAGACCTTCCAACGCGGTAGGAGAAGCGCGACCGTCCCTGCCTTTCATGGCCGCCACTATGGCGTCATGGACCAGTGCGGACGCGTTCGCCTTGTCTCCGGTGAGTGGACCCAGCCCCCATGCTTTCTTGATGCTACCGTCCCTGCCCTGGCCGATGCAGTTGGAGCCGGCCCCGCCGATCAGAGCCACGCCTGTGCCGTCCTTGGTACCGGCGCGGAGCGCAAGCTGGGTGTCGTTCACCAGGATCATGTCCGGCGCCGGGTTCAGCGGCTTTAAAATCTCTCTTATGACCTCGAAGTCCTTGTCCCGGTCTGCGCCCGCGATGCCGTAGCAGGCGGCGTGCACGGTCTTCACTTCCGCTTTGTCGAGGGAGGAGCCTATGGCGCGGGAGAGGACCTTCGAAGCATTACGCCTGCCGATCCCCTGGTAATTGGACCCGCTCTCCCGCACCAGGGAGAGGAGCTCTCCTTTGTCGCTCATCACCGCGGCGAGCGTCTTCGAGTTCCCGCCGTCCACCGCCAGCACGTGGTTTGTGCTCATGCAGCCATGCCTTTACAAAAGCTGGTCCACGTTGTCTCGAATCTTTACCACTGCCTCGGCTATCTGGTCCATGTCCTTCCTGGTGCCGAGCAGTATCGAGTGGTGGAAACACACCGACTCTTCTTTAAACGCCCTCTCGCACACCGGCAGCTTGAACCGGGAGGGGTCTATTTTGCGCCAATGGTCCCGGTTGATGTTATAACGGCGCTTGGTGAGCGGGCGGTAGAGAGGATCGTCGTTCAAGGGGATATAACAAGCCTCGACTCCGGTGCCGAGCTCTTTGGCCAGTGCCTTTCTGAAGGTGTCCGCGGGAAGACCCTTGAAGGCATCGGATTGATATCGGAACGCGAAGTTGAAGTAGCTTTGCGAGGTTGTCCTTTTGTCCCGCTTCATGGGGGACACCCCCTCGATCTTCTGAAGAAGACCGTTAAGGTACCGGGCGTTTTCGTCGCGCTTTTTGACCTGGCCGGGAAGCCGCTTCAACTGCTCGATAAGTACCGCGGCCTGCCACTCGGTGATGCGGTAGTTCCCGGACTGGATGAGGTCCCCTTCGGAGACATACTGGCCGGCGCCCTTGTCTGCGGCCTTCTCCGGCTTGGGCCTTCTGCCGCAGTTCCTGAGCGCGTCCAGCCTGGTGTAGAGGTCCTTTTGCGATGTGGTGAGAATACCGCCCTCTCCCGCGGTCAGGACCTTGGAGAGCTGGAGGCTGAAGCTTCCGATGTCCCCCATGGTGCCCACGTGCTTTCCCTTCCAGGCGGACCCGTGCTGGTGGGCGCAGTCTTCAATCACCGCGAGCTTATACTTTCTCGCTATCTTCATGATGGCGTCCATGTCCGCGATGCAGCCGTAAAGATGTACCGGGATGATGGCGCGGGTGCGCTTGGTTATGGCGGCCTCGATGGCGGCCGGGTCTATGCACCAGCTTTCCGGGTCCACGTCCACCAGAATCGGCACCGCGTTTACGTCCACCACCGCCGCGGCAGTGGCCTGCCAGGTGAGTCCCGGCAGGATCACCTCGTCGCCGTAGCCTATGTCCAGGGCCTCGAGCGCGAGCTGCAGGGTCACGCTGCCGTTGGCCGCGCTCAGCACGTACTTCGATCCCGCGAACTTTGCAAAGTCCCGGTTGAACTGCTGCTCCTTGGGGCCGTTATATGACCACACTCCTGAATCGAGTACCTTCTCGAGCGCCTTCTTTTCGGCCGCTCCCCACACCGGCCACTTGGGCCAGGGGTTGGTTTTTGCGCTCCTTACAGGTTTCCCGCCTTTTAATGCCGGCTTTGCCATCTTGCTTCTCTCCTTTCTCAACGCTCTTTGCGAAGATCGGTTCCATGGGTTTTTATGATATCTCCCAGTACTTCTTCGGCATGGTCTGCGTCCGGCCCCAGCGGATGGACCGCCAGGGCCAGCAGGGCCTTGTCATAGTCGCGCTCGACCGCGGCTTCCACGGTCAGCTCCTCGTAAGACTTCACCGCTTCCATGAGCCCCTTGATGGCGGGCTCCGGAGGCGCGAGCGCGAGCGGGACCGCTCCGCTGGAGTCCACCCGGCACGGGACCTCGATGGCCGCGTCAGGGGACAGACCCGGGATGGCGCCGTGGTTTTTAACGTCAAGCACCTGCACATCGCCGCGGTCGAAACAGATGGACTCGATGAGCTCGAGGGCCGCGAGCGAGTAATGGGCCCCGCCGCGGCGGGAGAGCATCTCCGGCTTCTCGCGGGACTCAGGGTCCCGGTAGATATCCATAAGCTCGGACTCGATCTCCATGACCTCCTCGGCGCGCACCTTGTCCTTTGCCCTCTGCCGCTCGATCATCATGCCGGTCATGTAATAGTAACGCAGGTAGTGCATGGGAATCATGCCGAGCGCTTCTACGAACCCCCGCGGGTAGTCAAGCTCTTCCAGGTTGGCCGGACGGCCGGGCGCGTCCGACCATTCCAGAATTTTGCCGGTTACATCCTTGCCTGCTACCTGGACCCTCCGGACCCAGCTCAAGTGGTTGAGACCGATGTAGTCGAGCTCAACCTCCTGACGGGAGGCCGAGAAAGCGCGGGCCACGTCAATGTAGAAGTTAACCGGAATATTGCAAAGCCCTATGACCTTGACTGAAGAGTGCTTTATGAGCGCTTCGGTAACAATACCCGAGGGATTGGTGAAGTTTATGAGGAACGCATGGGGTGAGTGTTTTTCCATGGCCTTCGCGATCTCGATCATCTCGGGCACGGTGCGCAGGGCCTTCATGAACCCGCCCACGCCGGTGGTCTCCTGGCCGATAAGGTTATGTCTCATCCCGAGCCGTTCGTCCTCCCGGCGGGCGGCGTTTCCTCCCACCCGGACCTGGGCAATAACGAAAGAGGAGTCCTTTAAAGCTTCAGAAAGATCCAGGGTATGGACAAGGGATACGCGGCTCGACCGCGCCTCTGCCATCCTGTGGCAGAAGCCGGAGACCACTTCCAGCCGTTCGCGGTCCACGTCGTAAAGACATATCTCGAAGAGCTCCAGCGCATCAGCACGGGAGAAGAGGCCGTCCAGAAGCTCGGGGGTGTAACTGCTTCCTCCTCCTATGATCGCAACCTTCATCATCGCCTTCGGTTTGATTATTGCACGGGCGCGTTTGCCGATCAAAGGATCATATCACGCCTTTTTCGCGGAAGATGCGTATCTCGTCTTTGTTGTAGCCGATCGAGGTGAGTATCTCGTCGGTGTGCTCACCGAGCTCGGGAGCGGGCCCCGGCTCGCGGGGCACGGCCTCGGAGAACTTGAGGGGAAAAGCCACCTGGGGAACCTTTCCTTCGCGGGGATGAGGACCTTCCACGATCATCTCCCGGCCTGCGACATGCGGGTCATGAGGAACCTCGTCCACGTCCAGGACCGGTGAGGCGCAGGCCTCGCCGTCCGCGAGCAACGAGGTCCATTCATCGCGGGTCCGGCTTTTAAAGAGCTCTTCCAGCTCTTTCTCGAGATTCACTCTTTGTTCTTCAGTCTCGGGATGGTGGAGTGGTTTTAAGTCTTCCCTCTCCACTTTTTCGCAGAAGTTGTTCCAGAACTTCTCTTCCAGTGCGGCCAGGGCGAAGTACTTTCCGTCCCTGGTCTCGTAGATGTTATAAGGCGGATACCCTCCGTTCAGGCGCATGGAGCCGGGGCCGGGGGGATTGCCGGATGCCGCGGCCTCGCCGATCAGGTTCTGGCCCACTGACAACAACCCGTCCAGCATGGACACGTCCAGGTACTGGCCCCTGCCGGTGCGCTCCCTGCTGTAAAGCGCGGACATGATCCCGAAGGCCGCCATGATGGCGCCGCCTGCTATGTCCCCCACCTGCACGCCGGGCGGCACCGGCGGGCCTCCTTCCGGGCCGGTAAGAGATGCGAGACCGGAGAGTGCCAGGAAGTTCAGGTCGTGTCCCGCCCGTGCGGAGTAAGGCCCGTCCTGGCCGTAGCCGGTCAGGGAGCAGTAGATCAGCTTGCGGTTGTCTTTCTTGAGCTTGTCGTATCCTATGTCCAGCCGGGAGGCCGTGCCGGCCCTGAAGCTTTCCACCACCACGTCCGCGGTCCCGACCATCCTGCGGAACACCTGGAC
>JAWOBU010000052.1:0-3600 GCA_046484135.1 bacterium
TTTTGCAAGAGCCGGGCTGGAGCCTGGCGGTCCCGGGGGGCGTTGCGTTCAAAGCTATCCTGTGCCGAAGGGCGCCCGGAGTCCGGTAGCCCGTATAGCTTTGCTATGCGGGCGGCGAGAAGCCGCAGGATGAAACCATCCTGTGCCAAGGGCACCCGGATAGGCGAGCTATCCGGGGTACCGATCCATCCCGCGCTTTTCAAGCGCCCGGATAGTCGAGCTATCCGGGGTACCGATGCCTCGTGCGTTTTGCAAGAGCCGGACCTCCGCCCGGAGGAAATTTTAATGACATGCTACGGCGCTACGGGGAACAGATTTGTTGGAGTTCCTCATATCCCCGCCAGGACCAGAGGCTCGGGCGCGATGATGAGTATGAAGATGATGACCACCAGGGCGGCCAGGAGCTTCCTGCCGGGGGTAAGCCGGACCTCGGGGTAGACGGGCGGCGGATGCTGGAAGCCGCGCCTTCCCATGAGAAAGAAAAGCAGGACCCCCATGAAAAGCCAGGGCGGCCAGAAGAAAATCCCCAGGAAAACCATGCCCGCGAGAGCCGCGACCCCTACCCATGTCGAACGCCTTCCCAGTACCGAGTAGGAAATGTGGCCGCCGTCCAACTGGCCGACCGGCAGCAGGTTCAAAGTAGTGACCAGGTATCCGATGCAGGCCGCGTCCAGGAGGGGGCTGTTTATCACCGGTATGGCGTTGGTGCATCCCTCTGCTCCCGCAAAGCTCTCCCACACCGGAAAGACCATCTTCATAAGCAGGTTGGGCTGAAACAGAACCACCATGTTCTGGTGGCCCTCGGTGATATACATACATTCCCGCTCGCCGAACACCAGCCCCAGCACCGTGGCGAACACGGCCACCAAAAGCCCCATGAGAGGGCCCGCGGCCCCGATGTCGAAAAGAGCGCGCCGGTGCGGGATGCGCGACTTCATGACGATGACCGCGCCGAAGGTGCCCACCAGGTTGGGACCGGGAATAAAATAAGGAAGAGAGCTGTCCACCTTGTGATAGCGGGAAAAGATGTAATGGCCGAGCTCGTGGGAGATAAGGATGGCCATGAGCGTGCCGGCGAAAGGAAGGCCGTCAACCAGGAACTCGGGCCGGTACTTTAGCATGATCCAGAAACGGTAGATGTCGGGGTCGAAGTGGGCGAGGTAAGTGCCGGCGAAGACAGTGGTGCAGAGGGTGATGAAAAAAAGGACGAGGTTGGTCCAGGGGACCTGCCGGCGTTTTCCGGCGGAGTAGGGAAAAAGCGAAGGTTCCTTGATGCGTGGGTAAGGGGGAAGGCCGGAGCCGCTTGCGGAGGTTTGGTATTGCATTCTCTCGTCCATCCGTTATATAGTCGCACATGATTGCGCAGCAGCCAAAACCTGAAAGAGAGGGAGGGCAATCATGGCTGAGCAGGACAGCTTTGCAAACTACCGCCGCACGTACAAGAACGGTCACAAGGACGACGACACCTGGGGAGGAAGACTGCGAAAGCTCGCCGAGACCGTTCCGGACAAGACCGCCATGATCCAGGGGGAGCGGGAGCTCAGTTGGAAGGAGTTCTACAAAAGGGCCAACCGGCTGGCCCGCGCTCTTCTCGAGGTGGGGATTCAAAAGGAAGACCGGGTTGCGATTATCGGCTTCAACTGCATCGAGTGGATGGAAGCGTACTTCGGGGTGTCCAAGATCGGGGCGGTGCCGGTTAACGTGAATCCCCGGTTCGTGGCCGCTGAAATAAAGTACATCCTGGAGAACTCTGACTCGGTGGCCCTGATCACCGACAAAGAGTACCTGGAAGCCCTGAAGCCCCTGAAAAAGGACCTCCCTCTCTTAAAGCACATGATAGCGTGGGGAGACCACCAGGACGACGAAGCCCGGTCTTACGAAGAGATCATGTCCTCCTACCCTGACAGCGAACCTTCCCTTCCCTGGAGGGTGACCAACGAGGATTTCGCGTTCCTCTTCTACACCGGCGGCACCACCGGCTATCCCAAGGGGACGGTGTGGGATTACGAGAACCGGGTGCGGGGGCTGGACGCCATCATGATCACCGCCCTGCGCCCTTTGATCCAGCGGCTTCCCTACCTTCCCGACGAGGCCTACCCTTCCCTGCTCAAAACCTTTCCCCTCCCGCTTACCAAAGGGATGATCCAAAGCAGACCGGCAAAACGGATCGTAAACCGGCTCGGGGAGTCGTCGGACCGGAGGGACAAAATAACCCTGCGCCTGTTGGGCTCGAAGCTCAACTACCGGCTCATGGCCGGCAAGATGAAGCTCGTGGTGGTCGCGCCCCTGTTCCACGGCACCGCCTATTTAACCGCCTTTTCCATGATAGGAGCGGCAGGGGGCACTAGCATCTTCCTGCGTAAGACCCATCCCTTTGACCCGGCCGAGCTCTGGAGCGAGGTCGAGCGACACAAGGCCAACCTGGTCATAATCGTGGGAGACGCCTTTGCCATCCCCATGGTCGAGGAGCTCGAGAAGAAAAGCTATGACATAAGCTCGCTCGCTCTCATCATATCGTCGGGGGTCAGGTTCTCGCCGTGGGTGAAGAAAAGGTTCCACCAGAAGCACCCCGGGCTTGTCATCCTGGACGAGCTGGGAAGCACCGAGACCAGCGCCGCCTATGCCCAGGTGTCTTCCGCTGACGACGACGAGCTGGGACAGCTCAAAATCCAGACCGTGGAAAAAGGAATAAACGTGAACAGGGTCATAAACCCGCAGACCGGCGAGGACGTAAAGCCGGGCGAGAAGGGAGAGCTCGTCTTCGGCGGCTACAACTCCCTGGGCTACTGGAAAGACCCGGAGCGGACCGCGCGGCACTTCCGGGAGATAAACGGCAAGAACTGGTTCTTTATCGGCGACGAAGGCACGGTGGACGAACAGGGCTACTTCCACCTGATCGGCCGCGGGTCGTCTATTATCAATACGGGCGGCGAGAAGGTGTACGCCGAGGAGGTCGAGGAGATCATCCTCGAGCATCCCGAGGTCCGGGACGTGGCGGTTACGGGCGTGCCCGACGAAAGGTGGGGTGAAGCGGTCACCGCCATGGTCGAGCTCGAGCCGGAGGCCGATCTGGGGCCGGAGGAGATCATCGAGTACTGCCGGGAAAGGATGGCGGGCTACAAGAAGCCCAAGAACGTGCACATAGTGGATGAAGTTCCCCGCTCCGCCACCGGCAAGCTGGAGAGAGGACAGCTCAAGGACCGGGTCGGCGAGCTCCTGGAGCAGTGAGCGGCGGATTGAAGCAACGTCGCCGGAGATCGGTTTACTTCAGCTCTACCGGGTCTCATCAAGCTCTTTCCTGGCCGGGCAGAGCTTGGATTTGCCGGTTTTGAACTCGCGGCACATGCGGGGGCGCGTCTGGTAGATGGCACAAAAGGTGTGTTCCCGGTCGCGGCTTTCGAGAAAGCGACAGGGTGTGAGCCTCTTGTAGCCGCGCAGAAAATCCTCCTGCTCCAGAATCCGTTCCTCGTCCCGGTACGCCGCTATCAGGTCCAGCCGCCCCTCTCTCTCCCAGCGGCTTAGGTCATCAGGAGACACGTGCCTGGCAAAAGGCTCCCGGCAGCATTTGCCGCACCGCAGACACACCGGCTCTCCCGGCCG
>JAWOBU010000114.1:0-11011 GCA_046484135.1 bacterium
GCCCTCCGAACAAGTCACCGCCATAGCCATGAGAAACACCCTCCCGGAATTTATCGCGGATTCATCAAAATCAAATATCCTGGCGAAATTCCTGCGCGAGAGAATAGACGTATCAAGAGCGGAGGGATTACGAATGCTTGCAGTCAACGAATGAATTGATCGGGAAGGGGGAAAGCGGTACTCTCAAGTTATTAACAGGATTGTATCATAATCTCTTCTACCTGTTCCTGGGTTAAAGTCTTATGCTCCACCAATTGTACCGCTACAAAAGTAATCATTTCCCAATGAAGATCAACAAAGTCTTTTGCAACTATCTTGCAGTGTTCAAGGAATGCTTTTCTCTGTCTCTCCAGTTGGCGGGGAGTGTAACCATGATACTCACGTTCTTCCACACTATAAAGCGAAAGCTGGTGTATGAGAGAGGCATCATGAAAATTAGGCCACTTTTTTAAAGGCTCTCCGTTTTTCTCCAGGACAAGTCTATCTTTGCCTAGTACTCGGTTCCATGCTATCGGTCCGGCCATAACCATTACTATCGTGTCCCTCACTTTGTCTAATGAATGCGGTGCTTCAAAAGGATGCTTCTCAAGAAATAGATGCCCCGCAGATAAAAAATCGTAGTGGGTCATTGGAATAATGGTTACATACTCCATTTTGATTGAGTTATTAAAAATGACTGAAGTAACTGCATGCGCGGCTTCATGGTATGCGATTAATTCCAAAGTGGACACGGTCCTGTGCGTACTGTTCGAGTAAGAGGAATGGTCGTAACTTGCGTCTTGCGTTTCGCTTACCTTGTTCATACTTCACCTTCCTTTTTTCCGTTCACTATGTCTATGATGAGAGGTTTGACGTGTGCCGATAGCTCGGGGCAAGAAGCTACCAGCACGGCGAGGTCGGGGTCCAGGTCGGGATTTTCGGGGTTCTGTGTGCTGAACATGCACTGGACGGAGTCTGTTTTTAGGGTGGTTTTATCGTGGTCTCGAATTGTCCTATCAGGCTTGGAGCCTATAAATTCAGAATTGCTGTGGGGTGCTTCACTGTGCAGGTTTTGACCGTTTGTGTCCTTGACGTGTCCGGAAGTGGAAAGGCTAAAAATGGTGCGAGGAGAGGGACTTGAACCCTCACAGGCTAATGCCCACAAGGTCCTCAACCTTGCGCGTCTACCTCTTCCGCCATCCTCGCTTTCGGTTCCATGGAAAATATAATACAGGAGCCGGTTGGTTTCAACTCCGTCTTTACGTTATTGTTCCGTTTCCGTGCTTTCCGGTTGAACCGGTGGAGCGGTTTCCAGGGCCGGTGTGGGCTCGGTTTCCTCTCCAGCGCCTTCGGATTCTTCCGCGGAAGTCTCTTCTCCTCCGGGTTCGGCCTTCTCCGGCGTCCTGGGCTTGTTCACGTCCGGCACCTCGATATCAGAGCCTTCCCCCGGCTTGCCCGAGGCGGCCGGCTCCGCGGAAGGCTCTCCGCCGGTGGAAGGTGCGGGTATGGGCAGCTCAGAGGCGGCTGAGCCTTTCTCGCCTTTGTAATCCTTCATTAAGTCTTCCTCGCCTCCCCCCATAAAGGACAGGCCCAGGCTGGTGAGGCCGAAGATGACGGCCGCGGCTATGGTGACCTTGGTCAGGAACGTTGCCCGGCCGGTGGACCCGAACACGGTCTGGCTGGACCCGCCGAAAGCGGCGCCCATGCCGGCGCCCTTGCCCGCCTGCAGAAGAATGATAATGATAAGAGCCAGGCAAACACCAACATGCAAAAGCGTAACGAGAAATTCCATCTTTAACCCGCCTTCCGAGCCGGAAACCTCAAAAGGGTTCCGCCGGTCAAGATTATTATGCGTTCTATTCGTCCGGAACCGAGCTCTTCCACCGACGGAAGAGGAGCCGTGTTCATTGGACAGAAAAGATTATAGCACCTGCAAACCTCCTTGTAAACCGGCAGGGAAGCGGAAATGTTCCCGCGATATTAAAGCAAGGATCGAGGCGTGGGTGGCGGTTGGATATCAGGGGCGGGCGTGATAAAATAAGAGATGGAATCGGTGAGAGGAAAGGCGGTGCGGATTTTAAAGTTGAAACGTTGAGGAAAGGGGATAGCGGAACTTGTGTTTGCTGGTTCTGCCAAGGAGAAGATGATGGAGGGCTATAATGTTCGAAACTGATACGACGAAAAATTACGTTGAGACACGTCCGGAAGAGGTCATAGACATCCATAACTCCATCAACCGTGCCATGGTGGCCCCTCCGGGTCGCTCCACCGAGGCGGCTCAGGCTTACATAGCTTCGGTTTACAAGGAGGGTGCTTACGAGGTTTACATCTTTCTTCATCTGACCAACTCGAACGAGGGCATCCTTTACAGTTGGGACGAGGGTGCTGCTGCTGCGGAGAAGATACCGGAGATTTACCGGGCGGCGCTCGAGTTCACCGAGTCCATGGGTTTCATGATGGACGACCTTCATTATCGGGAGAAGTCTCCGGAGGAGAAGGCCCGGACTTTCCAGGAGGTTCCCATGTTCCACTCGGACCTTTCCTCTTTCCAGGAGTCTTCAGAGGATGAGGAGTCGGAGCTGCTCATCGAGTCCCTGGAGGACGAGTCAGAAGATGAGGAGGTAAACCTGGACTTACTGGGGGAAGAGGAAGACATAAGTCCGCCGGGGGGAGGCAGTCCGGAGAGCGAGGATGTAGAAGAGGTCGGTGCGGACGACTCGGAGATAATGCTTATGGGTTCGGACGAGGACAACGGGGAAGAGACGGCCTCTTCTGCCGATGCGGAGGATGAGAGCCTGGACGAGCAGGCTCTTCTGGATGCGCTCGGGGAGGACGACGCCGGGGGAGTGGAAGCGGAGGAGGTGGAGGAGATATCAGTGGAGTCTTCTCCGGACGAAGAGACCCAGGAAGCTCCTCCGCCGGTGGAGAGCGTTGTTGAGGACAAATCCTCTCCTTCCCCGGCTTCCGGAGGGGAAGGGGAGCAGGAACTTTTAACGTCGGAGGAGGAAAGCATCCTGGGCGGCCTGGAGGAGAACTCTCCAGCGGCGGATAAGCCTTCCGAGCCGGAGCCTGCTGCTGCGGCTGTAGAAGAGGAAGAGGAGGAGCTTTCCCTCGACCTGGAGGAGGAGGAGGAGGAGGAGGAAGAGCCGGAGTTGGAGGCTACTGCCGAGCCGGAGCCAGCAACGGGAGAGACGGCGGTGGCGGAAGAAGTGGAGGAGATATCGGTGGAACCGGAAGCTGATGCGGGGATTTCTTCTCCTGCTGACCCGGAGGCCGCACCCGGGCCCGAGGCAACGCCGCCCCGAGCTGAAACCGCCCCGCCCTCGGCCGAACCGCCGAGGCGGGTCCCGGCGGACATGAAACCGGAAAGCACGGACAAGGAGATACTGGTGCGCCTTCTGGCCATGATGTGAAAAACGCGGCTGGTGTCCCGTTACATGGTTTTCTGCCGGTTTCGAAAAAAATATTTGTGGTGGCGACGACTTAAGATCGCGACTGAAGGCGGCCGAATTGACTGAGATACTTTAAATAGACCGGTGCGGAACCGGAAGGGAGCTCCAGGCGGAAGGAGAAGAACATGAAAAGTACAGTGCTTGCTTTGGGCCTTGTATTCTTTACGGCTTTTATGGGGGCGGCGTCCTGCCCCAAGAAAAAGGAATGCCGCAACCCCGATTTTGTTCACGCCATGAAGGATCAGATCAAGCTCTACTATAACAAAGGCGATTACATAAAGGCCCTGAAGACGGCCAAGCAAGCGGAAGAATGCAATCCTAAGGACCCCGAACTCTACTACTGGATAGGGCTTATCTACTACAAGCGGGGCAAGACTTACGACGCCATCAGTTACTTTAAGAAGTCTTTGGAAAAAGGCCCGGAGTACACAGACTCCCACATAGCGCTGGGCATGGTCTATCTGGAGCTGGGCAGGTATGATCAGGCCCTGCAGCACTTCAAGGTGGCCAGCGAGGACGACCTTTATGAAAAACCGTGGACGGCTTACAACAACCTGGGTTACACCTACATGAAAAAGAAGAACTACTCGGACGCGGAGTATTACTTTAAAAAAGCGATCAAAGCCAACCCCAAGTTCTGCGTGGCTTACTGCAACCTGGGAGAGCTTTACTCCTTGAAAGGCGACCATGAGCAGGCGATCCGGAAGCTGCAAAAATCCGTATCCCTTTGCCCGGAAGGGTATGCCCGGCCTCGCTTACTCCTGGCCATCGAGTATGGAGACATGCAGATGTACTCCAAGGCCTGCGGGCAGCTTTACAAGGCTTCGAAAATAAAAGACGCACCGGAAGCTGAGCAGATAGACAAGTACATGCGTCTGTATAACTGTTCCAGCGCGATTACCATGCCCTGAACCCGAACGCCGGTGGAAAGATGGTCCAGGAAGGCGACATCATTGAAAGCTTCGGGCAGTACCTGAAGCGGGAGCGGGAGCTGCGGAACATCCCGCTGGAGGAGATTTCCGCTTATACCCGGATCAAGCTTCGGGCCCTGGAGGCCATCGAGCGGGACGATTTCTCCCAGCTTCCCCCCCTGGCGTTCATCCGCGCTTTTATCCGCTGTTACGCTGACTACCTGGGCCTTAACATCAACGAGGTCATGCTCAACTTCGACTCTTTCATACAGCAGCGCTTCCCGGAGATGACCGGCGAGGTAAAAAAAGTCCCGCGCAAGCAGCGGCCCAAACAGAGTTACCTCCCCCTGGCCATAATCATAACCGTGGTCATAGCACTTTTGCTGACCTTCTGGCTTACCAGAAGCCCCGCTCCCCTGCCGGATGCCACGGTAGGACAAAACACCGGCACCAAAGAAGGAGAAGGCACTTCGGCCGCCCATAACGTGGTGGCCAAACCCGCAGGCACCGGCGAACTAAAAGGAACCACCGCCGGACAAAACCGCCCGCCTCTGGACGAGGACTCAGCGCCGGCAAGCGACAACGGGCCTGCCGATCAGGAACAAAATAAAAACGCGACTAAGTACCCGCCTGTCTCTTTAACCTCCGACCATGAGAGGCGGCTGGGCCCTCCAGCCGAGATGGCCACCTTTCCCGGAGAAGAGAAACCGGAAGCGGAAGAGGAAAAGCAAAAGGAGTCGAAGAAACAAGACGCGGAGCCAAGACCCCAACCCCTCCACCGGGTTTCCCTTTCCGTGGAACAGGCGTGTTGGGTCCGTTACAAGATTGACCGGGACCCGGCCCGCGACGCCGTTCTCCAACCGGGCCAGCGGGTCACCTTCGAGGGGAGGGAGTCCGTAAAAATCACTATCGGAAACCCCGACGGAGTTAAGAAGGTTACATATAATCAACAACCCTATGACTTCGATCCCCGTTGCGCGCCCTGGCATTTGAAATTCCCCGAAAGTCCCGGCGATAACCAATGTCCGTCCCGGTAAAGGCGCTGCCGGAGGTTAAAGGCGGAAGCCGGCCGGCTACGTGAAGCAAGGGAGTCCCCGCTTTTGGTAAGGAGTGCTTAAATGGGTACCGGCCCGAGTAAAAAAACAAGATCGCTTTTTTATATCGCTTCCGGAGCGGGGGCCGTTTTTCTGGTCCTGTTATATCTTTGTTCTGCCGGGACATTCGAACCACGTAAAGAAAGTACGGAAAAGCCCGCGCCGGGCCGGGAGAATGCACCGGGGACCCGTTCTAGTGAAACGGAAAGACTTGCTTCTGCTGATTCGTCGGAACTTAAAGCCCGGGACCCTGCCGAAGGCTCCACCACTTTACCGGAACCTTCCAAGGGGCCCATCGGCCATGATGCCGATGAGCTGGACCGGCCGCCGGACGAAATAGACCGGTTACGCTTCCGGGCCTACCGCCAGGCCAAGGCCGGAGAGCTTGAACAAGCCATTGACCTCATTCTTAAGGCTTTAAGGATGGAGCCGGACAACAGCCGGCTGCAAAGGGAGGTCAGCCATCTTTTTTCCATGCGGGGTTTCCGAAGCTTAAAGCGAAAGGATTATGAGCGGGCCTTGGGTTTTTTCCGCGAATCGCTCCATTACTGGGAGGACAACCCGAAAGCCCTCCGTGGCATGGGAGTTACTTATTACCGGCGCCGTGACCGGGACCGGGCGGAGGATTGGCTTTTGCGTTTCGTGGAGAAGGGTGGAGACCGTCCCGGTGTATACACCCTGCTTGGGAGGATCAACTACGAACGGGACCGGTTGGAGGACGCGCTTTATTACTTCCGTGTTTCCCTGGCCCTTTCCCCGGAGCAGCCGGAGATTTCGAAGCTGGCGGACAAGGTCCGGCGGGAGATCAAGGTCGAGGTTGACTTTGCGAGCCGGGAGTCGCGCCATTTCCGGGTGAAGTACGAGGGCACGGCCGCTCCGGCGACCGCTTCCCTGGTGCTGCGGGTGTGCGAGGAGGCTTACCTGGATATAGGTTCGGAGCTTGGTTTTTACCCGGAGTTTCCGGTAACCGTTATTCTTTACACGGACAAGCAGTTCTCCGAGGTCACCCGGAGCCCCGCCTGGGCGGAGGCCATCTTCGACGGCAAAATCCGGATACCGGTGCAGGGGCTTGCCGGCAGGAGCCGGGTGCTGGAGCGGCTTATCTTCCACGAGTTCACCCATGCCCTGGTCCATGAAGCAGGCCGGGGCCGGGCCCCCATCTGGCTGCACGAGGGAATGGCCCAGACCATGGAAGGGGTAGAACGGAGCATTCCGGCCATTGCCGGGCAGGTAACCGAAGCAGGCGGGCCTTTCCCCCTCTCGAGCCTGGAAAACAATTTCCTGGGCATGCCCGCAGGCAAAGCCAAGGCCGCCTACCTGGAAAGCTGGCTTGCAGTTAAATACCTGGATGAAAAATACGGGCCTTTCGTGATGAGCGAAATGCTCGATTCCCTCCACCACCGCGGAAGCATAGAAGACGCCGTCCGAAGAGTGGCCTCCCGATCCTACCGGCAAGTGGACCAGGACTTTCGCCGGTGGGTAAGAGAAAAAGCGAAAGCGCCGTGAACCGCTTCTGTCCGCGGCCTAGACCGTGTAAGGCTCCCCGAACCGGTTTTGGTGGGTGAACTCCTTTATCTCTTTTCGAGCAGGCGCTTTGCCGGTCTTGGCGGGAACCCCCACCGGTATCAGCTCGTACAGGTCTACCCCTTCCGGAAGCCCCAGGATGTCTCCCGCCTTCTCGTGGTCGAGAAGCCCAAGGTGCAGGGTCCCGAGACCTTCCGCCCAGGCCGCCAGGCACGCGTTCTGGCAGGCGATGCCCAGGTCGAACATGACCCAGTCCCCGTAAACCGTGGCCGGCTTGTCCTGGTAATAGCCCGACTTGCCGGCACGGCCGCACACGGCCAGGATAACCGGAGCGTCCGCCATTCCCTTGCGGCCGGGGTTGGCCTCCGGGACCGCCTCCTGAAGACGCGACTTCATGGCCGCGTCATCAATAACCACGACCTCCCACGGCTGGAGGTTCACCCACGAAGGGGCCCACCGGATAGCGGAAAGGACCTTCTCCAGCTTCTCCGCAGGCACCGGCTCCTCCGTGAACTTGCGGACACTCCGCCGCGTCTCGATACATTCGTGTACTCCCATGGACATCTCTCGTTCCTCCCTTCTTCCTTTGCTTGTCCGACACGCACTCACATAAAACGCGAGAACTTGAAAAAATCATCACGAGGTGAAAGACGAATCTGCTCGCGATTAAAAACGCCAGCACATTTTATGATAACATTCATCGAAGGCGGTGAGTATTACTCAGGAGGTTCACACCTCCGGCTTTCTTGATACTGGGAGCGGTCATGGTAGCATTTAGGAGATGCCTCTTGTCCAGATAGACCGCAGGTCCATCGCCAACTTCGACCTGCTTTTGTTCCTGCTCGTGATCGGCCTGAACGGGATCGGCATCCTTAACCTGGGAAGCGCCGCCGGCGGCGAAGGGCTGTGGAAGGCCCAGCTCTATCGCTTCCTCCTAAGCCTCCTGCCTTTTGCCGTAGTCATCGGCGTCAGTTACAGCAACTTCGAGAAGCTGACGCCGCTCATATACATCCTTTCCCTGGCCCTCCTCGTAGGCGTGCTCTTCTTCGGCCGGCAGATAGGCGGCGCCCGGAGCTGGTACGACTTCGGGTTTATCCGGCTCCAGCCCTCGGAGTTTGTCAAGATAGCCATAATTCTCGTGGTCGCCAGGATATACCATCGCTACCGGGGAAGTTCGCCGTGGGGCCTTCGCGACTTGATCCTCCCCCTGGTTCTTATCCTGGCGCCCGTGGCTTCCATACTCAAGGAGCCGGACATGGGCACCGCCCTTATCATCCTTCTTTTCTCCGGCACCATGCTGCTCTTTATCGGGATAAAAGGAAGAATTATCGTCACCGCCGTCATCATCGCCCTGGTCTCTTTCTACCCGGCCTGGAAATGGGGTCTAAAGGAACATCAAAAAGAGAGGATCCTTACCTTTGTCTACCCGGAACGCGACGCCATGGGCGCCGGATACCACAGCCTCCAGTCCAAGATCGCCATCGGCTCCGGCGGGCTCTTCGGCAAGGGCTACAAGCACGGCACCATACACATGCTCAGGTTTCTGCCCGAGCAGCAGACCGACTTCGTGTTCAGCGTGTGGGCGGAGGAATGGGGGTTTGTATGGGTCGCCGGGGTCCTGATCTTGTATTTTCTGCTCATCTTCCGGGGCCTCCAGGCCGCCCGGGAGGCCAAGGACAGGTTCGGACTAATGATCGCGGTCGGCGGGGTCGCCCTGATCTTCTGGCACACCTTTATTAACGTGGCCATGGTGGTGGGACTGTTCCCGGTAATCGGCGTGCCCCTCCCCTTCATGTCCTATGGAGGATCAAACCTTATAACCTTTATGATCGCAGTGGGACTGATCATAAACGTAAGAATGAGAAAGTACTACTTCTGAAGAAAGGCCTTCCCAAAAGTTTTCCCTTCTATAAGAGGCCGACTTATAAACTCAGAATCGCTCCGGGGTGCTTCACTGTGCGGGTTGTGGCCGTTTATGTCCTTGACGTGTCCGGAAGTGGAAGACGTAAAAATGGCGGAGAGCGAGGGATTCGAACCCTCCGGAATCATTGAAGAAAATCCGGTCAAAGCAGGACAGATCAATGACAACAACGGCATCATGTTATCAAGCATAATCACATCCGCGCCTGCCGCCAGTGCGGCCTCGACTTGCCGGAGATTTTCGGTTTCCACTTCAATGCGGATCAGGTGAGATACCCGGCCGCGAACGCGCTGCACGGCAGGCGCAATGCCGCCGCAGGCGGCAATATGGTTGTCCTTGATCAGAACGCCGTCATACAGGCCCATTCTGTGGTTGCACGCGCCGCCCACCCGAACGGCGTATTTTTCCAGCACCCGCCATCCCGGAACCGTCTTCCGGGTATCTGTCAGCCGGATGCCGGATTTCGGCAGCGTGTCCACATAGGTCCGTACGTGGGTGGCAATGCCGGAGATGCGCTGGAGAAAGTTCAGGGCAATGCGTTCGCCAGCCAGAAGGGTTTGCATATCGCTTTTCAGCTCCGCAACCACGTCTTGCGGGTCCGCCCACGCGCCCTCCTCGACCCGGGCATGAAAGGATATGTTGGCGTCAAGGGCTTCATATACCCGCCGGGCCACATCAAGCCCGGCGATCACCAGCGGCTCGTTGGCCACGATCCGGGCCTGACCGGCAGCATGGCCAAGGCCGAGCGGTTCTGTGGTAATGTCGCCATGGCCGATGTCTTCTGCAATTGCCAGTTCGATCAGCTGGTCCACGGCGCGGGAAACCGGCATTTCAAAAGGATGCGTCATGACTGGTGCGATTCAATGGCTTTGATTTTTTCCAGATTGCTCCGGAGCTTTTCGCGCTTTTCCGCCTCTTCTTCGTACTGGCGCCGGACCTGCTCGACCACCGAAGCCGGGGCCTTGGATAAAAATCCCGGATTTTCCAGTTTTTTGCCCAGCCCGGCCATGTCCTTGTCCAGCTTGGCGATCTCCTTGTCCAGGCGCTCGATTTCCTTTGAAAAATCAATTACGCCCTCCAGGTAGACAGATACCGCGGCATCCGCCACAATGGCGGTCGCAGAACCGCCCGGCTTTTCCCCGGCTTTCTCAACAGTCAGCTCCTGCAGCCGGGCCAGCGTTGAGATCATATTCAGATGATTTTTGATGGTTTCGCGGGTTTTGGGTTCTTCGGCCTGCACCAGCACGGACAGCGCCGTCGAAGGGGCGATATTCATCTCCCCGCGGATGTTTCGCACGGAAGTGACAACGCCCATGATCAGTTCCATGTCGGCTTCTGCCGCCGGGTCCACGGAAATCTCCGGGTATCGGGGATCTTCTCCGGCAAAGCATGTGGTCATGATCGAATCCCGCGTACCGGGCAGTTTATGCCAGATTTCTTCTGTGACAAACGGGATAAACGGGTGCAGCAGAATCAGGGTATCATGAAGCACCCGCCAGAGCGCGGCCCTGGAAGCCTGTTGCGCATTGTCATCAAGATTGCCGTAAAGCGCCGGCTTGACCGCCTCCAGGTACCAGTCGCAGAATTCGTGCCATACAAACCGATACAGGGTATTGGCCCCGTCATTGAAATGGTAGCCGTCCAGGGCCTGGCTGACCCCGTCAATGGTTCGCTTCAGCCGGGATAAAATCCACCGGTCCGGCAAAGAAAGCTTTTCCGGGTCAAATTCGGGATGGGCCGTTGTGATGTGCATGAAGGAAAAGCGCGCGGCATTCCAGAGCTTGTTGATAAAATGCCGGTAGCCCTCGATGCGCTTTTCCGAGAGCTTGATATCCCTGCCCTGGGCGGCAAACGCGGCCAGGGTAAAACGCAGGGAATCGGTGCCGTAATTTTCGATCACGTCCATGGGGTCAATCACGTTGCCGTAGGACTTGCTCATCTTCTTGCCGTCTTCGTCCCGGACCAGGGCATGGACATAGACGTCGTAAAACGGTACCTCTTCCATGAAGTGAATGCCCATCATCATCATCCGGGCCACCCAGAAAAACAGGATGTCAAACCCGGTCACCAGCACGGAGGTGGGATAGAATATGTCCAGCAGATCGGTTTTCTCCGGCCAGCCCATTGTGG
>JAWOBU010000134.1:0-4476 GCA_046484135.1 bacterium
GCGGAATATTGTACACCGTCGGACCACAGGCATATATTGTAACTTCATCTTCTTTTAAAGGCTTGAAAACTTGCCTTTTCATCGAGCTGGTGGGAGTAGACTCTCCGCCCTCGGTGCAGGGGAAGTCCATGAAACCACTGCTTACCGGAGAGGCGGAAAACTGGAAGAATACTCCCGTGGCCATGGAAACCATGCTCCCCTGGAACCAGTTCGGGTGGAGCCCGAACCTCGCCCTGGTTAAAGAAGGCTACAAGTATATCGAGGCGCCCAATCCCGAGCTTTACCATCTTGAGGAAGACTCGGACGAGCTTGTAAACATCTACGAGAAAAACAAAGGCCGGGCCCGGGCCATGGCCCGCGAGCTTCAAAAAATGCTGAAAAAGTACGGACAGGACCCCCTGGCCGGCGAAAGCAAAAGAAAGATGGACCCAAAAGACCGGGAGCAACTGGCCAGCCTGGGATACGTCATGGCCGGCGATGCGGGCCCGCCCGACAAAGAAGCGCCCGACGCCAAAGAGATGATCGAGTTCAAAAAAGAGTATGATAAGGCCTTAAAATTAAAAAGCGAGGGCAAACCCCAAAAGGCCATCGAAAAGTTGAAAGAAGTGGTAAAAAAGAACCCACGCAACAACAAAGTCACCATATCCCTGGCGGAGTGGCTCCGCCTGGAAGGGGAGCCGCAACAGGCCCGGCACTACCTGGAAAAGGTTATCCATAGACAGCCGAACCAGGTGGAGGCCTACATCAAGCTGGCACTGGCATATGTGGACCTGGGCAAGCTTGACAAAGCCGAAGAATCCGCAAAAAAAGCCCTCGAACTCGGGGTCAAAAAACATAAAACTTACCGCATCTTGGGTATCGTTTACCTCAAAAAGAAGGACTACAAAAAGTCGCTTTTGTACTCCGAGAAAGCCATCGAAATCTACCCCGCCTATCACCAGGCTTACGCCGGGGTGGCTTTGGCATACCAGGAGATGGGAAAATATGACAAGGCCCTCGATGCCCTCTATACCGCCCGGCAGCTCCATCCCCGAAATCAAAAGTACAAAATGTTCATCAAGTCAGTGAAGAAAGAGAAGAAAGCCGAGAAAGCCCGGCAATAAAAACTGCCTCTCCTGCAAACGATTCTCAGTTACGATCAGCTTCTCTACGAATATAAAGCCCTTTTTGACGCTGGATGTAGAAACCTTTTTGCCTCTCTTGCCTCTGTTTAAATAGTGCTTATATTAATAACAGCTAATAAAAATTACATTCGCAACAAGGCGGTATAAAAACTTGTATACGAGGTGACAAAATGATAAGAATGGACAAGCTTACAGTAATGACCCAAGAGGCCCTCCAGCAGGCCCATACGCTGGCGGTGGAGCATGACCATCAGCAGATAGACGTGGAGCATGTTCTGCTCGCCATGCTTTCGCAGGAAAAAAATATAATTATTCCTGTACTTAAGAAGCTGGGAGCGAATATCGAGCAGGTGGGGAACGAGCTTTCCCAGCAGGTGGGAAAGTTGCCCAAGGTACAAGGGATTTCCTCGGACCAGGTGTATGCATCTTCCCGCCTTAACAAGGTGCTGGAAGCCTCGCAAAAGGAAGCCGACCGGCTTGGCGATTCCTACGTGTCCACCGAGCACGTGCTCATGGCCGCGGCCGAGGAAAAGGGCCCGGCCGGCGAGAGACTGCGTTCCCTCGGTGTAACCAAGGACCAGATACTCAAGGTTTTGAAGGATATAAGGGGCGGTCAGAAGGTAAGCGACCAGAACCCGGAGGACAAGTACCAGGCGCTTGAGCAGTACGCCCGGGACCTGACCGACCTGGCTTCGCGGGGCAAGCTCGACCCGGTGATCGGCCGGGACGACGAGATCCGGAGGACCATCCAGATCATCTCCCGGCGTACCAAGAACAACCCGGTGCTGATCGGCGAGCCGGGCGTGGGCAAGACCGCGATCGTGGAGGGGATGGCCCAGCGCATCGTGGAAGGCGACGTGCCTGAGGGGTTACGCGAGAAGCGGGTGGTGGCCCTGGACATGTCCGCTCTGATCGCGGGAGCCAAGTACCGGGGCGAGTTCGAGGACCGTCTCAAGGCGGTGATCCAGGAGATAGTGGAGTCGGAAGGCCGCATCATTCTGTTTATTGACGAGTTGCACCAGATCGTGGGCGCGGGCGCCGCGGAAGGCGCGATTGACGCTTCCAACATGCTGAAGCCGGCCCTGGCCCGGGGCGAGCTCCGGACCATCGGCGCGACCACGGTGGACGAGTACCGAAAGCACGTGGAAAAGGACGCGGCCCTGGAGAGGCGTTTCCAGCCTCTCCTTGTCGAGGAGCCCTCGCTGGAGGACACCATATCCATACTTCGGGGCCTGAAGGAGAAGTACGAGGTCCACCACGGCGTGCGCATCCAGGACAGCGCCATCGTGTCCGCGGCCACCCTGTCCGAGCGCTACATCACTGACCGGTTCCTGCCGGACAAGGCCATTGACCTGATAGACGAGTCCGCCTCCCGGCTCCGCATCGAGATAGACTCCATGCCCTCGGAGATAGACCAGTTGGAGAGAAAACGCATCCAGCTCGAGATCGAGAAGGAGGCCCTGAAGAAGGAAAAGGACGATGCTTCCAGGCAGCGGCTTTCCACCCTCAAGCGGGAGCTTTCGGAGATCGAGGAAGAGGTAAACGCCCTGAAGGCCACCTGGCAGCAGGAGAAAGAGGTCATCCAAAAGATACGAGACACCAAGGCCAGGATAGACGAGCTGCACGGCGAAGAGCAGAAGGCCGAGCGGGTCGGCGATTACAACCGGGTGGCGGAAATCCGGCACGGGACCATACCCGAGCTCGAGAGCGAGCTTTACAAGACCCAGGAAAGGCTGAAGGAAATCCAGGCGGACCGGCCCATGCTCCGCGAGGAGGTGGACGCCGAGAACGTGGCCCAGGTGGTGTCCAAGTGGACCGGCATCCCGGTCTCCCGGATGATGGAGAGCGAGATGCAGAAGCTGGTCAACATGGAGGACCGGCTCTCCACCCGGGTGGTGGGCCAGGACGAGGCCCTGCAAGCGGTGTCCGATGCGGTCCGGCGTTCCCGCTCCGGGCTGGCAGACCCGAACCGGCCCATCGGGTCCTTTATCTTCATGGGGCCCACCGGCGTGGGCAAAACCGAGACCGCAAGGGCGCTCGCCCACTTCCTGTTCGACAATGAACAGAACATGGTAAGGATAGACATGTCCGAGTTCATGGAGAAGCACTCGGTGGCCAGGCTTATCGGCGCGCCTCCGGGCTACGTGGGCTACGAGGAAGGCGGATACCTGACCGAGGCGGTGCGGAGAAAGCCCTACTCCGTGATCCTGTTCGACGAGATCGAGAAGGCCCATAACGACGTATTCAGCATCCTGCTCCAGATACTGGACGACGGCAGACTGACCGACGGCAAGGGCCGTACCGTGGACTTCAAGAACACGGTCATCATCATGACCTCGAATATCGGGACCGAGCTAATCCAGTCGGTGGACGTGCAGAACATAGACAACGTGGAAAAAGAGGTGATGGACCAGCTTCGGCTTTACTTCAAGCCCGAGTTCTTAAACCGGGTGGACGATATCGTGGTCTTCTCCTCCTTGAGCTCCGAGCACCTGAAGAAGATCGTGGACATCCAGATCGAGGACTTGAGAAGAAGGCTCAAGGAGAAAGGACTCGAGCTTACCCTGACCGACCGGGCCAGGGAGTTCATAGTCGAGGTCGGCTATGACCCTCAGTTCGGGGCCCGGCCCTTGAGAAGGGCCATTCAGAAAGAGTTCCAGAACCCGCTTGCAAAAGCGCTGTTGGAAGGAAAGTTCAAGGAAGGGGATACGGTTGTCATTGACGTCCCGGAAGAGAAAAAAGAGGTCGTGTTCGAGCAGGCAGCGTAACGCCGGTTGAAATCATGAAAATTACAGGTCTTATTTCCCGGAGGAAAAGGGATTTCCCCGGGAGATAAAGACCGATGTAAATACGGCTTGGAAAGAGAGCACCAACCGGCAACCTGCTCCTCGAAAGGAGGGCGTCATGAAATGTCCCTTGTTGAAAGGAAAAAGCGTGAGGAGGTGCGGCGCGGTCAATGTGGCCGTGCTGCTCAATTCCCATGACCTGGAGAAATACTGCCTGAACGACAACTACGCCGAATGCCCGGTGTACCGGAAGCTGAAGGCGGAAAATCAGGACCGTCTTTCCTTGAAAGAGTATTACCTGGTAAGCGGCAGGGACACGACAAACACTATTGATCCGGGCTCGGACGAAATGACGGCATGATTCGGTAACAAAAAACGAAAACCATTTTTGCAAAAAAGGAGAAAAAAATGAAATGTCCTCTTCTAGAAGGAGTCCACTCCAAACGATGCGGGGCAATAAGCTCATCCATCAATACCCGGGAGAGCGAGTTCGGAAAGTACTGCGAAAGCGGAAGATACCAGGAATGCCCGCTCTACAACAACTACTTGCTGGCCGAAGAAAAAGC
>JAWOBU010000202.1:0-13997 GCA_046484135.1 bacterium
TCTGCCCACACAACAAGTTGTGTGGGCTATCATGGCTGCCGAGTAGAGTGGGCTGTCCTGATGGCTGAGTGGTGTGCTCCATTTGACAAGGAAGAGTTGTATTTGGCCGATTGGAAACTTAAGACAAACGCCCTGCTTGCCGGAGACGCTGATGGAGGGAATGACCGGTCATAAAAAACGGGGGAACTTCACCGAGTATAACGCTGGCCTCATACATACAGCCAGAGGAGGTTTTTGCAAAAAGTCGGGACAGACAACGGGAGAGACCTGCCTGTCCGCGCTCCTCGGGCAGGCGGCGGAAAAACAGTAAGCACCGTGGTAAGCCGGTCATGCTTATTGCTTCCCCCGTCAATTTATGCAAAAATCCTATCAATTCCGATCTTGTAAAAAGCGGGGAATCCATGGGGGGACAGACCTCCCTCTTTGCCCTGAATTCTTGAGGAAAGGATGGTTGTAATGAGCGAACGCGAACTGACCGGTAAGTGTTATCTTTGCGGGCGGTCCTTTAAAAAGAGCGGAATGACAAGACACCTGAAGTCATGTCTTGCCGCCCGGAGCGATCAAGGCTCCGCGGCTGGAGACAAGGGCTTCCGCGGGGAGAGGTTCATGCACATTTCCATCCAAGGATGGCGTGATGATATCTACTGGATGCACGTGGAAATAAGCACCGAGGCCTTGCTTTATGACCTGGACCGCTTTCTGCGGGACATCTGGCTGGAATGCTGCGGACACTTGAGCGTGTTTACTATCTTAAGAACAAGGTACTCGGTTGATCCCCTGGCGGAGCTCGACGAAGAAGACATGGAGGTAAAGATGGGCGAGGTATTGGCTCCCGGCATGAAGTTTTTCCATGAGTACGATTTCGGGACCCCCACCCTTCTCGAGTTGAAGGTCATATCCGAGCGGGTTGCACCTGCCGGGTCGGAGAGCCTACGGCTCCTCGCCAGAAACGACCCTCCCGACATCGAATGCGACGTATGCGGAAAGCCGGCCACCCAGGTCTGCGTAGCTTGTGTTTATGACGAGGCTGGATGGCTGTGCGACGATTGCGCCCGGAACCACGAATGCGGCGAAGACATGCTGCTCCCGGTGGTCAATTCGCCCCGGACCGGAGAATGCGGCTATTGCGGGCCGTCCGTGTAAAATGTTGCCGGCCCCTCCCCCGGAGCATGCTTGCCCCATCTTACCCTTCGTATTATAACGATTACAATTATCGCGGTTCCCAGGGCCAGGGCCACGAACAGAATGCCAAGTCCTCCGAAGATGGACGTCATCAGGTCTTTCATGAACCGGTTTCCCACCGCCAGCACCATTTCTCCGCCCTCGCGGCCGTCCGGATAATCCGCGGAAATAATGTAGTCGCCCGGCCGGTCCACCCGGAATGACCAGACCGCACTCCCGCTGCGGCCGCCCACGTTATAGGTCGCGCTGGAAGCAGCGGGCTTGACCTCGAGCTCCCGGCCCGTGTCCTCCGCAGTAACCGTAAGCTGAAGTCCCGAGCTGCCGCCCGCAGTATACACCCGGCCCTGGTACACGCTCTTGTGCTCGATGAACACGGTGTAGTTGCCGGACTCCGTAAGGGTCAGCCGCTTCTCTCCCGGCACCAGCACCTGGGTGAGCGAGTCAGTGATGCCGGTAATGGAGCTGAAAAGGAAAAAAACAAATCCTCCGATCCCGATCAATATGATGAGTCCGCCCGGAATGAGGGGCCAAAGCCCGGGCTTTTGGGGCACGTGGTCCATGGCAGGCCTCCTTTGCGAAACCTCTGTGTCATATCATAGCATACTCCGGCACTTTTGAAAGAATTTAAATTCGGGTGAAGTTCCCCCGTTTTTCAAACTTCGGCGCTTCTTGCAAAAAGTTTGATCGCATGGCGGGAGAGACCTCCCGGTCTCGATCATTGCGAGCTCCCGCTCGCTCCCACCATAAGAACTCGGCAAAAGGGCCGCCTTGGGGCGGTCCTTTTCTCGTCGAGCTCCCGGAAAGATACGGACCGGAAGAGCTCCGGGCCAAAGCTCCGGTTGCAGACCGGAGGCAGGGGTTATAAAGCACGGCAACGGAGCTCCGGCATAAGAACTTTACTGCCGGCGCTTTTTCCTTTTAAATAGGCGGGAGGGGCTAAAAGGAAGCAAAGATGCCGGCAAAGAACAATGCCGATGGATGGGACTGGGTAGAGTTGCTGGTCCGGGCGGGAAAGCTCATTGGCTTGAACCCGGTGCGGACGCGCTGGAAGCTCCGGTCGTGGCGGCAGCAGCTCTCGAACCGGAGAAGGAGCCTGTCCACCCGGGCGGGCTACATGACCCGGAAACACCGGACCTGCCCGAGCTGCCGGGCGCTGAACAGCATGGAGGAGACCCACTGCGCCCGCTGCGGCGAAAAGCTGCAATCGCGCCCGGTCGAGATCGCGGGCCGTTTTCTGCGTCATTTCAACCTGGGGCTGTCTCCCGAGACCTTTCTGGCCATCGGGTTCGTGGCAGTGTACGTGGTAGTGGTGCTGAACACGGGTTCGGGATGGTTTGATTTGCGTTCCGCGGACCTGATCCGCCTCGGGGGCAACTCGGTCTGGTCTCCGGCCGGAGACAATCTGGTCCGCGAGGGCCTGGGAGTTCTCCAGGACCGATGGTACATGCTCTGGACCTCGGTGTTCCTGCACGGCGGCATCATCCATCTCGGGTTTAACACTTACGTGCTGGTCTACCTCTCTCCACTGGTCAGGAACGTGTACAGCAGCCGGAAGCTGCTGGCGGTCTTCTTCGCCTGCGGGATCGCCGGCTCTTTGGTGTCCTTTTTATGGCAGAACTTCATGGTGGCCAGACCCACGGTAAGCATAGGCGCGTCCGGGGCCATCATGGGTCTTATCGGCCTGGTCATGGTCTGGGGCCACCGCGACGGCACCGAGTTTGGCAGGTCGCTCCGGAACTCGCTCATCAAGTGGGTCCTTATTATCCTGGTGTTCGGTTTCCTGGTGGGAGCGGACAACCCCGCTCACCTGGGAGGTCTGGCCGCGGGAGGAGCGTTGGCGGTCTTGATCCCGACCAACCTGAACCGGCCTGACACAAAGGCCTGGAGAGTCCTGGGAACCGTCTCCGCCCTTCTTTGCGCGGCCGCGATCATCTACATCACATATCTTGCTTTTACCATCCCGCCGCTAATGTCCGGTTCGGGCTGATCAGCTTTTCTTCATCCCTTCCACCAGCTTCTTCAGCTCTTCGGCCCGGTCCTTTTTTGCCACCAACGTCTTGTCTCCGGCACGGACTATGACGAGGTCGGAGACTCCCACCAGAAGGACGGTCTCGGAGCCGTCCTCGCAAAAGACCAGATTGCCTTCGGCGTCCAGAGTGAGCACCTCTCCGCGGCAACAGTTGCCCGCTTCATCCGCGGGAAGGTGGTCGGCCAGGGCGGCCCATCCTCCCACGTCGCTCCAGGAGAAGTTGGACTCGACGCACCTGACCTCGGCCGCCTTCTCCATGACCCCGAAGTCAACGGACACGGGCGAAAGCGCGGCAAAGGCGCGCGCGAGCAGCTCGTCCCACTCGGGCGTGTCTTCATGAGCGGCTATGGACAAGAGCTCGCGGGCGTGCTCGGGCAGGTGGGTCTCGATTTCTTTTATCACGGCCTCCGCGCTCCAGGCGAACATGCCGGAGTTCCAGTAATAGTCGCCGGAAGCGACGTACTCCGAGGCGGTCTCCGGGTCGGGCTTCTCCTTGAAAGTCTGCAAGCGGAAATGCCGCACCCCCTCTTCCTGGAGCAAGCTCTCTCCCCGCTTCAGGTAGCCGTAACCGGTGGCAGGGTAAGAGGGCATGATACCGAAGGTGTAGAGCGCGCCGGTTTCCTCCGCGGCCCGGGCCGCGGACAGGAGCGCCTTTTGGAACTCCTTCAGCGGCTCGATCAGGTGGTCCGCGGTAAGGGTCAAGATGACCGGGTTTCCGAACCGGTGCCGGGCGATGGCCGCGGCCAGGGCCACTGCCGCCGCAGTGTCCTTGCGCTCCGGCTCTCCGATCACGTTGGAGGCGGGAAGCTCGGGCAGTTGTTCCTTCACCAGCCCGGTGAACCTGCGGTTGGTGAGCACCAGCACCCGCTCAGGCGGCACCAGGGAAGCGGCCCGCTCGTAGCTCATCCGAAGCAGGCTCTTGTCCCCCAGAAGGGACAGGAACTGCTTGGGCAGCTCCTCGGTGCTCAGCGGCCAGAAGCGCGTTCCCGCTCCTCCGGCCATGATCACCACCACCAGGTTTTCAGAAAATCTTTTCATTACTGAGCCTTGGCTCCTTGTTTTCCTTGTTAAAGCCGCTGAAAGCGGCTCTCACGGGTATTTTCCGGCTGGTGCCATGTCGAGTATTCTCTGTTGTTCAAACATAGAGCGTTACAGTGCGACCGATGGAGGTCGCGACTAAAGTCGCTCGCACGGTTTCAGTTGTTCCTTTCTTTTTTAACAAATGCTATTTTAGCAAGTCGGTTTTCTTTTTTGCAAAGCGCTTGCAAAGTAAAGGTCATCTTTGTTCTGATTCTTCTCTATGTAAAGCCGATGGATTATGGTAGAATCCTGTTGTGGTTCGGGGCCACGTAAATTCCAAGAGGGAAAGGAGTAAGAAATGGCCAAGCTTGGTGATTATCGCGACCGGAGGTTTATTCTTTTCGATCAGCTAAAAATCCAGGATTTGTCCAAACACGAAAAGTTCCAGGACTTCGACCAGGAGACCTATGACATGGTTTTGTCAGAGGCCGAGAAGTTCGCGGAGAATGTGCTTTGGGACTTAAACCAGACCGCGGACGAGGAGGGCTGTCGCTGGGAGGACGGCAAAGTCAGCACCCCGGAAGGCTTTACCGACGCCTACCAGCAGTACATTGACGGTGGATGGCTCACAGCGACCGACGATCCGGCATGGGGCGGACAGGGCCTTCCGCATGCGCTCGGCACTGCCTGCCACGAGTGCTTTCACGGTTCGAACAGCGCGTTCGCAAATTACCCGGACCTGACCCATGGCTCCGGCAACCTGATCCACAGCTACGGCACTGAGGAGCAGAAGAACAAGTACCTCAGCAAGCTCTGGTCCGGAGAATGGTCCGGCACCATGTGCCTTACCGAGCCGGGCGCCGGCTCTGACCTGGGCATCATGAAGACCAAGGCCACTCCCCTGGATGACGGCACCTACAAGATCGAGGGACAGAAAATCTTCATCACCGCGGGCGAGAACGACCTTCGCGAAAACATCGTGCATCCGCTCCTGGCCCGGATCGAAGGGGACCCGCCAGGCCCCAAAGGAATCTCCCTTTTTATCGTGCCCAAGAACAAAGTAAAAGAAGACGGGTCCGCGGGAGAAAACAACGACGTAAAGTGCCTGGGCATCGAGCACAAGATGGGCCTTAAAGGCTCCGCCACCTGCCAGCTCGCGTTCGGAGACGAGGGCAACTGCACAGGCGAGCTTCTGGGCAACGCCCGCGAAGGTCTCAAGATCATGTTCATCATGATGAACGAGGAGCGGCTTCTGGTTGCGACCCAGGCCATGGGCATAGCTTCCACCGCCTACCAGCTCTGCCAGGCCTACGCGCGCGAGCGATTGCAGGGCCGTCACCTGAGCCAGGGCAAGAACCCGGAAGCGCCGCCGGTTCCCATCATCCAGCACCCGGACGTGCGGCGGATGCTTATGTGGATGAAGTCCATGACCGAAGGGCTCCGTGCTCTCAATTACTACACCGGCATGTGCCTGGATCGGGCCCAGGTGGTCGAAGGAGACGAGCAGAAGTTCTGGCAGGGCATGGTCGAGCTCCTCACTCCCATAGTAAAGGCCTATGGCTCGGACATGTCCTTCCGGATCACCGAGTACGCGGTCCAGGTCATGGGAGGATACGGCTACTGCTCCGAGTACCGGGTCGAGCAGTGCGTACGCGATGAAAAGATCACCTCCATTTATGAGGGGACCTCCGGCATCCAGGCCATGGACCTCTTGGGAAGAAAGCTCCCCATGGCCAAGGGAAAGGTCTTTGAAGGTCTCATGCAACAGATAGACCCCACACTCGAAGAAGCCCAAAAGAGCGATCTGCTAAAACCATATGCGGAAAAAGTGGAAAAAGCGAAGAACGATTTTGTTGCCGCAGTCCGCCACGTGGGAGGCGAAGCCGGAAGCGAGAAGTACTTGCTGGGCTTTTTAAAAGCATACCCGCTTCTCGAGGCCATGGGCGACGTGCTTTTGGGCTGGATGCTTTTGTGGCAGGCTTCTGAGGCTGAGAAAAAGCTTTCCGAGCTGGTGGGAGATAAGGACAAGAAAGAGGTCATAAATGACAACGACGAAGCCGCTTTCCTGGACGGAAAGGTGCAGTCGGCCCGGTTCTTCATCGGCATGGAGCTTCCCAAGCTCTCCGGCAAGCTCGAGGTATTGAAGTCCGACGAAACCGCGGCACTCGACATCGAGGAGAAAAGCTTTACCTGATCAAACCGCCATGGGAAGAAGCGCATCTACATGCTTTAAGAAAAGGGCGCCGGCCAAGGCGCGGCCTAGGGGGACACCCGCATGAAATGCCAGAGGTGCGGACTCGTTCATCCCCCTAAAGCACAGGTGTGCAGAAGGTGCGAGATAGACCTGCAAACCGGAGAACCCAGAAGCAGGGCTGACTCGTACCTGGAAGTGGCCGGCCGGAGCACGGGGACCACGCCGATTGAAAAAAAGAAAAGTCGGCTGAAAAGAAAAGAGAAAGCTGAAACCAGAGAGCCTGCTGAGTCTTCTTCCGAAGAAACTTCCGAGAGCCGGTCTCCCGCAGAGAAGCAAGGAGCCTCCGTCCAAAGAGGCCGCGACCTTACCAGGCTTCTGCCCGGCGGGTCGGGAAGCCAGGCGCAGGTAAGCTGTATTCAGTGCACCTCCTTTATGGAGGTCAAAAAAGAGTTCCCCTACTCGAGGGTCTATCCTCTACTTTTTCTGGCGCTGGGGCTGGTGCTGGCGGTGGCCGGCTTGTTTGTGCGGCTCCTTTTTCTGCCCGCGCTCGCGGCCGTGCTCGCCGGACTCGCTTACCTGGGAGTTGGCCGGTCCTACTGGCTCTGCCCCTCCTGCGGCTACAGTATCGAAAGGGAAGACAGGCCGGTCCGGGACATGTTCAGCGTGGGCCTAAACCGGAAAAAACGGCAGAGACACCCGGCCATCCGGGCAGTGGGACTCGTATTCAACTTCTTGCTTGTGCTTCTGGTCCTGGCGGCTCTCATATCCTCGATCGCGGGCGTGGTAAGCCCGGGCCTCGAGCTCCTGTTTCTCATCCTCGGTATTGTCGTGTTCTGGGCCATCGCAAGGATAGCCGCCGACATGGTGGTAAGGGCCGCTTTGACCCGGAACGCCTGAAATTAACCATAAAAGGGACTTGAAACAGGATGGATGATAAAAATAATGTGGCGGTAATAGGGGCAACCGGATACACCGGCCAAGAGCTTGTAAGACTCCTCCTCGGCCACCCAGGCGTGCGCATCACAAGCATCACCTCCCGCCGGAATACAGGCGAGAACTACGCCGAGCTCTTTCCACGCTTTTGGAACTACGAGCTACCCGAAATCGAGAAGTTCGACCCGAAAAAAATCGCGAAAAAAGCCACGCTCGCCTTTATGTGCCTGCCCCACGCCCAGAGCCAGCAAGCGGTAGCCAAAGCTCTCGAGGCAGGACTTAAAGTGATTGACCTCTCCGCCGACTTCCGGCTAAGAAAACAAGAACTCTACGAAAAATGGTACGGAAAGCACAGCCGCCCGGACCTTATCAAAAAAGCCGTCTACGGTATGCCAGAGCTCTACCGCGAAAAGATCAGGAAGGCCGCCCTGGTCGCAAACCCCGGCTGCTACCCCACCGGCGTTATCCTGGGGCTGGCGCCGCTCTTTCGCGCCGGACTTGCCGACACCGGACACGTGATCGCGGACATGAAGTCCGGCGTCTCCGGCGCGGGCAGGAAGGAAAGCCTGGCCTTTTCCTACTGCGAGGTCAACGAGGCCATGCGGCCCTATAACCTGTACGCCCACCGCCATACCCCCGAGATGGAGCAGGAGCTCTCTATCGCCGCAGGAAAAAAGGTCCGGGTTACCTTCAGCCCCCACCTCGCGCCCATGAACCGCGGCATCCTGGGGACCATCTACCTTACCCTGACCGGGAAAACCACCGCGGCCGCGCTCCATAAAATCCTCTCCGACGCCTATCAGCACGAGCCCTTTGTGCAAGTGCTGCCGCCTGGAGAATTACCCTGCGTCTCCAGCGTCCGCGGGACCAACTTCGTGGACATCGCAGTTACCCTGGCGTCCTCCGGAAAAGAAGCCATTGTCAGCACCGCAGTGGACAACCTGGTAAAAGGAGCATCCGGAGCCGCACTCCAGAACATGAACATCATGCTCGGAATGCCCGAAGAACAAGGCCTCATGCAAGCGCCCCTCCGGCCCTAATTTTCAGGGTCAGATCTTTACAATTAAGTTTATGCCTTGGAGCTTCGTAGGAAATCCTGAATTTTTTTCATTAAAATCAACTGATACACAGCATCCGACCGTATCCGCCAAGACCTCAACTCGCCTCACGATTACCCCAGGAATATAGACTGAAGTCAATCATAAACTTAATTGTAAAGAACTGACCCCTTTTAAAGCCCTTGTTTTTAATGGTATAAATAGAATATATACATTTCAGGTTGACTTCTGTTCGGGTTTGGGGTACTAATGAGTGCATTCATGACAGATTGGAAATTTTGAGGCATGTATGGTGCCCAGGAACTCAAGATCACAGGATAACAAACCAGAACGCATAGCCTTGGAGAAAGATCAGGAAAATAAACTTAATTGCAAATATCTGACCCCTCTATTCATCCCACGCTACACCGCTATATTATATTGACATGAGCTCTTTTTTGTGGTAAACTTTACTCTTTTATCATTCTTACAGGGACGAAGCGGTTGAAAAAAAGAATTTTTCCCCTGCCCGGCTCGCGAGCTTAAAAATAAAATGACGAAAACCGGTTTTTTCTGTTGACCTTCCTTAGATGGTACACACATTATATATAGAGGCGGTCATTAAAAAGGCGGTCATTAAAAGGAAGAAGGGCAGGACTAAAATATTTCGGTTCCGGAATGAAAAATTTGCATCTAAGAGTACAGGCGGGGCTTGATCCCATGAAAGGAAGCGGGTTTAATAGTCTCCTTGAGAAGCAGCAGATTAAAAATTTTTAATGTTTATAAGCGTTTACCAGAAAAGAGGAAGCGGGAAACGTAACTATGATGTTTTTTCGTAGAAAAAGGCATATTATTTGAAACCCGAAGAGGGGACAACCCGTCACAAACTAAAGAAGTGGTGATGATTTATGAAACCGAAGAAGAAAAACTATATTGACGTGGACGAGTTGGAGGACAAGGAAGAACAGCTCCAGGGCGTGGACACCGGCGAGCTGTCAGAGGGTGAGGCCCCGGAAGAGGCCGAATCCGAAACAGAATCTTCCACGGATTCCAATGGAGATGTCCTGTCCCTGTACCTTCAGGAGATGGACTTGGTGGACCTTTACTCCGCGGAGGAGGAGCTCCAGAAGGCTCAGGAGGTCTTTGACGCCAAGCAGGGCGTGATTGACATCTTGAAGCAGTTCTCCTTTGTGGACCAGCCGGCAGAGGTCACCGAAGCCAAGGTGGCCCAGGCCGAGCACCGGCTTTATACCCACCAGCAGAAGCTCCGCCGGAAGCCGTCCGCCTCGCGGGAGACCAAGAAGGAGCTGGGCATTCCGGCCAAGGAGGTGGGCAACTACCTCAAGAAGCTCCGGGCGGCCAACAAGAAGCTGGTGGCCAAGCGCAACGAGTTTGTCGAGGCAAACCTCCGGCTGGTGGTCAAGATCGCCAACCGCTACCGGAACCGAATCCTCCCGACCTCGGACCTGATCCAGGAGGGAAACCTCGGGCTCATCCGGGCCGTCGAGAAGTTCGACTACCGAAAGGGGTTCAAGTTCTCCAGCTACGCCACCTGGTGGATCCACCAGTCCATCATCCGGGCCATCGCGGAAAAGAGCAAGCTCATCAAGGTGCCCGTCTACCTGAACGACCGCATCCGCAGGCTGGACCGCGAAAGCCGGAGGCTCTCCGTCGAGCTGGAGAAGGAGCCCGCGGTGGATGACTTGGCCAAATCCATGGGAATGACGGAAAAGGATGTGGTGGGCCTCATCCACATGGCCCGCGATCCCGTGAGCCTCGAGTCCCAGGTGTCGGACATGGAAGAGATCGTGCTGGGGGACATCCTCGAGGACACCAGGATTGACCGGACCGACGAAGCAGTGTTCAAGAACCTCCTGTTCGAGGAGATCGAGGACGCACTCCGCACCCTGTCTCCCAAGGAGGAGATGATCCTCCGCATGCGCTTCGGTATCGGGATGGAGTCCGAGTACACCCTCGAAGAGATCGGCAACTACTTCAACATCTCCCGCGAGAGGGTAAGACAGATAGTGGAGAAAAGCCTCAGAAAACTCCGCACCCCCAACCGGAACGAAAACCCGGTCAACTTCGCGACCAACTGAGCGAAAAAGAATAATAACCAACAAGCGCGGCCCTCGAACAACGGGGCCGCGTTACTTTTATGGCCGGCTCAGGCCCCCTGTCAAAGACAACCCCCCGCTCCATATCCGGCGGGCCGGGGATTCAAACGCCGCCCTGAATAAGCCTAGTCTTGCTTTAAGTTACTTTCAAGTCTCATCACTGGGAACCAATTTCCCCTGCGAGAAAAGTCAGGGGTCTGCGTTACTGGTTCTGAGCTTGGCGTCAAATATGCCTCCGGTCTCGATTGTATATAGTGCAGAATTGTCCTTCCATAATTGTTGAGTCGGAGTACCAGTTTATAAGAAGCCCACTTATTTTACTTCTTCTCTTCTGATTCTTCTGAAATAACTGGATCACCTTTGTAATGCTCAGGAGCGTAGTCTCGCTACCCAAATTTTTCATCATATGGCGACGGCACCATGGTTACGTGTTATCCTGTTTTCACATGCGATGAGCCTGAAAAAGAACAAGCACTGCCAGAGGATGATTCCGAGCGGCTGGAACTTCATCCTGAAAATGTATCGTTGTTGAATGGGCCCGGCATTTTCACCAAAAACCGCCGGTGATTAAGAAGGCAATCGAACCGTCCATACAGGGAGATACATTAACTCCACCGTTATATGATGATAAAGTAAAGGAGAAAGGCGCGGGCGGCAATGAGGCCGAGCCATGAGCAGAAGGAGCGAGCAATGAAAGACAATGACCATGAAATGAGCAATGCCCACGGGCAACACGGCAACGGCCGCGGGCACGCCGGCCATGACACGGGGAAGAGTCAAGGACATCACTCGCATCACGCCCACATGGTGGAAGACTTTAAAAAGCGCTTCTGGATATCTTTGCTCGTCACCGTTCCGGTCTTAGGGCTTTCCCCCGCGATCCAGGAATTCTTCGGGCTGAGAGAGGCGCTCGGGTTCACCGGCGACGTATACGTACTGTTTGTCTTCTCCACTTTCATCTTCTTTTACGGCGGCTGGCCGTTCCTTAAGGGACTCGTTGACGAGCTTGAGAAAAAACAACCGGGTATGATGACCCTGATTGCCCTTGCCATCACCGTGGCCTACGGCTACAGCGGTGTGGTCGTCTTTTTCATCCCCGGCAAGATTTTTTTCTGGGAGCTGGCCACCTTGATTGACATCATGCTACTGGGCCACTGGGTCGAGATGAAGTCGGTGATGGGCGCTTCCAGTGCGCTGGAGGAGCTGGCCAACCTCATGCCCTCGGAGGCCCACAAAGTAACTGATGGAGGCGCCACCGAAGACGTGCCCATCAGTGAGCTCAGGAATGAAGACAGAATCCTTGTCAAGCCCGGGGAGAAAGTTCCTGCCGATGGAGAAGTAATCGAAGGCGAGACCTCTATGAACGAAGCCATGTTAACGGGGGAATCCAAACCGGTTGAGAAGCGCGCCGGCGAAGCTGTAATCGGAGGGTCTATCAATGGAGAAGGCTCGATAACCGTGGTTGTGAAAAAGACGGGCGAGGAGTCTTTCCTCTCGCAGGTGATTGACCTGGTGAGAAAGGCGCAGGAGAGCAAGTCGCGCACCCAGGACCTGGCCAACCGGGCCGCGCTCTGGCTTACCGTCATTGCCCTCGCTGCCGGCGGGATAACTTTCTCGGCCTGGCTCCTGTTCATGGACACGGACTTTGCCTTTGCCTTGGAGCGCACCGTCACCGTCATGGTGATCACCTGTCCCCATGCCCTGGGGCTGGCCATCCCATTGGTGGTGGCCGTCTCCACCTCGCTGGCCGCGGCAAAGGGACTTCTCATCCGAAACCGGGCGAGCTTTGAAAAGGCCAGGGACATCCAGGCCGTGATATTCGACAAGACCGGGACCCTCACCGAAGGAAGGTTCGGGGTGAGCGATGTATTAACCTTGACCGATGACGTCTCAAGGGAAGAGGTCCTTGAATATGCCGCGTCCGTTGAGTCTCATTCTGAGCATCCTATCGCCCAGGCAATCGCAACCTCAGTTCAAGACCTCCATGAGATAAAAAATTTCCAATCCATCACCGGCAGGGGAGCACAGGCCACGGTTAACGGGAAACAAGTCAAGGTGGTAAGCCCGGGCTACCTCAGGGAGAATAATATAGATATCTCGGATGAGAGGATTGACAAGCTCAGTTCCGAAGGCAAGACGGTTGTCTTCGTGGTTATGGAAGATGAAGTGAAAGCCGCCATCGCGCTTGCCGACATCATCAGGCAAGAGTCCAAGGAAGCGGTCACGCGGCTCAAGGAGAAAGGCATCCAGGCCATGATGCTCACCGGGGACAGCGCAAAGGTGGCGGAGTACGTGGCCCGGGAGCTTGGCCTGGACGATTATTTCGCTGAGGTGCTTCCCGAAGAGAAGGCCGCCAAGGTGAAAGAGGTGCAGTCTCGCGGCCTGGTAGTGGCCATGGCCGGCGACGGGGTGAACGACGCGCCTGCCTTGGCCCAGGCCGACGTGGGGATCGCAATAGGCGCGGGGACAGACGTGGCCATCGAAACCGCGGACGTCGTACTGGTCAAGAACAACCCCCTGGACGCGGTCTCGCTCATATCCCTGGCCGGGTCAACCTACAGGAAGATGATCCAGAACCTCGCCTGGGCAACCGGATACAACGCTTTCGCCATCCCTCTGGCAGCCGGCGTGCTTTTCAAGTGGGGGATCATCTTAAGCCCCGCGGCCGGCGCCGTGCTCATGTCGCTTAGCACGGTAATCGTAGCTGTAAACGCCAGGCTCTTGAAAGCATAGAGCCGTTTTCGCTTGACGGGGTCAGATCTTTACAATTAAGTTTATTTCCCGATTTTTGCTCTATTGCTATGCGCTTATGTTTATTTTCCCGTGATCTTGTGTTCCCGGTCGCCATACCCGCTTCAAAATTCCTCTACCATGAATATCATGAATGCACTTGTTACTACCACAACCCCGAACGGAAGTCAATGTCCCGAATGCCGCTAACTTAAGCATGTTCTCTGCGATGGCTCTCGATTAAAGCAGGCATGTAGCTTACTGAGATTATTGTGTTTTTATAAAAGGTAACATACCGCCACCTTTGAAGTTAGCCATTCCATGGTGTCCCCCGAACTCGCCCGAGCTCAAGTTTTCCTCCGTGCGAGAGACTTCAGTCGCGACAGCTCTCAGTTCCTTAAGCGCAAAAAAAAGCTCTTCTCTCTTACGTCGCGCCGTTGCGTTTATAAAAGCTCGGGGCATTGACAAAAGGGTTCAGAAGTGCCCGCGGTCATTTCTTAAACCTAATTGTAAAGCTCTACCCTCTGGACTTTCGACTTTGAAATAAGGCGGGATTTTTTTTCCGGGGGCGTGCGACATATTTGGTGGCTGTTGTATATAACTTCTTTTTTTGCTATAATTCTGAATGTATAGTAAACATTCAGAAAGGAGACTGACCATGACTACTGAAAGCAAGCGGCAGAAAAAAGAAGCGGAAGAGTTGATCAATGAGCTGCGACAAATCGGGGAATTCAGGAAAGGCTCGCTGAATTCGG
>JAWOBU010000222.1:0-9678 GCA_046484135.1 bacterium
CGACCATATTATGAGCCAGGAAGCCGGCAGATTCCGGGCCATGACGCGAACACGGTTCTCTGCGATCCAGCGCACGCGAAAAGACGAGTCCACCGGCTTTTTCGAGCTTTTGTCCGCAAGTAAAGTGGCGGGACCCGCATGATAGGTCACCGCCCGGGGCGTGAGCAGGCACAGATGCCCTTTCGAGCGGGCCCGGAGTCCCAGGTCCACGTCTTCCAGGTAGGCGAAGAAGCTCTCCTCGAAACAGCCCGTGTCATCGAACATGGTTTTCCGATAGAAGGCGGCGCCGGCGCAGGGAGAAAGCACCTCCAGGCAGTCGTGTTCGAACGCTGCTGCCCGCTTGCCGTGGGCGATATGGGCGGGCCTGGCTTGGGGAGGATAGGTGTCTCCCGCCGAGTCTGCCAAATCACGGTCGGTGCTTTTCAAGATAAGGGACGCTGCCATGGAGGCCTGCGGCTTGTCTTGCAGGGCCTTCTCTCCAAATTCGATCCAGCGCGGGTCGCAGACCATGTCGTTGTTAAGGAGCGCCACCACGTCTGCGTCGGACTCTTTTATGCCCAGGTTTACAGCAGCGGCAAAGCCCCGGTTTTCCGGAAGAGGAAGCAGGCGGGACCGCATGGGATGGTCCCGGATTATTTGCCCGGAGCGGTCCGTGCTTCCGTTGTCAACCACGGTCACCCGCTCCGGCGGCCGGGTCTGGCGGTAAAGTGAATCCAGACAATCCGGAAGCAGGTCTTCGCCGTTGTAGTTGGGTATTATGACTTCTATCCGCATCTTTGTTGGCTCTCGAAACAAAGCTAATCTATCACGATGGCTTGTACTCGGCAAAAGCGGTTTCACGCTGGTTCTTCTGTTTTGTTTTAGACATCTTTTTCCGGGCAGGGTTTCCCGTCCTTTTTTGTAAAGCCGGTCCGGAGTTGGCCGCAGAGGCGGCACAAGGTTATAATTTAGTTGTGTCCGAGCCGGAAAAAAGATACGGGTTTTATGATTACGCGGCGCTGCTTGTTCTGGCGACCATGATCGCCGTCCCTTTCCTGGTCCGGGTTTTTTCCGGGACCACTTCGCTGTCCATGCCTTTGATACACGACTTGGGTTACCAGTGGATACCCTTCCGGGAGTTCATCCGGGAGTCGTGGCGACAGGGTTTTTTCCCCTTGTGGAGCGGCAACCTCTTCGGCGGCATTCCCTTTGCATCTTTTCCTCATACCGGTGGTTTTTATCCTTTCGGCTGGCTTTTTCTGTTGTCCGACTACTCGGTGGTTGTGAACTACTTTTACCCCTTACATCTTTTCATCGCCGCTTCCGGCGTATATTTTCTCTGCCGCGTCATCGGCCTTTCCCCGGTCGGTTCCTGGTTTGCGGCCCTGTCTTACGTGTTCTGTGGCAAGCCTTTTTACTTCATACACTTTCTACCCAGCACTTCTTCCAACGTCTGGATACCGTGGTTTCTTTTCTCCGTGGTCTGTTTTCTGTATCGGGGCAAGGGCTTTTATCTATTGCTCTGCGCGGTTTTCTTCTCCCTCCAGGTGCTGGGGGGAGACGTGGAGTCCACGGCCTATGGCTTGCTTATGTCCGTTCCTGCAACCGCTCTTTTTGTGCGCGGTCATCCGGGCTGGCTCCGGCGGGTCCCGGCCCTGGCCTTGATCTTTGTTCCGGCCGCTTTTTTATGTCTGGTCCAGTTTCTTCCTCTTTACGAGTACACGGACCATTTCATCCGGAACCAGGGAGTGACATTTTCTTATTTCACCAAGAACAGCCTGCCGGCGAGTCTTTCCTGGAACCTGTTAGTTCCGATCAAGGGATTCGCCGGCAAGACCTATGCAGGTATAGCCAAACCTTATTTGTATCTCGGTTTTTTAAGTTTTGTCCTGGCGGTGTTCTCGATAATAGTAAAGGCGCGTCCTTCCTCGCGGGGACTGGGTATTCTGGCGCTTCTGGCTTTTATGTGGTCGTTCGGGAGCATACCTCTGCTGTCGCGGTTTCAGTATCAGTTTCCTTTCTTGAATGCCATGGACTTCCCGGAACTCAGCTTTTTCATGGGCCAGCTTTTTCTGGTGATCCTGGCGGGGCAGGCTATATCCTTTTTAGAAAGAGAGCGCCTCGGGCGGCGGCGGCTTCTTGTGTACGCCTCAGCCATTTTCGGCTTGTGCTTTCTGCTTCACTTTGCCGGTTCTTTTTTCGCGGACATGTTCACGTTCTCGAAGATAAACGCCCTCCTTTGCGTTGTGTTTTTGCTCGCGTTACTCGCCTTCAGTCGTTTTCGACCGCGGCGGCTTGCCGGCGCTCTGGTGGCCGCGCTCTGTCTTTTTCAGGCGGCCGAGCTTTACGGCATGGCTGTTTATTACCTTCCCGAGAACAAACATTCGCGCTATGAATACGCGGACTGGCTTAAAGATGTTGGGGAGAGGATCGGCTCCTCGTCCCGCTACATCATGGTGAGCAGGAAGGGCCGCCAGGACAAGGAGCTTTTATATCACGCCGGTCTCGCCCTGGGCATGGACTCCGTAGACGGCTGGGTGGCAGTGCCCCCCCGTAACTTTGCCGAGCTCATGGCGCTTGCCGACCCGCGCGCCGCCCGGTTCAAGGACGGCAAGCTTGCCGACATGGGCATCAACGATTATTTCCGGGACGGCAAGTTCATAAACCGGGACGGTAAGCCCATCCTGGACCTGGTTTCCCTGGGCTACATAATTGACCGGGGGCTGAACCTGAAGTTTGCCTCGCCATATCAGCTCGCCTGGAGCGACCCTTATTATCACCGGCGGGAATGTCTGTCCGGTCCGTTCGATCAGCTTTCAAAAGATGAGTCTCTAGAGGAAATGATACCGGCACGGTCCCTGGCCGCCCGGCCGGGCGAGGTATATCAGTACGAGGTGCACGTTAGAAAAAAGGACACGCTTGTGTTCACTCCCGAGACGTACAAGCTCGGAGAAGAGAGCGGTGAAGAGGCGGGTGTTTTTGCAGTTCGCATCCGGTTTGGCGACACAGTGGACGAGATATATCGAAGCGGTGTTTACAGCCGCCCGCCGGATTTGCGGAGCCGAAGCAGAGACCGGGAAGTCCGGCTTTCGCTTCAGAAATACGCGGGCCGCACTGTCTTACTGGAGTTGTCCAATCCCGCCGGCGAAGGCTGTCCCGGGCTTTTGCACGTGTGGAAAAACGCGCGGATAGTGAACCGGACGCTTCCCATCCAGGGTGTAAAAAGTCCGGCGCCGGAGGTTTTGATATACGCGAACAAGAGCGCTATGCCGCGGGCCTTTATCGTCCACCGGGCGGAGGAGAGCTCGAAAGATGAAACACTGGCAAAGCTCTCCGCCGCGAGCAGAGAGGAGCTCAGCAGGCGGGTTTACCTTTCCCGGTTGCCGGAACGGTTGCGGAGTTCTTTAAAGCCGGTCGGCAGACCGGGCAGGGAAGCGGCCATGCTGCTTTCTCGGAAGCCGGGCGTTGCCAAGTACCGGGCCATGGCCGGCGGCAGGGGATTATTGTTCATGTCGGAGCAGTACTACCCGGGCTGGCGCGCTTTTGTGGAGGGGAAAGAGGTCCCGGTTTTGCGGGCTGATCACTGTTTCCGGGCGGTGCCGATAGAGGGGGGTGTAAACCTGGTCGAGCTTCGGTTCCAGCCGGTCTCTTTCCGCATCGGTCTTTTCGGATCCCTTGCCGGTCTTGCCGCCTGCCTGGCTTTTGTCGCTTGCTTGATCGTGTTTCAGAAGAAGTCCGGCACACCGCCGGACCCGAAAAACCGTATTTCCCCAAAATAACTTTTTATTACTCTGAAAACATGAATCCGCGGATCAGTTTTTTATCCTGGCGAGGTCTCTCTCCGCCATTCTCCGCACCGGATGGTATGGGGGGAGGGAATGAATAAGCTCTTTAAGCGTGGAGCGGGCGCGTTCGTGCAGGCCGGATTGTATCAGGACCACTGCCAGGTTGCGCTGGTAGAGGGGGTTGTCGGGTTCCAGTTTTACTGCGCGCTCCGCCGCTTTTAGAGCTTTTCCCTGTTTGTCTTGTTCAAGATAACACTGGACTATGGTGTTATATCCGTCGGCGAAGTCGGGCTTCAGGGAGAGGGCCCGGCTTTCCAGTCGCAAGGACTTTTCGCATTCGTCGCTTTCCAGGTAGCGGGAGGCCAACAGGTGCCAGGGGACGTAGTAGCCGGGAGACTTCTCGATCGCGTCTTTTAAAAGGCTGACCGGCGAAGTCCAGGTCCGGGCCCGCAGCGCCGTGTTCATCGCCAAGGCGCCTACAATAAGAATCAGAAGCCCGACTTGGAGATAGCGGCGTATGGAATTGCCGCGTCCGCCGATGCCGGCAACCGCGTACCCGAGAGCCGCCAGGAGTCCGGGCAGGGCCAGGTAGGAGCGGTGCTCTGCCCAGGGGAGGTTGAGAGAAACCAGCGCCGCGGGTAACAGAGCGGCCAGGTACCATCCCATGCCGGTGACAAAAGGCCGATGCCTTCGCAACCATACAATTAAACCGAAAATAAAGAGCGTGGCAAGAACAGTGATGATAGAAGAAGCGCTAACAAAGCCCGCCGGAAGAGCGGGATGGTGGAAGAAGTTCAGCGCTTTCGGAAACAAGAGCAGCGCGGCCATGATCCAGGGAAGCTGTAGCCCTGTTATGACCTGCTCGAGACCCGAGTACGCGGGCCGTATCTCGCTATGGCCGGACAGGAAATCGCCGGGGGAAAACCACACCCGCGCCGCCATGAATAAAAGAGCGACGAGAAAAACCACTGCCATGACCGCGAGAAGCTTTCTTTGCCGCAAGCGATGATCTCCGCCGACAAGAACGAGCGGCAGCCAGAGCACGAGCGCCAGCGAACCCTCATAGGAGATAAAAGCCGCGGCCGCGCACAGGACCACCAGGGGGGCGAGCGCGGCGTCTTTCCGGTCCGCGAGGTAAACCATGGCCAGCACGGCTGTCAGTGCAAAGAAGCAGGAGAGCACCACTCCCGTGGCTGATGCGTAAAGCACGGCCTGGGTCTGCAAAGGAGCGACGGCAAAGATATAAGCGGGGAGAAACGCGGCCCTGCCGAGCCGGAACCCCCTGGCCGCGATCATTAACACCAGCACTGTATTGAAAAGATGGAGCACGATCTGGAGAACGTGCCAGGCAGCCGCGGTGTAGCCGAACGACATCGTGAGGAGAGAGTTAACGGTTACAGTAAGCGGCCGGTAGGGCCAGTTGCCGGTTTTGGCGCTGAAGGCGCCGGCATCGGTGAGGAAAAGGCCGGGTTCGAAGCTCAGAATGGCCGGGTTATTCACGATATTGGGCATGTCGTCGAATATGAAAGGCGCGTTGATGCCGGGAAGATAGGGCAAGACGGCAGCCAGCCCCAGCATGACAACTAGGTACCATGGCCGGAAAAGGCTCATGGCAGAGGTCTGCCTGCTGTCTTCTCCCATTCCTTTTTCCTCGCTTCGCCTTGGCCGTGGTCCAGAAGCCGGTTAATGTGGACCGCTGCTTTTTGCAGGTACTCTTTCCTTTTTGTCTCTTGCGGCGGAGCCCCTCGGGCCAGGTCCAGGTAAACCTTGGCCAGGAAGTCGCGGGCCTCGGCAAAGTCCGGCTTTTGTCGTATTGCCTTCTCGAAGTAATCGCGCGCTTTTTCCAGGTTGCCGCTTTTGGCGTGATAGATGCCCATGCCGTAGTAGGAATAAGGGTCCTCCGGCGTCAGCTTGATGCTCTTTTCAAACCAATTCCGGGCCTTCTCCAGATTTCCTTTTTGGCCTTCCAGCATCCCCAGGTTGAAGTAGACCTCGGACCATTCATGGCCTTTTTCCGCTACGCCCTCCAGGTAGCGGCGGGCGGTCTCCAGGTCTCCGCGCTCGCGGGCCAGTATCCCCAGTTGGGTCTCGACCTCGGGGAAGTCCGGCCCGATGGAGATCGCCTTTAGATAATGTTGCCGGGCCTTTTTTTTGTTGCCGCGGCGCTGATGTACTCTTCCCAGCACGTAGTGGGCGTCCGGGCTTTTCTTTTCCAGGGAAAGGGCGCGGGAAGAGAACTTTTCCGCTTTTTGTAGCTCGTCCTGTTTAAGGTAAGCCATGGACAGCTTGACGCATGAGGATGCGCGGATGCTTTGCGGAGAGTCGGCAAGGCAGAGCATTCTTAGCTGGTTCCCCGCCTTTTGGTAGTTTCCCTCTAACAGGTCTATCTCTCCCAGGGTCTGGTGGGCCACTGAGTCGTGGGGGTTTATGCGCAAAGCGTGGAACAGGTGTTCCCTGGAGTCCTGGTACCGCTTCTCTTCCATCTCCATTATGCCGAGCCAGGTCCAGGGCGTGCTCTTCTCCGGCGCTTTCAATATCATGTCCCGCATCAAAGTTGCTCCCGACTGCCAGACCAGGTGGCGGCTTACGCTTATGAGTCCGTTCATGCCGATAACCAGGCAGGCCAGGACAATGGCCGCCCTCTTTTTCCGTCTCTCATCGGCAAAGAACACATCGGCGAGATATGCCGGGACCATGAGAAGCCCGAGGAGGGGAAGGTACATCCTCTCGATGCTGGCCACCAGGAAGAGGGGAACCACCGTAGAGGTTGGAGCGAGACAGATGAGGGCGAAGAAAATCCCGAAGGACACGGCCGGAGCTTTGCGAAAGGCGTAAATAGCGGCGGCGATAATAAAAAGCACACCTGCGACGGCGGCCATGACGGGCAAGGTAAAGGGGTCCTCCACCAGCGGCTTGTCCAGCATCAGGGTCAGGTTTACCGGAAAGAAGGTCTTGGAGAGGTAATAGAAAAAGACCTCCGGCTGGGTGAGAAAGTAAGAGAGCCGCGACACCGCTCCTCCGGCAAAAGGGTCCTCGAAAAGGGCCATCCGGAAAAAAGGATACGCGATCATGACCGAGAAGGCGGGAATATAGACCGGCAGGCGGGACCGGAGCTTTGTGCCTTTTTGTCTTCCCAGGGTAATGTCGTAGATCAAAAGCAGGAGAGGCAACACGAAAGCTATCTCCTTCGTCAAAAGAGCGAGGACGTAAAAGAGCGAGAACAGGATAGCTTGGCCCCAAGACGGTAATTTCTTTCTGTTGCCGGTTGTCAGCCACAGGGCGATGAGCATGAAGAGGGCCGCGAGCAGTGTGGACCGGGCGCTTATGTATCCTGCGCTTACGTGTTGAATCGCGGCCCCCGACCAGAACAGGGCCCCCAGGCCGGCCTTGGTCAAGTTGCCCGTCCACCGCCGGAGCAGGGAAAGTACGATAATCGCATTTACAAGATGAAGGAACAGGTTCACCGCCCTGAACCCCATGGGGCCGGAGCCGAACAAGGCGTAATTGAGGGCGTGGGTGCTCATGAGAACGGGCCGGTACATGCCTTCGCCCGACCGGCTGGAGAAGAGCGACGGGTCTTGGAAAAAATCTGGAATGTTGGAAATGGACTCCACGGCCGGGTTTTCGTCTATGTGATGGAAGTCGTCGAACTGAAAAGGGACCCACAAAGAGGGCAGATGGACCGCGAGAACAAACAGTATGAGTCCCAGGTACCAGGCCGCCCGTTCATGCTTTCCCGCTTCTGCCGGAGTCGAGTGCATCTCGTAACCAATAATAGATGTGGGCCGGCAGGCAGTCAAACCGGCTTCCGGGCCGGGTCAGCTTCACGGTTTGGGGAATTATTGAGAGTAGAGCTTTTTCAGGACCGGCAGTTCTGCGGTATAGAGGACATGGCTTTCACCGTCCACCAGTGCGATGGTGTTGCCGGTTATGGAAAGGTCCCGGCATCTCCACTTGGGGGAGGCTATTTTAAGGAGGATTCCTGCGCGCAGGTACCCCTCTTGGATGGCCTTTCTGGTGTCCACCGCGTAAATCAAGTCTTTCCACAGCGAGCTGTTCATTTCCAGGGACAGGTGCTCCTTGCAGGCCAGCCCCCGCGAGAACCCTGCGTTCCGGTACCAGCCCACTATGGCTTCCTTGGCCGTGCCTTGTTCGAGAGCTTTTTGATAGTTCACCGCCAGGGTCTTGTAATGGTGCATGTACTCGGAAATGAGCATCCTGGTCTTTCCCTGCACCTTTACCAGGTCGCATCCCACCGGCGCCTCCAGGGTGGTGTCAAAGCTGCCGTCCAGCACAGCCGTCTTGCGGCCCAGGCTGGCTTCGATGTCTATGTCGTACACACGCTTGGACAAGCGGTCGGCAAGGTAGAGCCGGCCCTTATAAGCAGCAGCTCCGTGGTCCTGGTGCACGGCCCATGGCACCCGGAAAAATCCCTGCAGGTCTTTTGCTGACTTGTCCAGGAAATATACTTTAGCGAAGCGCGTCTTCGGATGATGAGTGGAGACAAGCCAGCCGTCCCGGTACGTCGTCACCGACCTCGGCTTCTCCTTCTCGCTGAGCAGGGGAAGCTTGCCTCGCTCTTTCCAGTCCGGCCGAAGCTCGGCAGGCTCCAGCATGGAGATGATCTGGGTGTAACCGCCCGCGAAAAGAAGTGCGGCAACAGTCAGCGCCGGCAGGATGAACTTCATGGGAGACCAGAACCGCGGAGGGGTCCCGCCCTGCTCGCGGATTTCCCGGTCTTGCCGGATGAGCTTGGGAAGGTCGTACTTCCAGTAAAAGCCGCGCTTCAACCGGAGAAAGCTCTGGACCACTGAAAAGGTCATGACCGCGCAAAAGAGCGGCAGCAGTACGGGCGCCAGGTTAACGCCGGTAAAGGCCCAGAGGGTATAGATGGCGTAGAGCACGTACTTGCTCCGGAAGATGTACTGCATGGGTATGTTGTGGGCGTTCTGGAGCACGCTGAAGGTTATCATGACGAGATAGATCATGATGTAATAGGCCCCTACCTGGCCGTCCAGCATCCGGTACTGGATGAAACCCAGCGTGATGACCACCATGCCGAGCTGGTCTGCCACTATGTCGGTGAAAGCGCCCGCCTGGGTGGGGCGGTTTAAGTATCTCGCGTAAGAGCCGTCCAGGCCGTCAATGATCACGTAAAGGACCAGGAAGAAGAAGGCCCGGTAAGGGTGGGACACAAACCATATCACCACGCCGGTAAGCATGGCAAGTCCGGTGTAAGTCAGGGTATCGGGATGAACCCGGAGTTTTACCAGGACCGGACAGACCGCGTTGAAAATCCGGTTCTTCAACTCCACGGCCCGCGCCGCGCCGCCGCGCTCCGAGTCGGTAAAGTAATTAAAGAATGACATGGATTAAGAGATAGTCCTTTTCCAAGCTTGACTTTTAATAATGCACGAGCGGGATCAGGCTGTCAATCCCGGCCCGTTCGGGTTGCATCACGACTTCAGTTTCTCGCACCATGCACTTCTTTCCGGGAAATTTCTTATAAGCGGAGCCACTTGCAAAAGTCTGATTATCGAAGTGGTAGTAAAGGCTTTGGATGGTGGGAGCGAGCTCCAGCTCGCGATCATCGAGACCTGGAGGTCTCTCCCACCTTTTCTCCGGCCTTTTTGCAAGAGGCTCAAGCGGTGATAGAGATTTTGACAAGAGTGGCGGCATAAAATATATTGTTTTCCACAAGGTAAAAAAAGGAGTGTTCTATGAAAAAGAAACGAATGCTTGTTCCTGCGGCCCTCGTTCTCATCCTCTGCCTTACCTACGGCTGTTATGCCATTATTGCCAATTGGGCGGACATCCCGAAAGGAGAACACCGGAAAGTAATCACCGAGATGAACGTGATGGTCCCCATGCGGAACGTCACCTGGCTGGCCATCGATATCTACCGGCCGGGAAA
>JAWOBU010000254.1:0-12485 GCA_046484135.1 bacterium
CTGTGATGAGTGTTATTATCTAACGTGCGGGCGACGGGAGCCGCAACTGACTTCGCACAATAAACCTACTTTTGGAAGGACTGTCATGAAGAGTATCAGCCGAAAATTATTAGGACCGTTTGTGGCCGCGGTGTTTGTCTGTCTTGTTCTTGCCGGCTCCGGGGCGAACTCGGGCGAGGAGTCCGGCTCGAAGGACGGCTCTCCTCTTTCCGGTTTCAGCAAGGAGGAGCGCGACAAGCTTTTAAAAGGCGAGCCCATCTACCAGCACGTTAAAAAGGAGAACGAGAAAGGCGAGATCGAGGGCTACGGCCAGTCGGTCATCATCATCAACAAGCCGGTGGACAGGAGCTTTCAAATCTTCTGCGAGTTCGACAAACACCACCTTTACTTTCCCCGCAAGAAGAAGAGCGAGGTCATAAAAAGCTGGGACAACAAGGCGCTGGTGCACAAGGTGTTCGGGTTTTACGTGGTGGACGTGGAGTACACCGTGCTTTACACGGTGGACCCGGAAAAGCGCCGGGTGGACTACAAGCTGGACAAGGACTATCCCCACGACCTGGAGGAGGTGGAAGGGTTCTTCAAGTTCGAAAAGATAGACGAAAAGCACACCCTGTTTACCTATGCGGCCACCAAGGTCGAGACCGGCCTCAAAGTGCCCGGCTTCATCCAGGACTACCTGACCTCCCGCGACCTGCCCCAAGTGGCCAGAAGCATCAAGAAGCGCGTCGAGTCCGGAGGAAAGTGGGAAAAATAGGACCAGGATGTTAGAAAGCCCGCCGACGGCGTAGGTTTTCCGCGCTCACCTCAGAGCCTTTCTCTTATTCTTTTTATGTCCAGGTAATCGTCCAGGGCGAACACGGGAATTTCCAGTCCGGCGAACATGTCTCGGACCTTGCCTTCCCTTTCCGTGAAAGGCATGGCCCACAAGGAGTAGGAGAGGGGGGTTACGTTTATTTCCATGCCGGTAACGTCGGCGCGCTTGTCCAGCATGAGGGTGACATAGAGTTCCGCGTACCGGTCGGCTTCTTCGGTTCCGCGGGTGCAGCCAGCCACAAAGGCGCGGGGAGGTATTCCGTCGTAGGCTTCGGGGTCCACTTTCTGCTCCGTGTATGCGAGTCCGGGGTCGGCATAGTAACTTGGCCTTATGATGCTGAAGCCGGTGGCCCAGACGTGGTCGAGGTCTTCGAGGATACGCAGGGAAGCTTTCTGGAACTTGTTTTGCGGGTCGGCCTTAACGTCCACTTTCATCTTCCACATGGGGAGATACAGGGGCGGGTCCGCTGGCGTTTCGTCCAGCACCGGGAACTCCAGTTTATATCTTTTCCATCCCTGTTCGGCAGGGGCCAGCCCCAGAAGGCACTGCATGCACATGAAGACCTTATCATAGCGAAGCCCGAAAAGTGTCCGGCCGCAGTCCGGGCACACCAGGGGCAGTATCTTGAGCTTGCTCATCGCCACCACGACCCCCGGCCCCCCGCTTCGAGATCGAACAGCCCGGACAGGATGCGCTGGGCATACCGGCTTACGATGTCGAACCTGGTGGTCTCCGGCCGGTTGATGCTTATCACCCGCACCGAGCTGCCCCGGACCACTACCTCGCTCTGGTAGCGGAACTTGTCCCACCCGAAGCCGATAATAAGCGCTCCGACGGCCACTCCCACCAGGAGCAGAACAAGGAGCACGTAGGAGAACTCGACAAAGAAGATGGAAGGCACACCGGAAGCAGCTCCGCCGGCCTTGTCCAGGAACAACGCGGACGCGGCCAGCCTGCCCCCTTTACCGGCCACCAGCGCCACCACCGCGGTGGAAAGCAGTATCCAGAAGATGCGCAGCCGGTCGTCGTTAGGAGCGCGCGCGGACATGATCTTGCCGGTGACCCCGTCAATGGTGGCACCGTAAAGACGGCCCTGGTGCTGATACTTGACCCGCCAGACCGGATAAAAAATTTTCTTGACCCGGGCCTCCTCCATGCGAGTGTTGTCCTCCAAACGGCTGCTCAGGTTACCCGAGGTCATCGCCTGTAAGATAGCGTCCACGTTCCGGGTGGCGTCGTAAATCCGGCCCTTTTTCTCCATGGCACGACGGTCCATGGGAACCAGCACCCCCTCCTGGTCCGTGCGCAAAGAGCTCAGCTCCGCCTCCTCCAGCGCCCACTCGGAATGGGTGGTCGCAGGCTCGATCCGGTGCACGTCCCCCATCACTACCCGGGTGTCCACCGTGTCTTTTTTCTCCTTATAATCATAAGACCGGAACGACCGCGTCATGCCGGTCGAGGACCCTGCTGCTCCCACGTAGTCGGCCCGCATCCGGGGGACCTTACTCTGGACTTCCTGATGGGTCATGGTGCCGAGCCTGCGGGCGGAGAGCTCGTAAAAGGGCACGAAAAAGAGCCTGGCGGAATGGAACCGGGAGGACTTCAACAGCCCGTCCGGGAAAGCCGACTGGGTCAGGAACCTTTGCAGCACCCGGCGGGCGTCCTTTTCTTCGAGGCCCGGTTTAATATAGTACTCGGGCACCAGGTCGGGTCCTTCCACCAGGGACCAGTTGTCGCAGTAGCGGCATTTGACGAGCCGCTCCATTCCTCCGACTCCGAGAGTTCCTCCGCAGGTGGGGCAGTTAACGTGTTTTATTCTTGCCATCTACCATCCCATCTTGGTAAGGGTCCTTTTGGTGTAGTAATAGAGTCCTGCGCCGGTGAGCGCATACGCAGGGGCCAGAAAAAGCACCCCCGGTATGAGGGCGGCCTCGATGGTGAAAAGTCCAAGGGATAAAGCGGTGATCCATCCCAGCACCCGGTCCTTGTGCTTTTGCGGTGCGGGCGGCCACTCGTCGGCAAAGGTGTTGCCGGAGACCGCGTCCACCACCGCCCGGTTCTTCGAGTTCCGGCAGGTGTAGCTTACATCGTAAATCGGGATATGCACGAGCGCCGCGTCCGAGAACCTGGCCTTGTCCGGGTCCAGGTCCTTTCTGGCCTCCATGACCGCGTCCTCCAGGGCGAGCTCCTTGTCAACGGTCTCGTGCTCGCTCAGGATGTCGTGATTGAACAGCTTTAAGTCGCCTGCCGGAAACTTGTACTCGAAGAGGTCCTCGACCGGCGGAGGGGCCGCCGGCACCGCCAGGATGCCGCCGGTGGCCAGGTGCAGTCTCCAGAACGGGAAGTAAACGAGGCGGACGCTGGTTATGTTCACCTTCTCGTCTATTTCCATGTAGGCGAGCTTGCGGCCGAGGTTATAGGGCAGGTCCTTTTCCGCGACCTGGGGCACGAAGTAGTAGTGCTTGAGGGTCCGGTCCGTGTCCACGTACAGCGCCGTCTCGCAGTAAGGGCAGCGGACAAACTCGCTGTCCTCCTCGATGGGTACGCCGGCCCCGCACTGGGTACAGTTTATCTCCATGGCACTTATTCTCCATCTTGTGGCTGGTGGAGTAAAATGGCCCCATTTATTTAAATTTTAGCTGATTGGCCAGGCAATTGTAGTGCATTTGGATTTTCTTGGCACATCAGTAAATATAATTTTTCAATAGCAATTCTAACACTATCAATATCCTCTAGTCCCATATGGGCTTTCTTGCTCAACTTTGCAATACGCAGATGCTTTTCTTCGTCTTTATTAAATTCTGGTAGATATACAGGCGGTCTTATTTTAAATGACCTACTGTCCGAGGAGGAAAGTACAAACTCCTCTACGATTGGGGTGTTTAAAATGCCGCAAATATAATGGGCTTCCTCTTCGTCAATAAAACGACTTCGATCAGAAACTTCACACATCGACACCGCATGGTTTTGAAACAGATATCTTTTATATTCACCCCATGGCATCTCTTTACCTGTAACAACTGTTGCACGCCACTTAGTGTTATCTCTATAGGCTACATAAGTATTATGGAATGAATAAGGCCCTGTCCTTGCAACTCCATAGAATTCACCGTCTGCGCGAATTGAATCGCTATAATCCGTTTGGCCTTTGATAAGTTTTTCATATTTTTCAAAATATTTAAGGAGCAAGGGAGAACCAGTTCTCTTTCTTAATTCCTTACGAGTTATGGGTCGATGTGGATCCTCGTTCTCATATGGAAATGGAACAATAAAACCTGGATCATTGTAATTAAAGCATTCAATATTGGGGCCTTTAACAAGCGGATACAGATATTTACTCTCTAATAAAATTCTTTCTTCTGCAACGCGATATTTTGATTTTTTCATTTGTACGTTACGAACAAAAACGGTTCCTTCTTTCGGTCCAGGGGAATCGTAATAAAAAAGCATTATTTCTTGGGGGTAAAATTCGATGCCTTCGCGTCCTATATATTCACAATTCCCACCGATTTTCGATAACTCCTGTAATCTTTTAACACTGTCGGAAAAGGTATAAGATGAACTCCCATCCCTAATTTGTCCTGCATAGGTTGTTTTAACCTCAATGTGGTTAAATGCTTCTATTTGTGATTTCCAAGAACTGGCATTTGCCTTCTTCGTCTTTTTGATGTACACAGGTGTTTTGATAATTCTCTGATCACCGGATGTATATGTTAATACATAAGTCATAAAATCTTCTTTAACCGGATCAAAAGGATGACCAACTAAAGACCAATCATGAAATTCAGATATATGACAATTCTCTCCACCTATGGAATGGCGCCAACCTTCATACGAGGCTTGATAAGCTAGTTCTCGAGGCATTAAAAAGGCTAAATGCCCATTTTCTTCAAGCCAACTAGTAATCGAAACATGTGCAATTAAAGCACATATGTTTAAATTAATTCCGCCTGTCCTGCCAGCCCCAGAAAAAAGGCCTTTATCTATGCAAAGTACCTTAACTTTTTGTCGATATCCTTCTGGCAAATTCTTCCAGTCAATCCACGGCGGGTTCCCCACAATATTAGTGAAGCGCTTTAGAGAAGCGACTGTCAAAAAATTTGAAATTATCCTGGCCCAAATACCATTCCATTCCTTTCGTTCAAGGTCTATCAATACTGATGTTAAGCTTTCAATATTCCTTATGACTGCTTCAGAACGTCTTTCTGCTGGTAAATTATTTATCAAAAGTTCATTCGCATAATTTTCCTCCTGGTCATAAATAGCCTGCTCGTATTCATGCATGATTTTCAAAAATCGAGGGGTGTTTTGGGAAAGAATTAATGGCAATCTGAAGCTAATTACGCCTATAACAGTAGGTAGTTGATACTCGAAAAATTGTTCCCCTTCTTCCTTTACAAGCTCTGGAACACATGAAGCATCACCTAAATAGACTGGAATCACTAAATCTGACATTTCTTTAGGGAGCAAGTCCACAATATGTATAAAATAGTGAATCCGAGTTGTTAAAACTGCTAAAGGGTTTAAGTCAATAGCAGCTACTCTTTTTAGTATTGCATTTAAAACTGACAGTTTGTCTTGATTTTTAAGCTCTTCGCGGATTTTTGCAATTGCTGCTATAATGAATGTTCCAGAGCCACAACAAGGATCTAATGCAGTCCAATTTGGCTCAAGTCGAGAGCTTTCAAGAACATGATTCGCTAACCAATATGGGGTGTAAAACTCACCAAAGCTTGCGCGGATAACTTGAGGAACACTTGCTTCATACAGGGAGCGAAAAAGATCAACGACGCTTCTCGATTCAAAAATGCTATTTACATCCTCATATTTTCCAAGAATTGTTAGGATCTCTTTTACAGAGGAAGCTAAATCAGCACTCCATTGATTCGGATCCGCATACCAAGAAAAGAAATCGCCCTCGAGAAGATTTAATATCCCAACTTGTCTAAACAAATCTCCATCTTCTAATCTGTTGCAGAAAGCCTGGATATTATCATTTTCAGCAGACAATAGGTCTTTATAATTTTGGAGAACAGCCCCGAATTGTACATCCGACACCACCCGATATGAAATCAATTTTAATATAATTGCGTAAGCAGTGTGCAGAGCAAATAGAGAAATGTATTCTTCTTCTGGTGTACTTATTGTTATTTTAAAAATTTCTCCTAAGACTCGCCTTCGTTCTTCTATACGGCGTTGCTGGGACTGATCCTCATGCGCGAGTCTAAACATAGCTTCCCATTCAGAGAACAGCATTTTAGTTTTTGGAGTGGGTGAAGAGACCAAAACATTCTTTAGAGTGCGAGCTACATCAAATAAGACTCCTGAAAATTGTTTACCACAAAAGTCTCTAACAAGATTGCGCGCATTAAGGGCATACTGATCGAGAGATAAAATACTCCTCGTAATGCGCAAAAGAACGTCTTTGTTCAACTCAGTACGGCCAGAGAGAGCTACAATTTCTCCCGAGATAGAGCGTATTTCATAACAGTTAAAGCCATCGGTTAAGAAACCTATTGTTTCAGTATCATCTTGTTCTGAAATAGACTTAATATAGTTTTCAAGTTGCTGGATGGCTTCTTCGATAGTTTCTTCATTTTGCAGTTTAGAAAAGTGTTTATATTCAATAACTAATGCGCCTAATCGTGCATCAGTTCGGCCTTTACGAACATGCCTCTCTGTTTCTACAGTGGTTTCCTTTTCTGGGTGAAAATATAAGCCGATAGAACGCAAGGTGTGATACAGTACTCGCTCAAAAATTCCAGCAATCGTGGCTTCGTTTATTGATTTTTTGGCCTCATTTTTTATTTCATTCGCAGCCTGATCTAATCCGTCATAAAAAATCGGATCGCCTATGGCATTTGTGATGATCTTCTGTCTAAGTCTGTGTTCCCAATTAGTAGCAATCATGGGTTTAACAATCTTTTCTCTATAATAATTTATGTGTCTATCACTTTATATGAAAAATCTTGAACAGAGGGGTAGCCACTTCGTCCCCATACACCTCTATCTTGTCCTCGCCCTGCTTGATCCTTTTCTTCGGGAAACCACTCATTGATTTCGTGATTGTCCGAGTGTAGTAAACGCCGTCAAAAGGGTGTCCTGGATACACAATGTCCATAATATTATTCTACATCTTGTGGCTGCTGGAGTAAAGTGGACATCCAGTTTACAAAATCCTTCCCGGATCCTGCACCGGCACGCCGATTCCTTATTCCATCTTGTTCCCGCAATGGGGGCAGAACTTGGCGCCGGGCTCGATCTCGTTATTACACTTCGGACAGGTCGGCTTGGCTTCCAGGTTCCGGCCGCAGTTGGGGCAGAACTTGAAGCCCGCCTGTACTTCGTTCCCGCAGTCTGGACATGCACTGGCCTGTGGCATTTGGCCGCCGCAGTTGGGACAAAACTTGAAGCCGGGCTGGACCTGTGCCTGGCAGGACGGGCATGCCTGTGCCTGGCCCTGCTGTCCGGCTGCTCCCTGTCCGGCCGCTTGTCCTGCCTGCTGTCCCGCCTGCTTCATGGACTGGCCCATAATGCCCGGCATCATGAAGCCGAGACCGGCGCCCACTCCCATGCCCATGCCCGCGGAAGCCGCGCTTCCCTCGCCGCCTTCTCCGCCTCCGCGGGCGGCGTCGCGCATGCTTTTGGCCGCCTGGAACTGGGTGAACTTGCCGAGGTCTCCCACCGCGCCCATGCCGGAGCGCTCGTCTATCATCTTCTGGACCTCTTCCGGGGGAGTGATGGACTGGACGAAGAAGTCTATCATCTCGAGCCCGTACTTGGTAAAGTCGTCCGCGACCCTTGACTTCAAGGCCACCCCCAACTCGTCGTAGAGCGCGGGCAGGTCGAAGATGGTCTTGAGCTGCTCACCCAAGAGGTCGTTAAGCCGTGCCACCACCACGTCGCGCAGATAGGAGTCAATCTCGGAGGTGCTGTACTTTCCCTGGGTCCCTACCAGGGTGTTCACGAACAACTGGGGCTCGACCACCCGCATGGTGTAGTTCCCGAACGCCCGGAGCCGGACCAGGCCCAGCTCGGCGTCCCGGAAAGCCACCGGCTCCCGGGTGCCCCACCTCAGGTTGGTGAAGACCTTCATGTTCACGAAGATGACCTCGACCCGGAAGGGAGAGTCGGGACCGAAGCCGGTCAGCCGGGTCAAGAGCTTGGTGAGAAGGGGGATGTTCTGGGTGGAAAGGGTGTGCCTGCCCGGACCCATGACGTCCAAAGCCTTGCCGTCCCGGAAGAACACGGCCTGCTGGTTTTCCCGGACCACGAGCTGACTGCCGTACTTGGTCTCCGCAGACCCCTGTTCGGGGATGCGGCGGACCATCTCCTCGCCGGTTTCGTCAAAATACTCGATGATGTCCAATACAGCCATCGTGTTCTCCTTTTCTGGCGTCCGGCCCGCAGGCGGGCGGAATCATTTTTTTCGGTTGCTTTACTTTTGCGGTTGCGGAAGATTGCCGGTGGAGTACTGCTCCCTTTCGCCCAGGGTGCTGTGGAGTCCCTCCACTTTCTCTTCGAACTCGTAAAGAGCGTCCTGCAGTTGGTCATCGGCAAGGGATACGACCTTTTCGACCTCCTGGTCCAGAACGTCCACGAACTCGAACAGCCTGGTGTCAAAATCTATAAGAGCGGCCAACTGGTTCTCCGCCACTTCTTCCGGGTCGAAGACGCCCCGGTAGCCCCTCGAGTCGTACTTGATGGTGTCCCGGACCTTCTCGATCTTCCGGGTCGCCCGGTCCAGCTTGTCAAGGTTCTTTAAGCTGCCCCGATCCACCCGCCGGGCCTTGGCCTTGTCAAGGGCCTTGCGGACCTTGTCCAGCCGCTCGACCAGCTCGTCCCGGATCAGCTTGTCAGCGTCGCGCAAGCCTTCCCGTTGAAGGTATGTCTTGAGACCCGGCACCCATTTGGAAGCAAAGTCCTGGAGCCGTTTCGGGATCGTAGAATAGGACATTCCTCCTCCTTCTGTTACCTCCCGGCCGCGGGGAGCCCGGGAGCAAATCCGATCATTCCTCGAAGCCCGGCTTGGTGTAAGTCCCGCCGGACTGCACGTACTTGTAATAGGCCTTCATGTTGGCTGGAAGACTACTCTTGGTGAGCCGCTTCATGATAAAGTCGGGAATGAAGCTCATGACCTCGACCTTGGTGCCGTAGCGGGCCAGCGTCCGGTTCTCGTCCAGCTTGTAGAGCTTCCAGAAACCGTCCACCCGCTTCATGTCGTTGTCGTAATTCTCGTCCAGGTGCCACCACAGGTGCCGGTTCTTATCGTCGTAATGATGTCGGACCCGGTAATCAATGTCGAACATGGCTATCTCGACGTGGAAGTCCACCCGGTCGCCTTTTTCGGTCCGCTTTACCAGCTCGCACTTTTTAAGGTCGGGCAGAAACCGGTGCTGCATCTCGGTCTGGCGCACCAGCTTCCACGCCTTGTCAATGGGCTGGTCGAATATCATGGCCGCCCGGATGAAGCGCTTCTGGTCCTCGCCACCCTCGCTGGTGTCCTGGTCCATAATTACAACCTCGCCCGACTTGACCTTTTTTATCTGCTCCTTGCTAAGCCCCTTCCACGCCTCCGGGTCGTCGGTCGTGGGGACTGCCTGCACAGAAGCCGTGAAAAATAGAAGCACTGTCGCCGCCAGGAGCGGTTTTACAAAACGTGAAAGCATTTAAAACCTCCTTTTTTACTGCCAGTCATGTCAAGACAAGATAATAGCCCATGCCGCTGGAGCAGGCAAGGCTGGGCGGTCTTTCAAAGCAGGACGGCGTATAAAAGCAGTTTGATCTTCAGCCCCGCGTGCAAGGCGACCGCGGCCAGGAAACCCTTTCTCAGGTAGACCTCGCACATGACCCATTGGAAGACGAACGAAGAGGCGAGCGAAAGGTGAAGGAGTCCGGGCTCGATCCTTCCGGCCAGCTTGAACCGATAGCTCAGGATCAGGAAGTTCATGACCGTAAAAAGGCAGACCACCAGTATGGCCGGCCAGGGATGGCCCTTGAAGTTGAACCAGCGGAGAAAGTACACGGCGATGGTGAAAAGCCCGAGCCGGGCGATGACCTCCTGGGACAGGGCTGATCCCGCTATCCAGGCCATTGCCCAGTGCATTGCATCGGGGAACATCTCCGGCACCTGGTTCATGAGCTTTCGGTCGGCCAGGTAGTATGACAGGGGGGTGAGACACAGTCCGATAACAAGAGCGGCTGGCAGCCAGAACTTGAGGTTGCGGAACTTGCCCAATCCGGGCAGGGACAGCCGGTCCGCATAAAGAAGCCCGACCAGGGAAGACAGAAGCGCCGCGGCGAAAAGTATCAGGGCCTGTCCCAGGGCGGCCTTGAAGATTTGCAGGTCGGAGGCGGGTTCCACGGAAACCCGATGGACCAGCTCGCGGAACTGGTAGAAGAACTTGGGACAGGCCGCGAACATGGTGAGGGCGGATATGACAAATGCTGCCTTGACCCTGGATTTGACCTGGGAAGGGGTCAGGCGGTACAGGCTGTTCAAGGTCTTCTCGAAAGGCATAACGTTTATTGCACTCTGTAAATTATGACAGGTGAGAGCTTATGATGGGCGAGCGACGAAAGTCGCGATTTCCGCCGCTCGCATATCATAAGTCATTCTCAGCTTGACAAAGCCTGTAAAAAGGACGCCGAGAGCTTCAGAGCATCTCCCAGATGGACGCGGCGCCCATTCCTCCTCCCACGCACAGGGAGGCCAGCCCGAGGGTATTTCCCCTCTTTTTCATCTCGTGGATGAGGGACACGATGATCCGGGCGCCGGTGCATCCCACCGGGTGGCCGAGTGCGATCCCGGAGCCGTTCACGTTGGTTATGTCGCGGTTCAGTCCGAGGAGTTTCTCGCAGGCCAGGTACTGGGCGGCAAAGGCCTCGTTGAGCTCGATGAGCTCCATGTCTGCGAGGCTCATGCCGGTTTTTTCCATGGCCTTGTTGGTTGCCGGCACCGGCCCGTACCCCATGAGCTCGGGCTCGACACCCGCTATTCCGTAGCCCCGGAGCTTTGCCAGGGGCTCGATTCCCATGTCCTTGGCCTTGTCCGCGCTCATGAGAACTACGGCTGCCGCGGCGTCGTTTATGCCTGAGGCATTGGCCGCGGTTACTGTGCCGTCCTTTTTAAAGGTTGGCTTCAGCTTGGACACCTGTTCCATGGTGAGGCCGTAGCGCAGGTGCTCGTCAGTGTCGAAGACCAGGGGATCTCCCTTCTTCTGCGGAATCTCGACCGGCATTATCTCCTCTTTGAACCTGCCCTCTTTTATGGCCGCCTCCGCGTTGTTGTGGCTCCGGACCGCGACCTCGTCCTGCTCCTCCCTGCTGATGCCGTACTTCTCCGCCAGGTTCTCTGCGGTCAGGCCCATGATAAGACCGCTCCAGAGGTCGGTAAGGCCGTCCCACACCCCGTCCGACATGGTCCCGTGCTGAAGCCGTTTTCCCCACCTCGCCTCGTTCAAGCAGTAAGGGACACGGCTCATGACCTCGACGCCGCCCGCTACCATTACGTCCTCGTCACCCAGCATGATCTGCTGAGCCGCGTAGATCACCGCCTGCATGCCGGACGCGCAGTTGCGCTGGATGGTCACGCCCGGTACCGATATGGGGCAGCCCGCCTTCAAGCCGGCAAGCCGGCCGGTAACAAGCTCGTCCGTGCGCTGCATGCACTGGCCCACCACAACGTCGGCCACCAGCTCAGGAGCAACACCCGCCCGGGAGAGAGACTCCTTGATTATAAGTCCCATCAGGTCCGGCGCCGGGTAATCCATCAAACTCCCCCCGAACTTCCCAACTGCAGTACGGGCCCCTGATACCAACACCACTTCTTTCATAAAAAACACCTCCGAAAAAGTTGTCGAAACGGATAAAATATCACGGATTGGCGCGGTTGTAAAAGTAGGCAGCTTGCAAAGCTGGAAGCTGAAAAAGCTCCAAGCCGTTCCTTTAACCCTCCGTAAGGATCACTTTGTCCCGGCAAGACCGCTTCTTTCCTTATTGACAAACTCTTTTCCGATACCCATACTAAAAATACCAGTAAACAGGTAGAGAAAGGAGATAAAAAATGAACCGGAAAACCGTGAAAGTACCTAATATCACTTGTAATCATTGCGTTATGACCATAAAGAACGAGCTGTCCGAGCTTTCGGGGGTGAAGTCGGTCGAGGGAGACCCGGAGAGCAAGATGATCACGGTGGAATGGGACGACTCCATAGATTGGGACAGCATCTCCGAGACGTTGAAAGAGATAAACTATCCAGCCGAGGAGTAGGTCCTTGGAGTTTGCGCAATGGTTTTTTCGCGACTAAAGTCGCTCGCACTTGTTACATTATTTGGGGGCTCGCAAGAATCTGTGGGTGGAATACAAGCTGTTGTTTCCCTGCATCCTTGGATTTTTTTAGGCATTACTCCGGTGGCCCAAATATATCCCCCATTCTTTCAAAGGCCCTGACACATAAATTTGGTTCATCCGGTTTATTGGTACCTGAACAAAATCATGCGTTTACCGCTTTGTTGGCTGCCAGCGGGGAGGTTGACTCCCTCATGCTCAGCGACTATGGTATTAAAGCCTGTTTAAAAATACCCTATTGCTGCCGAATAAACTTCAAGCTGCCTCTCTGTGAGAGGCTTATGAACCGTGTCGGTGGTTAGAGGTTGTATTTTTTAACGA
>JAWOBU010000001.1:0-4661 GCA_046484135.1 bacterium
ATCCTGGGCAAGAAAGGCGAGCCGGTGGCCATCGGCAGGCTGGAGCGGTTCGCCGCGGACTACGCGCGCGAGCACGGCGAGCAGGAGCCCGAGCTTGAATCCCCCAGCGGCAAAAAGGTGGCGGTGATCGGCGCCGGTCCCGCGGGCATCACCGTGGCGGGCGACCTGGCGCGGTGGGGCCATGAAGTCACCATGTTCGAGGCCCTTCAGTCCGCGGGCGGAGTGCTCATGTACGGGATCCCCCAGTTCCGGCTTCCCAAAGAGATAGTGCAGTACGAGGTCAACAAGCTCAAGGACATGGGCGTCAGGATTCACACCGATTACGTGATCGGAAAGACCGAGACCGTGGACCAGCTTCTGTCTCAGTTTGACGCCGTGTTTATAGGCACCGGCGCCGGACTGCCCATGTTCCTGGGCATACCGGGGGAGAACGCCATCGGGGTGTACTCTGCCAACGAGTATCTGACCCGCGTAAACCTCATGAAAGCATACGACTTCCCGAGATACGCCACAGCGCCGCCGCGGCCCCGCCACGTCATCACGGTCGGAGGTGGGAACGTGGCCATGGACTCGGCCCGGACCTCGCTCCGGCTGGGAGCAAAGTCCACCATAGTTTACAGGCGGGCCAGGGAGCAGATGCCGGCCCGTGCGGAAGAGGTCCACCACGCCGAGGAGGAGGGGGTCGAGTTTCATCTTCTCACCAACCCGGTCCGGGTGCTTGCGGACGAGAACAACCGGGTGACAGGAATGGAGTGCATCCAGATGCAGCTCGGTGAGCCGGACGACTCCGGCAGAAGACGGCCCGAACCCGTAGAGGGAAGCAACTTCGTGATCGAAGCGGACACCATTGTCGTGTCCATCGGGAACCGGCCCAACCCGCTGGTGCCGCAGACCTCGCCCGACCTCGAGGTGACAAGGTGGGGCACCCTGGTGGCGGAGGACGAGACCATGCAGACCTCCAAGCCCGGAGTGTTCGCGGCCGGGGACATCGTATCCGGAGCCGCTACCGTGATCTCAGCCATGGGCCAGGCCAAGACCGCTGCCCGGTCCATCCACAAGTACCTGACCGGCGAAGAGCCCCCCGGCCACGAGCCGGAAGAACAAGAGCCGGACAAAAAGGAAGAGACCGAGGAAAACCGGGACCAGCCCGGTTGATATGTCAGTCAACTGCTTTCTTTCATTAGAGCGATATCCATACCGGCCGGCCTGAAAAGGGCCTTCTTACTTGACAATCGAGTCTAGTTCCTTAAAATTAAAGTAGGTTCGATATTCTCCAGTTTCACCTCGTATCTGCACGTTTTGGGCGGAACGTGAAAGTTTGAGCATCAAGATCAACAGCCCGGTGAAAAGACATGGAGCAGACGGAGCCGACAAAGGGACTGATCGTAAACCCCCGTGCCTGGAAGGTTAAAAAGCGCAACCTCGAGGACCCGGGCTGGTGGCGAGGTCTGGTCCCGGACGAGAACGTATGGGTCACGCATGACCTGGATGTGCTTGACCGGGCGCTTGCCGAGGCCCGTGACAAAGGGGTCACCCACCTTGCCATGGTGGGAGGCGACGGCACCCTGCAGGTAACCCTTACCCACCTCATCAGCCTGTGGAAGGACAACCCGCCAGCGATACTTCCGCTTCCGGGCGGCACCATGAACGCGTTGTGCAGCAACCTCTCCATCAAAGGCACGCCCGAGGAGGTCCTCTCCCGGAGCATGAAAGCCCTGGACCGGGGCAGGAGTTCTGTGGCGGGCAAGCACCTGATCCACCTTACCGAGAACGACGAAGTGGACCGGTATGGTTTTACCTTTGCAAACGGCGTCTTCTTCCGCGCCTTCGGCGATTACTACCGGGCCGCGGAGCCGGGCATCAAGGACGCGGTGAGGGTGACCATTGCCGGGCTGGCCTCGGGTGTTCTGCCCTCGACCTCGGAATGGAACCGCTTGCGCACGGTAGACGCGCGGGTGGTCCATAAAAATGACGTGCTGGCGGACGGGCCGGTCCGAGTGATTACCGCCAGCACCCTGGACAACCCGGTTCTGTGGTTCAAGCCGTTTCCCACCATGCTCAACGGCCGGCCTTCCTTTCATTGCATAGTGAACAGGATGGATGCCAAGGACCTCCTTTGGAACGCTTGGCCTCTCATGCGGGGCAAGAAGACCCATCCGCGTCACTTCGTGGACCAACTGGACGAGATCGAGATAGAAACGGACCAGGGATACATATTGGACGGCGAGGTCTACGACCTTTCCGGCAAGAACAATATAAAGATCACCGCGGGCCCGGCTTTCTCTTTCCTGGTCCCCCCGGAAGGAAAGCGAGGATGACATGGTCATGAGCTCGGCCCTGGCGCACGAGGTTGACCGGGCCCTGGAAGACCGGGAGCTCGAGTCCCCCTCCCTCGAGAACGACCCGGAGCTTGACGCCTTTGTGTCCACCTTCCGGAAGATGTACGGGAACAACCTTCTGGCGGTGCTTTTAACCGGCTCCTACCTCAGCAGCCACACCCGGAGCGAGGACAGCTTCCGGGACTTCTTCTGTATCGTGGACACCTACAAGAACACCGGCCATATCTTCTCGAGGCTCTTTCACCGGGTCCTTCCGCCCGACTTGTATCATGTGCGGCTGTCCATGCCGGACGGCCGCGAGGTGGACTGCAAGTATTACCTCATCTCCACTGACCATCTGGTCCAGGCCACCGGCCCCGAGGCCAAGGACCTTTACGTCTTGGGAAGGCTGTCCAAGCGCGTCGCCTGTGTCTACGCCCGCAACCTGGGAGCGCGGGCACTGGTCATGCGATCCCTGGCCTCGGCCACCGAGCAGGCGGTCCGCACCGCTGCTTCCCTGGCGGAGAAGCCCCTGGACGACGACTCCTTTTACAAGCTGGTGCTCCAGATCTCTTACATGGCGGAGCGCCGCCTCGAGGACGACCGAAAGATCGAGTCCCTGTTCCGGGCGGGCGACTCCTACTACCGCCGGGTTTACGGCAAGCTGGTCGAGAAGATGGTCGAGGAGGGAGAGCTCATAAGAGACCGGCAGACAAATCTGGTGGCCGGTCCCGAAAGCATGAGCCGCAACCGGCAGACCAAAAAGTTCATAAAGAAAAGCAGGCGCAGGGCAAAAGCCAGATGGCCCAAGATGATCATCACCCTGGACAACTGGCAGGAGATGCTCATGGCCAAGCTCGAACGGACCCACGGAATCAAGATAGACCTGCCCCCCTGGGAACGGAAGTTCCCCCTCATCACCGGCTGGCGACACTACTTCCGGCTGAAGCGAGAAGGGAAGATCAGGTAGAGGAAAGCCTGCCTCCCGCCTGTCAAGAATTATTGATTGATGCAAAAGTAATCTAACAGCCGCAACAGATCACGGCGTGCGAACGAGTTCAGTAGCGCCAAGATAGCTCCCGCGAAAAATTTTTGAAAGAAACCTATCACAAAAGCGCGAGCACTTCCTTCTTGGCGTCCGCCCCCGGCAGGTCCGTGTTCCGCCATAGTACGGCAAAGGCGCTCCAGCGGCAGAATTGAACGTATTAGGGCTGAAACGACAATAGTAAAAGTTGATTTATTTTGATTTTTTCGGTTTTTGAGGCGGAGGCTTAATTTGTGGCTTTTCATTTGAAGGCTTATCGTTAACTCCACCTTTTTTTACGAATCCTTCAGTTAGAGGTCTTTTTTCCTCGTCGTTCATGATCTGTCTCCTTGTTATTTTTCAACTGTTTTATATCTATTATTATTCTGAGCCATTGGAGTCGGAACTTCAATAGTGATTTCATCATTATTGCGGCTAAGATAAATGTGTTGGGCATCATACAAGAAATCGCTGCTATCATTTGTGTAAACTGAAACTTCTGAAAGAATGAGTTCTCTGTTTTTTCCCGTGTCAGACCAAGCCGAGATATAGCAGTAATAAGCAAGCTCCGCTTTAATATCTCGAATAATCACCCACCCTTCATTTTTTTGAGTATCTGGTGCATTATGAAAATAATGCCATACGTCCTCATCTCCATAGCGTTTTGTTGCCTTAAGTTTCTGTCCAATCCTGTTGATTATGCTAAACCGTGCGGCGTAAGAAATCAAGTATGCCAATAAAACACCAGCACAACCCCCATATAATATTGTTAAAGGTGCTATAAAGCCTGTTTAAAAATACCCTATTGCTGCCGAATAAACTTCAAGCTGCCTCTCTGTGAGAGGCTTATGAACCGTGTCGGTGGTTAGAGGTTGTATTTTTTAACGAAAGCGGCGCTTGGTTTGTTAGCGATTTGCAAAGGGTATTGCGTTTTAGCCGATACTCTTGCAGTGCGCTCCGGTTTATTCACCGCTTCGCCAAAAAATCCCTCCAAACAGCCGGACGCGGCTGATCAATCAACTACGCGCCAAAAGCAAAATCAAGCTTAAGCTGTTCAGCAGCCTCCTTCCTCTCCGTCTTGCGAGTGCCTACAATTTCCAACAATAATGTCGCCATGTTAGCAAAGGCCATCTGACACATCACGCCGTGTTGAGACCGCGTGCGAAGGGGCTCAAGACCCTCGCGGTGCTTGAGAAGGTTGTAGGCCCGCTCGATGTGTTTGCGGACATCGCGGACCTTTTCGACACCAGCGGCTTGCTCGGGTATCTGGCCGAAAAAGCCGGAATCAAAGGGCACCACGCGATATTGCGGACAGACCC
>JAWOBU010000055.1:0-17954 GCA_046484135.1 bacterium
TTGTCGAGGGTCTCGCCGTCGAGCATGGCGGACCGGATGTAGATGTTGTCGGGATTGTTGTTCCGGGTTTTGATGGTAAAGGTCCCGCCGGCGTAGTAGTCGGGATGGAGCCGGATGGTGACCTTGTCGAAGAGCGAAGTGGTGATCTGCCAGTGGGGCCTATCATGGCAGCCGCCCTGCACATCGAAAAGACCGATTGCCATGAGCGCGGAAAGCGAGCCGATGATGCCCTGGTCCTCGTCGTCCGGGTAGCCGCTGTCGGGCGTGGTCCCGCTGAAGGCCTGCTCGTGCACTTTTCTCACCCATTTCTGGGACAGCCAAGGCGCGCCCGAGTAGTTGAACAGGTGAGCGACCTGCATGGCCGGCTGGTTGCCGAAGTTGAGGCCGGTCGAGTAATCGTTGTGCGACGCTGCGAAGTCGTACTCCCTGCCTTTTTCGAACAGCTCGACCAGGCGGTCGTTGAAACTCTTCCTGCCGTCCATCAGCTCTATCAATCCGGCCAAGTCGTGGGGCACGAACCAGGTGGACTGGATGGCGTTGGCCTCGACCCAGCCGTAGCGCCAGCGTGGACTGAACGGATACAACCAGGTGCCGAGCAGTGTCTTCGGCCTCATGTAGCCCGTGTTTTCATCGTAAAGGTTCCGGTAGTTCCCGGACCGGTCCATGAAGCGCTGGTAGTCTTCTTTCTTTCCCAGCTCATGCGCGACCTGGGCCAGGCACCAGTCCTGGTAGGCGTACTCGAGGGTCTGGCCGGCGCCGCTTAGATGAAAGGCGTTGGCTATGATGCCCACCGGCACGTAGCCGCGCTCCATGTAGTACTCGATGCCTCCGCCGCGGGTGCTTCCATGCTCGTAGCCGGCCTTGCTCATGAGTCCGCCGGGCAGGTGGTTCTTTTTCATGCCCTGGTAGGCTGCCTTCAGGTCAAAGTCTCGGATGCCCTTCTGGTAGGCCGCGGCGATAAAGGGCGTCGAGGTCGCCGAGGTCATGACAAAGGTATAGTTTCCTCCGGAGGGGCCACGCGGTATCAGGCCGCCGTCCTTGTACATGTCCACCAGCGAGTTCACGAACCCGCTCATGACATCGGGATAGGCCAGAGACCACAACAGGCTTATGCTCCACTGCGCTCCCCAGAAGGCGTCGGAGTTATAGTGGTGATAGCGCGGCTCGCCGGAGTCGTCGAGCGGTATCTGCCGGACTTTCCTTTTTTCGCCGGTCATGTCCGCGTACTTGCCGTTTACGTCGCTTACCTTGCGGCGGCCGAGGAGCGCGTGCCAGAGATCGGTGTAGAACTTGGTCATCTGTTCGGGAGTGCCGCCTTTGACTTTTATGCGTGAGAGCCACTGGTTCCAGGTCTCTTCAGACTCGCGAACCACCCGGTCGAAGTCCCAGTGGGGAAGCTCGGTTTCGAGGTTAAGCCGGGCCTGCTCTGTACTGCAGTAGGAGATTGCTACCTTGAGAAGGATCTTCTCTCCTTTCGAGGTCGAAAAGCCCAGGTAGGCCCCGCTGTTCTTTCCCTCGATCCTGTCTATGTCTTTTTCCGCCTTCAGCCCTTTCCAGCCGCCCATCTCCTGGAAAGGCTTGTTCAGGCGGGCCACGAAAAAGACAGGCGTGGGCTTGGGCCGCCTTCGGGTGGGCGCGTTTATAACGTACCCTTCGATCTCGGTGTCGCTTACCTTGCGGGCCATGGCGCCATCCATGTCAGAGGGACCCAGCTTGGCGCCCAGGTCGAAGATGAGATATGCATTTTTTGCTTTGGGGAAGGTATAGCGATGAAACCCGACCCGGTCGGTGGATGTAAGCTCCGCGCGGATTCCGTAGTCTTTAAGGAACACGGAGTGATAGCCCGGCCGCACGGTCTCGCGGTCGTGGCTGAAGGCCGAGCCGTACCGGTCCGAGCCCTTGTGCCCCTGGAACTCGCCGGTCGCGGGCATGACCGGAACCCCGGAAAGCTGCCAGGCGTGCACGTGGCTCATGCCGTGGATGAACTCGCGGTTGTAAAGATAACCGGAGCCCCAAGCGCCTCCCACGCCGGTGTCCGGGCTCAGGTTGACCATGCCGAAAGGACGGCAGGCGGAGGAGAAGAAAAACCAGCGCGAGTCAGACGTGCCGATCGAGGGATCAACCCAATCAACCGGCCGCTTGTCACCTGCAACCGCAGGAACAGCCGACAGTAACAGAAAAACCAACGTGACCACGAGCGCAACAGTTCGATCAGTTTTCATGGCTTGCCTCTTTTCAAATTCTCTTTTTATAAAACCAGGGTTCTTTCCCGGCTCAGTTGGAGAGTATCTCAATTTTCACGTCCCCCAGCTCGACTCCGGGAATGATCACGTAACGGTGGCCGGCAACCTTTTTTGCTTTCCATTCGACCGGCTTACTGTTAACCATCACCTTTTCGATCCTGCCCGACAGGTCCATGACGTAGATGTCCTCGCTGCCGGAGCCGCCTTTAACGCGGGCCTCGATGACGCCGTCCTCGCGAATGTAAAAGCGGCTTACGTAAGCGTCCCGGAAGACCGGAAACACTGGCGAGCGGATGCCTACGGGGTAGAGGAAGTACCGGGAGGACATCACCGGCAGGGACGGGTCGGACAGGCAGACCAGCATGGCGATAAAATCGCCGGTCTCCCGAAGGTCCATGTATCTGTCCTCGCCTATATACAGGTTCCCGTTCTCGCGCCGGAGCCGGTGCTCGATAAGGTAGTCAGCCACCCGGCGGGCGTCCTTTAAGTAGCGTTCGTTCCCGGTCTGGTGGTACCGGAACAGGCAGAGCAGGGCCAGTTGGGGCACATTCCAATCGTTGCCTTCGCGTTCCGCGTAATGGCCGGGGTGGTCAATGTTTGCCATCAGGAACTGGTAGTTGTCCTGTGCGGTGTCGAGGTATAAAGGGTCGCCGGTCATCTCGTGCAGGATGAACAGGGTGAGCGCCCACTCCCAGTTGGTGTGCCAGCGCGGGCCCGCGTCCACGACCGTCCCGGTCAGGGTGTTCACCTGCCGGTAAAAGTAATGGCCCTCCTGGTCGTAGCAGTGTTTGATGGATAGCCGGGTGTGCTTTTCCGTCATTTGAAGGAGCTCGTCCCTGCCGGTAAGGTCATGCAGGATAAGACCGGTGTAGGTGTCGTCGGCAATGGTGCCGGTCCAGGTGTAGGTTGACAGGAAGTTGCCGAAGGGAGGCACGATCATGATTCCGGTCCACAGCCCGGTGGTATGGCGGGCGGGGAACTCGTGGGCTTTGAAGTCCGCGCTGATGATGTCCCATTGCTCAGGGTCTTGGTCAATCACTCCCAGCGCGTATGGTATGCGCAGGTCCAGGCAGCCGAAGTAGTCGGGCGCATGCGCGAAAACCGGCCGTTCCCGTCGGTCTTTGTCCAATCCGTTCAAAATGATGGTGTTTCCCGCCATGTCGGAGACCACCTGGTAGCGGCGGCCCGACCGCAGCGAGCGCATGTAAGCGGGCCAGTTCTGGAAGGCCGCGGCCTGGTACTGTATTCGGTGGCTTACCTTTGATCCTTCGGGCGCTGACTTCTCGAGGTTCATGCTCATCCAGGGCATGCCGGTGTCCGGGTCCGCGGACCTTTTCCAGAGCGCATCGCTGTGCCGCTCGATCCACTCGAGGTACTCCTTGTCTCCGGTCTGCCAGTAGAGCATCCACAGGCCGGGAAGGTACCAGCCGGCGTGATGGGTGGTGGATACCTGGTGCGGCCTGCCTTGTTCAGTGTCCACCAGGCTTCCGTAAAGGCCGGTCTCTGGATCGCGGGCGGTCCGTTCGACCGTGTCAGCCAGCTCCCGGGCCAGGGAAAGGTAGTCGTGTTCTTGCCGCGATTTTCCCGCGAAGGAAAAAGACAAGATAAGGACCAACACCGGGAGAAGCGCTTTTCTCATCATTTCTTTTCTCCTTTACTAAAGCCGTTCGTTAACTTCATTGCTCGATCGCTTCCGGCCAGGTTACGGCGATCATGTCCAGGACCAGGCCGGGCCAGTTGAAGTGCGGCTGTCCCTTGCCCTGCCCGTTCCGAAAGTCATAGAACTCCCACAGCCCTTCGTGCCGGATCATCTTGGCCGTCCGGCGGGTGAGCTCGCGGGCTTCGTCTTTATAGCCGTAGTTTAAAAGACCGTGCATCATCATCCAGTTCATGTTGATCCAGATGCAGTGGCCCCGCCAGAGCACCAGGTCTTCCAGGTAGATTTTGTCCATCATCTCGTCCGCGGCGCTGAAGGGAAAGAGGTAGTCGAGCCAGAACTCGTTTTCATTGAGGGCGTGTTCCTCGATGATTCTCAGCGCCTTGTCCCGGTCGGCAATGCCGGTGAAGACCGGAAGCAGAGAAGCGCAGGTGGTCCGCATGGCGAGCTTCGGGTCTTCATAGTCGTAGCGGGAGAAGTAGCATCCCTCGGACTCGGCCCAGTTGATCCGGTCCATGGCGTCCATCATGTCCTGCGCCCTTTGACGGTACTTGGCCGCATCCTCCGCCCTGCCCGTCTTTTCGCAAAGCTCTGCCACTGAAAGTATGGCCCGCATGGTGATGGAGTTGAAACAGGCGTCCTCCAGGATAAACCGGTTCTTTTGCTTGGCTGTTTCCAGGTCCCAGTCGAATTTGGCGTTGTAATCCAGAAGATAGTGATACAAAAGCCCGCGGGCCGGCGCGCCCAGCGGAGTGGAGAAGTCCAGGTTCAGTAACTTGTCATAGGCGGGCGAGGAGTCGGTGCCGGTCTCCCACGGATGGATCACAGCCACCAGTCCGTCGCCGAACAGGTCCCGGTCATGGGTCATGTAATGCACGCATCTTTCCGCCTTGGGAAGGAGCTTGTCAAGCCACTTTCGGTCGCCGGTCTTTTCGAATATCTTTTCTATGGCGATGATGTAAGAAGGCGGATCAATCATGGCGGTCCGGCCCTGCTCGTCGTACTGGGACTTGCCCATGGACAGTCCTATCCTGGAGTACCAGTTCCTCTCCTTGTTGAAGTCCTCGAACACGGTGTCGTGCGGCACCCGGCCGGTTTCCTCGATCTGGAAGGAGAACAGGTACTCGATCTCGGAAGCCGCGATTTCCGGCTTTAGCCGGCTCATGGCGATGGCGTGCCATCCCGAGTCCCAGCCGAAAAGCGAGTTGTACTTGCCCTCCGAAGGGATGTGAAAGACGTAGCCGTCCCGTTCCCTCCGGTTTCCGGCCATGACCTTTGCGGTCATCCGCTTCAAAGTTTTCCAGTCATCTTTAGTGACCGGCTCGTCCGGGATGGGATAGGCAGGCTCGAGCTTTTTGGCGTTCCCTTTTTTCGGCAGGGCCGTCGCACCGGCCAGCGCCGCTGACCCGGCCATGAATCCCCTTCTGTCCAGCTTTTTCATGGTATTTATACCCCCTTCCTGCTAAGGATGATTTATCAGCATATCCGCCAACCGGGCCGAGATCAATCCCTGGTTTTGAAAGGTAATGTCAACTTTTGTGTGTCATCAATGGAATAGGGGCCAAGCCTTGTTTTTTGTGGCTCCTGATGAAAATCTGTGAGTGAAACAGACTTCTCAGTAACCGATTATCTTGATAATATGAGCTTTCAACAACTGGAGGGATTGGTCCCCCAAGTATCCCCCATCCTTTAAAAACCCTGGCACATAAATTTTTACATCACCAACCATAATTTTTGACCGCGGTTAGCTGCTTTGTTAAGATCATCGGACCGGTTACGTAGATGATGGATGAAGTAAACAGGATGGAAGTTTGTCGCGAGGAGCTTTCGCTTTCGCTTTTGCGCGAGCCGCTTAGCGCGGTTCTTTCTTACAAGGACGGCCGGATCGTTTTCGGACCGCTGGTGGGCCGGGCCCATGTTATTCGCCAAAGCGAAGCGGTCCACGACCCCAACACGTCGCTGGTGCAAGGGTGGAAGGTTGCAGAGTCCGAGATCGAGACTCCGTTGGGAGCTCTTCCGGGCGTTCGGGCGGAGCTTGCCGGTATCCCGGGCCTGCCGCTCACACTTTGGTGGGAATGGGCGCTCGCGGGCCGTGGAGACGCCCTGGTCCGGCTGATTATAACCAACACCGACCCTGCGCCTGTAAAGCTCGGCTGGATAGTTCCGGTGGCCTATCGGGGCGCAGAGCCGGGCCTGGACATGGGCGCGGGCTACACTTCCTGGCGCTTCTTTCGCACCGGTTACCAGTCGTGGTCTCCCGCGGGCTCGATGCCGGTCACCGGAGAGGACTACAAGCCCCGCTTCTTTATTCCCTCGCGGGCGGGAACCAACCCCCGGACGCCCTACTCGAGGAAACAGGGCGACAAGGTATCGGACTGGATGGCCCAGCTTTACGAGACCGAGATGGGCCTGTCCGCGCTGGTTGGCTTTATCACCGGCGCGTCCCATTCCGGCCGGGTCGAGTACGAGGTGAAATACGACCGGTTCCGGAGGCTGGAAGCGGTCTCGGACAGCGAGGACCGCGAGGTTGAAAAGGACGAGTCGGTCTCGTCCGAATGGGCGCTGGTGTCCTTCTCTGAGGACCCGCTCGAACAGCAGGCCAGGTATTACGAGATGTGGGGCAAGGCCATGCAGGCGAGAAGCTCGCCCGCCCGGACCGGCTGGTGCTCGTGGTACTTCAGCTTCACCGGCGTGAGCGAGCGCACCATGGAGAAGAACCTTGAAAGCGCTTCCCGCCTCGAAGCGCCCCTCCAAGTCTTCCAGCTTGATGACGGGTATGAACGGGCAGTAGGCGACTGGACCGAGTGGAACGAAAAGTGGAGCTATGGTCCTGCCGAGCTCGCCCGCCGCATACGCGAGCGAGGCATGGAGCCGGGCATATGGCTTGCTCCCTTTTTGGTCTCGCGCGGCTCGGAGCTTTACCAGAGCCGGCCCGAGTGGGCGCTCCGGACGAAGCGGGGCCTGCCGGTGGTCGCGTTTGCCCACCCGAAATGGAAGGGCTTTTTCATCCACGCCCTGGACGCGACCCGGCCGGAGGTCAGCTCGTGGCTTTACGAGACCATCCGCACCGTAACCCGCGAGTGGGGCTTCACTTACATAAAGCTCGATTTCCTGTACGCCGCGGCGTTGCCGGGCGAGCGGCACGACAGGCAGGCGACGGGCGCGTCGGCGTTGCGGCAGGGGCTCGAGGTCATCCGTGAGGCCGCGGGTGATGACACCTACCTCTTGGGGTGCGGCTGTCCGCTCGGTCCGGCGGTGGGCATCATGGACGCCATGAGAATAAGCCCGGACATAGACGTGCGCTGGCGGAACAAGCAGAGGGACTTCGTAACCGGCGTGCCTGTCGGTCCCGGCGCCGGAAACTGCCTTCGCAACAACCTGGCCCGCCTCCCCATGCAGGGAAGGCTCTGGCAGAACGACCCGGATTGCATCCTCATGCGGGAGGGCTTGACCAGGGCGGAGATACAAAGCGAGCTTACCGTGGCCTATGCAAGTGGAGGATCGGCCTTCCTGTCCGAGAACATCCCGGACATGGACGAAGAGATGGTCGAGTGGTTCAAGAGGCTCCTGCCTCCCTCGGGCGAGCCTTTCACTCCCGTGGACCTCTTGCAGAAGAGCTTTCCGGCCAAGGCGGTACTGAAAAAGGACCACAGCGTACTTCTGGCCGCATGGAACTGGAAAAAGGAGGCCCGCCACATCAGGGTTTCGCTTTCCGAGCTGGGGCTCGTAGGCTCCTGGCACGCCTTTGATTTCTTCGAGCGAAGGTACCTGGGAGTTTTCGCGGACAAAATCGAGCTCGGCAACGTTATGCCCCATGGAGTGCGTTACCTGCGGCTGGTCCGCTCTGCCGAGGTCCCCCGGCTTCTCGGCACCGACCTTCACATGGGAATGGGGGAAGTCGGCTTTCGTGAAAGCGAGGACCAGGAAGGGCTTCGCATCGAGGTCAACCTTCCCGGCCGCAGGCAAGGTTCTATCTGGGCGGTGTTCCCGGGCGGAAGAACCTCGCGGGTTGAGGTGTCCATGGAAAACTCCTGGGAGGGGATCATACCTTTCCCTTGAGCCCGCCGGCTTATTTGAAGCTGGAAAACTGGTGAACTTCACATCTTCGGGAGCGTTGACGGCGTCATATTATGGTGGTATCCTAACTACATTGGTAAGGGGGGCTGTAGTACAGTTACTCCTCCGGCGGTTGCGGGGGTCCCGGGGTTCTTTCATGGCCAAAATAGCCCGCATGAACCGCTTTCCGGAGGCCGACAAGTACAAGGCATATACCCTTTTGATCCCGCCCTCTGTGTTTGACCGCTTCCGGATAGACCCTTGGACAGGTAAAAACCGGGAGGGGGAGCAGGCGGTACACATTGACGCTCCGTGCGGCGGATGTGAAATAAGCGTAAGAGCGTCTCTGTCTCCTCGTGACCGGGACCCGGTGTTTCACACGGAGATATGCGAGTCGAGGGACTTGGTGCAACTGCGCTGGGACTTCATCATGATAAACGATCCTGACTCGCCCCGCTTCGACACCGATGTAACCCCGGAAGGCGGCAACCGGTGGCTGAACTGGCGAAGGCGCAACCACAAGGAGGAGAAAAGGGCCCAGGCCTTTGGGCTGGCACCCGGGCAGGTGAGAAGGGGGCTCCGGCTCACGGGCGAGATTATTCGTTGCCTGGAGAAGTTCGCCAAGGCCGCGGGCTTCAAGTCCATATTCCTGGAGGCGTTGTTTTATCATAACGCCATCCAGTACGAGCGGCACGGCTTCCGCTACTTCGAGGGAGAGGAGGCCATGCGCCACATTCACGAGGGCTTTAAGCCCGGCGGCCCGCTATATCGCCGGCTGGACGGGTCCTTTTTCCGGAGACCCTGCCTGGCGGACACGGTACGAGGGAGGAGCTGGTTGATTCATTCCGGAATCCTGGATGAGGTCTGGGAGCAAGGGTTTGATACCTGGACGCCGCCCCGGATGTACAAGATGGTGGGAAAAGACTTCCAGGTGCGGACGGCGCCGGACCTGCCTTTTTAAATTTTAAATCGCCCGGCCCCGCCCGGTGATGCTTTCTCAAGTACAGGGGGGGACGGTTTTTCCAATCGAACTTGAAACCAAAGGAGTTGGGAGGCTTTAGCATGTATGAAAAGAACGTAGAGAGGATCGAGGAGCTGGTCAGACAGCAGAACAAATGGCGCTGGTCCACTCTTAACCTGATCGCCAGCGAGAACGTGCTTTCCCGGAAGGCCCGGGCGGTCATGGGCTCTGACTTTGCCCACCGCTACGCAGAGGGCCATCCGGGCGAGCGCTACTACCAGGGCACCGAGAAGATTGACGAGATCGAGACCCGGTGTGAAAAGCATTTGAAGACGCTTTTCGAGTGCCGGAACATTGACGTGCGTCCCATCAGCGGCACGGTGGCCAATGACGCGGTGTTCTCGCGCTACATAGACTACGGCAACGTGGTCATGGTGAACTCGACCGCGGGTGGCGGACACATCAGCCATCACCGGGCCGGCTCGGTGGGTAAGTACACCGACAACATCATCAACTTTCCCCTGACCGAGGACGGCTATCACATTGACGTGGACCACACCGTGGACCTGATCGAGTCGCTGCACCCCAAGGTGCTCATCCTGGGGAAAAGCATGATCCTGTTCCCGGAGCCGGTAAAGCAGCTTGCGCCCATCTGCAAGGAAAAAGGGATCACCCTGATCTATGACGGCGCCCACGTACTGGGCCTTATCGGCGGAAACCGGTTCCAGCACCCCTTGAAGGATGGAGCGGACATAGTTACCGGCTCGACCCACAAGACCTTTTTCGGGGCACAGCGGGGGATAGTCTTTTCCAACATGAAGGACTCGGACTGGGCGCGGGTGGATAAGGGGGCTTTCCCCGGAAGCTCGTCCAACCACCATCTGGACACCCTGGTGGCTCTGGCCATCACGGCTTATGAGTTCCTCGAGTTCGGAGAGGCCTACGCCGACCAGGTAATAAAGAACGCCAAGGCCCTGGCCAAGGCGCTCTATTCCCACGGCTTCGACGTGCAGGCGGAGAAGTTCGGGTTTACCGAGTGCCACCAGGTGGTCCTGAACGTGAAGAAGCTGGGAGGGGGCGACGAGGTGGCCCGTATCCTGAAGGACAACAACGTGATAGCCAACATGAACCTGCTTCCTTTCGAGCCCCTGGAGAAGGTCCAGAACCCGGCCGGGCTCCGGCTGGGCGTACAGGAGATGACCCGGATCGGCATGAAAGAGGACGAGATGCAGACCATCGCCGACCTGTTCAAGAAGTGCCTGATAGACGGCGACTACATAGGAGACGAGGTCAAGGACTTCCGAAAGGACTACCAGATAGTCCACTACAGCTTTGACGAAGGCGCCGAACCGGCGGACAAGCACGCCAATCTCTCCGCGGTGAAGTGATGTACGAGCTGGCGGTGAAAAGGAGGTTTTCCGCCGCCCACCAGCTTCGCGGGTACAAAGGCAAGTGCGAGTCGCTGCACGGGCATACCTACCTCATCGAAGTGTTTGTGCGGTCTGAGGAGTTGGACCGGACAGGCTTGGCGGTTGATTTCAAAGAGCTGAAAAAGGTAATAGACGGCGAGCTTTCGCGCTATGACCATGCATTTTTGAACGAACTCCCGCCGTTTGACAAGGACAACCCCAGCGCGGAGAACATGGCCCGGGTGATCTACGGCGGGATTAAGAAGGGACTGCCTGAGGCTGTGTTTTTATCCCGGGTCCTGGTATGGGAGTCGGAGGACGCTGGCGCGGCCTACTTCGAGGAGTAGTTCTTAAAATTTCCGGCAAAGCCTGCTATAATATTTACTTGTTCATCAGGCTTTCGCGTACTTGAAAGAACCGGCTGCTCCTGAACTGGAGGGATGTGGCCCCTCACCTCGGAAACCGCGGCAGGCGCGGTAAGAGCGTCCATGCTCGAAAGGTGCACCGCTTTCTCCTGATGGATGGCCCACACAACTTGTTGTGTGGGTGATGAAGATCACTGGAGAGGCCGCGGCAAGGTTTTACTGACGGAGCCTTTTGCTTTTTTGCCACGAGCAGGACCGGAAGACAAATGGAAAACCTGTTACAGAGTACCTGCAGCCACGCTATGCGCGCCTGCCCACACAACAAGTTGTGTGGGCTATCCTGGATTGCCTCCAGGTACTCAAAAACGGGAAGAACCATAGTATCAAAAGGGAACGGCGCGGAAGCCGGGTTCCCTCTTTAACAATCTTAAGCAGTAGGTAAGGACTGATGATTGACGTACAGAGTCAGTCGGACGAGCGTCGGGTTCCCATCAAGAAGGTGGGGGTCAAGGACATCCGGTATCCTGTTATCGTTCGCGACAAGGTTCAGGAGACGCAGGCCACTATCGCCTCGCTTTGCATGTACGTGGACCTTCCCGGCAACTTCAAGGGGACCCACATGAGCCGGTTCATCGAGGTTTTAAACCGGCGGCGGGGCCGCATCTCCCTTCGCAACTTCCTTAACATCCTGGACGAGCTCAAGGAGGAGCTGGACGCCCAGTCCGCGTTCGTGGAGATGGACTTTCCGTACTTCATTGAAAAGGAGGCCCCGGTAAGCGGGGAGAAGAGCCTGATGGAGTACGAGTGCCGCTACATCGGCGAAGTGAACCACAACCGGAAAAGGTTCAACGTGGGCATTACCGCGCCCGTAACCACCCTGTGTCCCTGCTCACGCGAGATGAGCGAAAAGGGCGCCCACAACCAGCGCGGCTCCGTTACCGTGACCCTGTCTTTCAACAGGTTCTTCTGGATCGAAGACGTGATTGACATCATCGAAGAGTCGGCCAGCGCCCCTGTCTACGCCCTTCTGAAAAGAGAGGACGAGAAATGGGTCACCGATCACGCCTATGAAAACCCCATGTTCGTGGAAGACGTGGTAAGAGAGATAAGCATAAGGCTCCGGGACGTGGGCAACTTTAACTGGGTCCGGGTGGAAGCCGAGAACTTCGAGTCCATCCACAACCACTCCGCCTACGCCATGGTCGAGTGGTCCGAGGATATGGACCAGGAATGAAAGACCGTCGCCGGTCTTTGAGCACCAAGACGGCGTTGTAAAAAAACGATTCAATCCGGTTGCAAGAAGTAGGGCGGGCAGAGCGTGTCCAGAGCTTATATTGTCTCACCCGCTGTTCATTCTTTTGCGGATGATCTGGTTTGCCGCCTCGGACAAGTCTATTCCCTGCTCCCTCGCTTTCTTTTCCAGGAAATCCCGAACCTCTTCGTCAAGATATACAGGGATTCGAAAACTTGCGTCCGGATTATAAAACTTGCCCCGCTCGCCCTTGGAAAAATCGTAATTGTCTCTCATCATCTTTCACCGTAAATGTGAAGCTCTCTCTTGTTGGCCTTTCTGCTTGAAATAATGCGGATAATAACCATGTCAACATCCTCTTCCCGGAATGTATGACATACGATTAGCAACCTGCCGGTTTCGGAGATTCCCATCGTTACCCATCTGTCCTCGTTATCGCCATGGTCCGGATCATGGATGGTAATGGAATTCGCATCGCGAAAAACCGTGGCAGCCTCTTCAAAAGAAACCGCGTGTTTCCGTCTGTTTGTAACTGCCTTTTCATTGTCCCACTCAAATCTGTATGTAATAACCATGATAATAAATTATACGTACGATTGCCACATATTTCCGATCCGCTTTCCTCCACTAAGGTGGATAAAGATAACTTGAACGGAAACATATCACACCATTTTCATAAGTCAATCACCAAAAACTTCTGGCTCCTGATGAAAATCTGTGAGTTAAATAGACTTCTCAGTAACCGATTATCTTGATAATATGAGCTTTCAACAAGTCGGGACACCAATCCCCCGGCCCCCCAGGGATTTTGGAGGCATGACTCCGGTGGCCCATGGGGATTGACATTGTTACTTATGATTATAAAGGCTGTTTTGCGTTTTCGGCATTCTCGGCTGCCGGCGGGGAGAGGCCGGGCCGGTTCCGGTCTTTTCCCTATTCCCGCTGGAAGCCCTGAAAGCGATAAACGCATCTTTTTCTATCCACCCACACTAAAATAGGTAGAACCTTTAATGCTATGGGCCACCGGAGTAATGCCTGACAAAATCCAAGGATGCAGGGAGGCAACAGCTTATATTCCACCCACAGATTCTTGCGAGCGCCCGAACTTCTTTAAAGTCATTACTGGCTTTGCCCTCTTTGATGCTTGAAAAAAAACAGCGCAATGCTTAGGTATAAATGATTGCCCGGAAAAACTGAGCTAACATAACCCTACTGCGCGCTCATGATGTTTGATTCCTACCAGAGCCGGGAACAAGTTTCCGTGTTCGCTCGCTCGCTTGCGTTGCTGCGGGAGGGACAGAGGCGTCTTCGGATACTCGGGCTGCCGGGTTCGTCCCCTGCCTTTATGGCCGCCTCCGTCATGCGGGAGCTTAGTACGCCCGTGCTCATCCTGTGCCCGGAGGACAAGCAGGCCGCGGCCCTGGCAGAGGACGCCCGGTTTTATCTTCAGGCGCTCGGAATGAAAAAAGACGCCTTCCACCTCTCTTCCCGGCCGCCGTATCAGGCCCTGCCCGGCTCCTTTACCGACGCCCGCAGCGCGGCTCTCGCCGCCATGGCGGGCGCAGGAAGCGGAAACCCCGTTATGGTCTCCGCTAGTGCGGAAGCAGCTCTCGCAACCACCATGTCACCCGACCTTTTCGCGGACCGGCTCTATGAGGTCTCTCCCGGCGCACTCGTAGACCGGGACGAGTTTCTTAAAAACCTGGTGTCCTCCGGCTATACCGCGGTGTCCTCGGCCATGGAGCCGGGCGACTTCTCGGTGCGCGGCGGCATCATGGACGTGTATCCGCCGGGAGTTTCCCGGCCGGTCCGGATCGAGCTGTGGGACGAAGAGGTCGAGTCATTGCGGGCCTTTGATCCGGACACCCAGAAGTCGGAAGAAAAAATAGACTCCGTTCTGGTTCCGCCTTTAAAGGAGATTTTCATGTCCGACCCGGAGGCGGAAAAGGCGGCCATGGCGCTCCGCGACCAGGCGAGACAATGGAAAGAAGACCCGCACTTCAAGTTCGACAAAACCCGGCTTGCCAGGAAAGCGGAAGAGATCGCCCAGCGGATCGAAAGGAAAGACCATTTCCCGGCAGCCGAGTCCTTTCTTCCACTGTTCTACGAACAAAAGCACTGCGCACTCGATTACCTGGACCGGAACTGGACCACCCTCTACCTGGACCCATTTCTCTGCGACCAGGCCATAACGAGAAAAACCGAAGAGCTCGAAGAAGAATGGGAGCGGGAGATGACGGAGGAGGGATTCGCTTTGCCGCCCTTCCAGCACTTTGTCTCCAGAAACCACGCCGAGCGGTCCCTTGCGCCGGCGGCAGTTATCTCCACCGGCCTCGAACACGGCGCACTCCAGGAAGAAAAGATCACCTACTCTCATCAGAAAAGAAAAGAGGACACGGAAATCAGGGCGCCCTCCATGGATACCGGCCAGGAGCCATTGCCCGGAACCGCTTCCTCCCTGGAAGGCTATACAGTAGACAACCGACTGGAAAAACCGCTCGAGCCTTTTATAAACGGTCTTTCCGAGCTTATGGAAAACGACTGCCGCGTAATCGCGGTCTCGCCGTTTGCCGGAAAAGCCGACCGCTTGCAGGATCTACTTTCCGACCACGACATTCATCTTGCCGCTGTCCATGAAAGCTTCGGCATCCTTGAGTCGGAGGTCTCCCGCGCTGTAACCGCGGGAGTTCTCCACAAGGGGTTCGTGGACCGGGCCGGTGGGCTGGCCTTCTTCCCCGAGGCCGAGGTGTTCGGCGAGAAAATCCGGCCGGCCCGCAAGCCCCCTGCGCTGGAAGCCTACATCAGCGACCTTTCCGACCTCTCCGAAGGCGAGTACGTGGTGCACGAGGAGCACGGGGTGGCGCTCTACCGGGGAATGCAGTCCCTGGACGTGCAATGGGCCGGCGACTGGGACTTTGTCCGGGAAAAGGAAAGGCCCCGCATCAGAATGGACTGCGCCCGCCTCGAGTACTCGGGCGGAGCCATGCTTTACGTGCCCGTCCACCGCATCAACCAGATCGGCAAGTACCGCGGAGCCACTGACACGGCTCCTTCTCTTGACACCCTGGGCGGCACGTCCTGGGAGCGATTAAAGCAAAAGGTCAAGCGGTCGGTGCGGGAGTTCGCCCAGTACCTGCTCCGCATCTACGCTTCCCGCCAGGTACACGGGGGCACCGCCTTTCCACCGCCGGACAGCGTGTTCCGGGAGTTCGAGGAAGGGTTCGCCTACGAAGAAACCCCGGACCAGCTTCAGGCCATCGAGGACGTGCTCGACGACATGGTCTCGGAGAAGCCCATGGACCGGCTGGTGTGCGGTGACGTGGGCTACGGCAAGACCGAGGTCGCCCTGCGGGCGGCCTTTCTGGCGGCCATGTCCGGCCGGCAGGTGGCGGTGCTGGTTCCGACCACCATCCTGGCGCAACAGCACTATGAGACCTTTACCACTCGCCTTTCCAAGTATCCGATAGAGGTCCGGTCCCTCTCCCGGTTCCTGTCCAAAAAGGAGCAGACCCGGGTGCTGGAAGAGATCGTCTCCGGCAAGGCGGACATCGTGATCGGGACCCACCGGCTCCTCAGCAAGGACGTAACCTTCCACGAGCTCGGCCTGCTCATCATTGACGAGGAGCACCGCTTCGGGGTCCGGCACAAGGAGCGGCTCCGGGAGCTCAAGGCCACAGTGGACACCCTCATACTTACGGCGACCCCCATACCGCGCACCCTGCACATGTCCCTGGCCGGGCTGCGCGACATGTCCGTGATCAACACCCCTCCGCCGGACCGGCTGGCGGTGCACACCGAGCTTCTGCGCGACGACGACCGGATCATCAAGGAGGCCATCGAGCGGGAGCTCCGGCGGGGAGGCCAGGCGTTTTTCGTGCACAATCGGGTCCAGACCATCGAGCCGGTGCTGGACAGGGTGCAGAAGCTGGCGCCGCAGGCCCGGGTGGCCTTGGCCCACGGCCAGATGAAGGGAAAGGACCTGGAACGGATCATGTCCGAGTTCATCCAGGGCCGTTACGACGTGCTGGTCTGCTCGGCCATTATCCAGTCCGGCCTGGACATCCCGCGGGTGAACACCATGCTCATAAACCGGGCGGACCAGTTCGGCCTGGCCCAGCTTTACCAGTTGCGGGGCAGGATCGGCCGGGCCAAGGCGCGCGGCTACTGCTACCTCTTGGTCCCGGCCAAGGGGACCCTGACAAAGGACGCGGCCAAGCGGCTCCGGGTTTTGCGGGAGTTCAGCGAGCTCGGGAGCGGCTTTCGCATCGCCGCCCGCGACCTGGAAATCCGGGGAGCCGGGAACCTGCTTGGTTCCGAGCAGACCGGCCACATCTCGAGGGTCGGCATGGAGCTGTACCTGAAGCTCCTCCAGGACGAGGTCAACCGCATCAAGGGAGAGGCGGTGGAGTCCGAGATCGAGCCGGAGATCAACCTGCCCGTGCCCGCTTTTCTGTCCGAGGAGTACGTGCCCGACCAGAACCAGCGCCTTTCCTGGTACAAGAGGCTCTCGCGGGCCAAAAACGACTACGAGGTGGACGCGCTTTCAGAGGAGCTGGAAGACCGCTACGGCAAGCCCCCCGAGGCCGCCCGGAACCTGCTCGAGATCGCCCGCTTGAAAGGAGGGCTCAAGCGCTTGAACGCCCTCGAGCTCGCTTATACCGGCACCGAGGTTTCCGTCCGGCTTAGCGAGACCGGCAAGGCAGACCATGACCGGGTGATCGAGCTTGCAACCAGCCACCCCGACAAGTGCCGCGTAACCCCCGAAAACCGGCTCTTCTACAAACTGAGAGTCGAGCACCCGGCAGAGCTCTTCCCCGCCATCCGGTCCTTATTGAACGACATTTCCACCTGTGATAATATTTTCGCCGGTTCAAATTCTGCTTAGAACCGCTAATCCCGGACAAAGTTTCATCCGAGCCCTTTTAAAGGGCCGAGTTTTGCTGTAAACCGCGAGCTGTCGCGCTGGTGTGCTCTTCGATAGTCCGACGAAAAAATACAGAGGTCAACTTTTTCATGATGTACGAAATAAACCAGGTTGTAGAGGCCGTTGACAGCTTTTTATGGGGCAAAATCCTGGTGTTGCTTCTGGTCGGCACCGGGATTTTTCTTACCATCCGCTTGCGGGGCGTACAGTTGGGGGGACTGCGCCACGGGTTTCGCCTGATCGGGGGCGCCTACGACAAGAAAGAGGACGAGGGAGACCTGTCCCACTTCCAGGCTTTGTCCACCGCTCTCGCCGCCACCGTGGGAGTGGGCAACATCGCGGGCGTGGCCATAGCCATCCGGTGGGGAGGGCCCGGCGCGCTCTTCTGGATGTGGGTCACCGCGGTGGTAGGCATGGCTACCAAGTTCACCTCCTGCACCCTGGCGGTCAAGTTCCGGCAGATAAACCCGGACGGGTCCGTCTCCGGCGGGCCCATGTACTTCATTGAGAAAGGACTGGCCCAAAAACGCTTGGCCCTCAGCTTCGACAACAAGGACGTGGCCGGGGTCGGAAGCTGGAAATGGCTGGCGGTGTCGTTCGCGGTCCTGGCGGGTATCGGCTCCTTCGGCGCCGGCTGCATGGCCCAGGCAGGAGAGTTCACCCGCGCTTTCCTCGCACTGTTTCCCAGCCCCTTTCCAATGGAGTCAGCGGGAGCGGGAGTCATCTTCGAGCTCGGCAAAAACTTTGACATGGCCTCCATGACCCTGTTCGAGCGGATCGGAGCAAGCATTCTCAAGTATCCCTTTTATTACCATTTCGGCACCGGTCTTTTTATGGCGGTCATGGTGGGCATAGTCATCCTGGGCGGCATCCGGCGCATTGGCGAGGTCACAAGCCGCCTGGTGCCTTTCATGGCCGTGTTTTACGTGTTGGCCGCTCTTTCCATCATCTTTATCAATATCAGCGAGGTCCCGAAAGCCTTTATGCTTATCTTTCATGACGCTTTTACCGGCTCCGCGGCCACCGGCGGCTTCGCGGGCTCCGCTTTTCTTTACACCCTCCAGATGGGAGTCAGGCGGGGACTGTT
>JAWOBU010000075.1:0-12680 GCA_046484135.1 bacterium
CTGGCCGGCATTCAGGGCGCCATCGAGATACTGAATGAAAACTGGGCCGGCATGGACGATAGCGAGAGATACCGTTTTCTCACCATGATAGACAATGACGTGAAGCGCATGGAAAGGCTCGTTAAAAGACTCACCCTGCTTACAAAAATTGAGATAACCGAGCAGGGGTCCGCCCGGACCGACCTTGCCGAGCTGGTCGGCTCCATGGTGAACCGCTATCAGGAGGCCGGCAAAGACATCGAGCTCGAGTGTAAAACCGGAAAAGCGATGGCGAACATAGCGCCGGACATGGCGGAGACGCTTTTCACCAATCTTTTGGAGAACGCGTTTACTCACGGGAAGGGCTCACCGGTTACGGTTACTATTCAGGAAGGTCCCGAGGTCTCGGTCCGCGACCGGGGACCGGGCATATCCGAGGCCAACCAGAGACGGGTGTTTGAAAGGTTCTTTACTACCGCCCGCCAAGAAGGAGGAACCGGCCTGGGTCTTGCCATGGTCAAGGCCATAGCCGACGCTTGCGAGGCGGAGGTAAGGCTGGAATCGAGTGAAAAGGGAACTGAGTTCCGGGTTGTTTTCAGACCCGCCTCAAAAGAGAGTTCCAGGCAACAATAAGTCCAGAAACCGGAAAGAAGGAGGATTCGTTATGAAAACGGCAAAAATTTTAGCGTTATTATTGTTACTCTTTACCTGGGCTTCCGCAGGTCCGGAGTGCAGCCGGGACAAGCCCGCGACTTCGACCGTACACCAGGCCAAGGAAGAAGCCCTGAAAAATGCGCTGGCTCCTTCAGGGAAAGAGAAGAGCATTCTTCCGGTTGACCTGAATTCCAGCGCCAAGGCAGAGGTCAAGAAAAAATCCAAAGAAGAAGAGGAAAATGAGTTTCCGGGTACGCCCGAGTTTTCAGCCCAAAGGTCTCCCGACCGGATCAGGATCAAGTTCTCCCAAAACATGGTCCTCTCAGAAAAGGTAAAAAAAGAGACCGGCTCCGATACCATAGTATGGACAGACCCCCAGATAAAAAGCGACCTGTACTGGGAGGGCAGAAAAACCCTGGTACTGAAGCCGGAAGAGCCACTTCCGTTTTTTGAAGGGTTCCAGGTGGAGCTGGTGCGGCTCGACACCAAAAGGGGGGTTGTACGTTCACCCGAGCCTGATGCCTGGAAGGCCTCTTTCAAACTTACCAGGCTCGAGCTCGATGACATAAAGGTCGAGAGCGTGGATTACCCGGGCCGCAAAGTCAAGGTGCTTCTCGAGTTCAACGGCAAAGTGGACCGGAAAAGCCTCACGAAAAAGATTTCCATAAGCGTGAACAACGAGAAGATAAACGATTTCGAGCTGTCCGTGGAAGAAGCGCCCGGGAAAATACTTCTCGTTGCCCCTATGCCCAGGCCCCGGCTTACTAATAAGCTCCGGGTCGAAGTCAAAAAGAACGTAAAGGCGGAAGACAGCGGGAAAGCGACCTCTGCGGCTTACGCAAAGACCATCGAGCTGAAAGACCCCAAGTCCCTTTCCATCAGGGACGTAGACGTGGAAGAAGGGGCGCGCGGTTATTACCTGGAGGTCCGCTGCCGCGACTATGAAAGAAGGCATTCCTACAAGTGCGACGTGGCTGAAGACGAGCTGAAAAACAAGGTGAGCATTGATCCAGCAGTCGAGCCGACCTTTGCCAACGAAAGAAGGGGCTTTAAAATCTTCGGCGGCTTCGAGGCCCGAGAGTACACCTTGAAGATCGAAAAGGGCATGGTCTCCGACCACGGCGCTATCTTAAAACGCGACTTCAAAAAGAAGCTCGAGATACAAAAGAGGACCCCCAAGGCCTCCTTCATGACCAAGGGACGCTACCTGCCCGGCCATTATCTTACCCGCATCCCGGTACGCCACATCAACGTGGACCAAGTGGAAATCCGGGCACGCCGGGTGCCGGAGAAGAACCTGGTCTTCTGGATGTCCGGCCGAAAAGAAGACCTCGGCGACCGGACCTCGGACCTTATCGGTGAAAGAACTTATCGCGTCCCCAACCGGCAGGATGAAAAGATCACCTCGTGGCTCGACCTTTCCGCGCTCGTGCCTCGAAATAAAAAAGGGGTCTTCGAGTTCACGGTAAAAGGAGCAAAAAGCAGTGACTCCATCCGAGTGGTCCTGACCGATATGACCATGGTGGCAAAGCGCTTTGGAAAGGAAGGCAGGGACCTTTATACCTGGATCATGGACGCGGAAAGCCTTGCGCCTCGAAAAAACGTCCGGGTGCAGTTGGTAACCACGAGCAACCGCACGCTCGCATCCGCTGTGACCGACGGAAACGGCCTTGCCAGGTTCCAAAGCGTAAAAGACCCGATGGAGCAGGCGGACAAAAAGCCTTTCGCCATAGTGGCCGAAGACGGTTCCGACCTTACCTTTTTGCGATTTCAAGACGTGGAAGTACCGCTCTCCGAGTACCCGGTCCAGGGAGAGCCGTATCATTCAAGCCATCCTTACCGGGCAGCGGTCTACACCGACCGGGGCGTCTACCGTCCCGGCGAGACCGCGCACGTGGCCGCAGTGGTATGGGAGGACGACAACCGCGCTCCCGGCGAAGAGGTGCCGGCGATCGGCAGGCTCAAAGACCCGCGCGGAAAGGAAGTGGACAGTGTTACTTCCTTCACCAACAAGGCCGGCATGGTGAGCTTCGACTATAAGCTGCAAGACTTCGCTCCCACCGGAAACTACGAGTTCTTCCTCGAGATAGGCGGCAACACCATTGATGTCCATTCCTTTCACGTCGAGGAGTTCGTGCCCGAAAGAATGAAAGTCAAGGTCAAGCCAGAGGAAAAAGAACAGCTTTACACCGAGCCCTCGGTCTTCAACGTAAAAGCACGCTATCTTTTCGGCGCCGACGCCAAGGGTGCCCGGACCGAGGCCCGCTGTATCCTGGAGGAGTCCGAGTTAAGTTTTGCAGACCATCCCGGCTACACCTTTGACGTGTGGCGGCCCGAACCTCTGAAGCCGGTACACCTGGACGCGCTGGAAAAGAAGCTGGATGAAAAGGGCACGGCGAGCATAACCTGCCCGCCGGCCGGCTCGGTCATGTCTGTAAAAGGTCCGGCAAAGGTAAAGGCCATGGTTTCGGTGTTCGAAAGCGGGAGCGGCAGAACAACCATGGAAACCGGCAGCATGAAGGTCCACCCCGCCCGCTATTACTTCGGCCTGAAAAGCTCGGCGGACAGTGTGCGAGACGGTCAGAAGGTCGAGGTCAAAGGAATAGTGGTTGACTGGGAAGGCGAGCCGGTAAAGGAGATTGACGGCCTTACGGTAGAGCTCGTGGAGCTGGAATCGGATTGGGTGTACGAGTATGACCCGGACCTGGGCCGGAGCCATTACCACAGGTACCGGCGGGAGATTCCCCGCTCTTCCAAAAGAGTGAAGGTTCGCGATGGCCGTTTCAGCTACTCCTTTAGCCATAGCGGCTACGTGGAAGGATACCTGGTCAGGGCCAGGAAAACGGGAAACAACCGGACCGACCTCTATCTCTCCGGCAACCGCTATGACTGGTACTGGAGCCGATACTACGGCAGGGGCGGGAAGAGAGACGCCACCCCCGGCCCGCAGGTGCCGGAAGGACTGGCCATGCACGTCCCGGACCACATCCGGGTAAACCAGCCGGTCGAGGTGTCCATGAACCTGCCGTATCCGGGGAGGCTTCTCTTTACGGTGGAGACCGACGAGGTCATAAAGCACAAGTGGATGGAAGCGGAGGAAGGCAAGTTCACCGCCGATTTCACCCTGAAAAAGTTCGCGCCCAACGTCTATGTAACCGCTCTTCTCATTAAGGACCCATATCATCAGAGCAAGGACGCATTTATTCCCGGCAGGTCGTACGGGGTCCGCTCGATAAAGGTCGAGCCCACCGAGCACGTGATGGACGTGCAAGTGGTCGCGCCCGACAAGGTCCAGCCGAACAGCGAGCTCGAGATAGGCTTGCAGGCAGCGCCGCAACAGGGTCCGGTGTTCGCCACCGTGGCCGCGGTGGACGAAGGAATACTTCAGCTTACCGATTTCCAGAGCCCGAGCCCCCTGGCCGAGCTGTTCAAAAAGCGGGCCCTTGGCGTGGAAACCTTCGAGACCATTGGCTGGACCCTGCTGTTGCCTCCTTCGGCAAAGTCGTCCATAACCGGCGGAGACGGCGCCGGCGCCTATGACGCCCGGGGATCGCAATCGCGGGTCCAGGCGGTAAAGCCGGTCGCTCTCTGGTCCGGGCTCGTGAAACTGGATGAAGAGGGGAGGGCGGACATTAGCTTCCAGGTGCCGACCTACCGCGGCCAGTTGCGGGTCATGGCTGTGGTCGCAGGACCCGGCCGTGCCGGAAGCGCGAGCACCAGGGTACTGGTAAAAGACCCGCTGGTGCTCCAGCACAGCTTTCCCAGGTTCCTGATCGCAAAGGACGAGTTCGTGGCGCCCGTGTTCCTGACCAACACCACCGAGGACAAAAAATCCATTACCGTGGAGTTGAGCCACGGAAAAGAGATCGAGATAGACGGGAGCGCCAAAAAATCAATAGTGCTGGACCCCGGCCAATCCGGACTGGTGACCTACCTCGGCAAGGTGAATGCGGCTTATGGAACAGCGAGCTTCGATATTATAGCAAGCGCAGGGGAAATCGTGTCCACCGACCACGTGGACCTGCCCATCCATCTGACCGGAGGAGAGACAAACGAGGTGACCTTTCAAAAGGTCGAACCCGGCACCAATGATCTCACCCATCTTTTGGACGGGTGGATGCCCCGATACGAGCAGACCACCGTAACCCTTACCAGCAACAAGTACGGAAAAGAGCTTTCCCATCTGAAGTACCTCGTGCGCTATCCCTACGGCTGCATCGAGCAGACCACGTCCACCATGCGGCCCCTGCTCTTTATAAGCAACCTGGTGCCGTCCATAGACCCCCAGCTATTGAAGGACGGATCTATCGAGGACATGGTCATGCACGGCATCTACCGGATACTGAGCATGCAGAACTCCGACGGAGGGTTCTCCTACTGGCCCGGCAGGCGCAATAGCTCCTTATGGTCAACAACCTATGCCACCCACTTACTCATGGAGGCCATTGATGCGGGATACCCGGTGGACAAGAAAAAGCTGGACAAGGCAGTAGCCTTTCTGGAAAAGAAGTTGACCTACTCGGCGAGTCCGAGAGGGAGCCGCCGCAACCATCATAGGTACGTGAACACCGAACCCTATATGCACTTCATTCTGGCCAAGGCCGGAAAGGGAAGGATCAAAAGAGTAAGAAACCTGATTGACAATCCGCCGGAGAAGGAGTGGGACCGTCTTAAAACAGAGAACATGTTCTTGTTAAAGGCCGCTCTTTACATGATGGGAGACCACACTTATGAACATGATTTACGGCATCCGAGCGCAAAGATGAAAGAAGGCCGCAAAAACGACTGGACCTTCTGGTCATCGCTCCGGACCAAGGGCATCATGCTGAACATCACCGAAGACATAATGCCCGGTAACCCCGGCACCGCCCCGCTCGCGAAGAATGTTGCCGAGAACCTTCAAAGAAGAAGCTTTCATTACACCACCCAGGACCTGGGCTGGTGCATAAGCGGTCTCGGTCGAAGGTCGGCAGGTGGTGCGAAGAGCTGGAAGAACCCGCGTCTTTACCTGGACGGTAAGAAAATACCGCCGGCGGAAAAAGCCAAAGACGAAAACAAGGCCACTGGCTGGAGCATAAAAGGAGCGAGCGGTGCTGATAAGCTGGCCTTGAGCGTGGACTCCATCTCCGGCGGAGACCTGTACGCCCTGGTCCGGGTGGAAGGCATAAAGCCGGGCGCGTCCGTGCAGACCGGCGACCATTCCATCAAGGCCGAGCGCACCTACCGGCACGAGTCAGGAAAGCCGCTTTCCATGGACGAGATCGAAGTGGGCGAGCTCGTGTTTGTCGAGCTTACCCTGATCAACAGGGGCCGTCAGACCATTGAAAACGTGGCCCTGGTGGACAGGTTCGCGGCGGGGTTCGAGATCGAGAACCCGAGGCTGGGAAGGAAACACGTGGCCAAGTGGTTCGACGCCAAGAAGCTGTGGAACACGGATTACATGAACATGCGCGACAGCAGGATCGAGTTCTTCGGAAAGCTTGGTTCCAGGAAAGAGGTCAAACTGGTCTATGCCATGCGCGCGGTTACGGGCGGACGTTTCTATACGCCTCCGGTCCGCGCGGAGGCCATGTACAAGCCCTCTATCTGGTCGCAGAAAGCGGGAGAGACCGCAGTCATATCCGATCCGTGGGGAGTAATCATAAACTGACGGAGACGAGGTTTTGAGAAGAAGACTCATAAAAGCTCTGATCGGATCAGTCCTTGCGGCCGCGGTGCTTGTTACCGCCGGCATCGTGGCCGCCTGGACGGTCCCCCTGCCGGAAAGAATCAAGAAACCTTCGTCGCGCGTTGTCGAGTATGATGACGGAACCCCCATGTGCGTCTTCTTGAGCCCGGACGACAAGTGGCGCATCCGGGTCGGTCTTTCCGAGGTGGACCCGCAGTTTGTAGAGGCGCTCCTAGCGTACGAGGACGAGAGGTTTTATTACCATCCCGGCGTGGACCCGGTTGCCATTGTTCGCGCCGTTTACACCAACATGACCGCGGGCGAGATCGTAAGCGGCGCCAGCACCATAACCATGCAGCTTGTGAAGATACTCGAACCGAGACCCAGGACCTACTTCGCAAAGGCGGTGGAAGCACTGCGCGCAGTACAACTGGAACTGCGCTTCGACAAGAAAGAGATACTCGAGCTATATCTCGCTTACGTCCCCTATGGGAAAAACCTGGAAGGCGTGGAAGCCGCGTCGCTCGCCTTTTTCGGCCATCGGGCCGGCGAGCTCTCCGCCTTTGAAACGGCGTATCTTCTCGGAGTGCCGCAGGACCCCAACTATCGCTATCCGGCTCCCGAGAACACTGTGCGTATGGAAAAGGTGATAAGCAGGATTGCAGCCAGGCTACAGGAAAACGGAGTGCTCGATGGCGAACAGGCAGCGCGGGTGAGGTCCCGTTCCGTTCCCGCCAGGATGAAAGAGTTTCCCAGGGACAACCTGCATACGGCCTACTTCCTTGCCGAGAGAATTGACGGCAAAAGGATTAAAAGCACCATTAACAAGAACGTACAAGAGACCGTGCAAAACGTGCTGGACTCTTATCGCTCGCGCATGAACTCCATGGGCATCCATAACGCCGCCATAGTAGTCATGGAGAACAAAAACAACACCGTGGCCGCGGCCGCGGGCAACTTTGACTTCTGGGACCATGAACACGAGGGACAGGTGCCCGGTTTCGATGCCCCCCGCTCGCCCGGCTCGGCCATGAAGCCGTTTGTTTACGCCATGGCCATAGACAGGGGGCTGGCCCTTCCGTCTTTTCTGGTCGCGGACGTGCCGGTGAGCTACTCGGGGTATGAGCCGGTGAACTATGGCCACCGCTATCGCGGGCTGGTGGCATTGGAGGACGCCCTTGCCAAGAGCTTGAACATACCCTTTGTGGACCTCCTGGCAAAGCTCGGTCTGGATGAATATCTGGAGTTCTTGCGTGAAGGAGGATTGACCACGCTATCGGATGAGCCGGGATACTACGGCCTCTCCATCGCCATCGGCAGTCTCGAGGTCAAACCCATCGAGCTGGCAAGCCTCTATGCCATGCTATCGAGAAACGGGACCCACATGGACGTGGCCTGGACCGCGGACCAGGAAAGGGAAAAGCCCGCGCCGCTTCTCGCCCCCGGCGCATGTTTTCTGACCCGCCAGGCCTTGCGAAGAAGGAACCGGCCCGACTTTCCCGGCAAAAGGATGTCAACAACACTTTTGCCCCGGGTCTTCTGGAAAACGGGAACCTCGGCCTTTCATAAAGACGCCTGGGCAGTGGGCGGAAACATGGAGTACACAGCGGCTGTTTGGGTCGGAAACTTTGACGGCTCTCCCAGCAGATACCTGGTGGGGAGCGAACGGGCGGGGCCTGTACTCTTTGACGTGCTGGAAGGCTTACAAGGACCGTCTGCCGAAGAGACTTATGAAAAACAGCCCGGGGACTTGATCCGCGTCAAGGTCTGTTCCTTCTCCGGACACATAGCCACCAGACATTGCCCGCATTCCAGGAGTGCACTGGCGCCCAAAGACAGCCTGCCTTTTAAAAAGTGCCCCTTTCACAAGAAGTACATGGTTGACAAACAGACGGGCTTTAGGACCAATGCCTTGTGCGCGGCCGGCAGGCCGGTCGAGTCCAGGGTGTTCACCGTACTTCCCGCTTCCGTGAAAAGATGGATATCCGACACCAGGCTCCAGGCGCCGGTACTGCCGCCGGTGGACCCCTTGTGCAGGCAGACGGACACCGGCGGAGGGCCGCGCATCATAACCCCCGGAGACGACGCCGTCTTCTTCATGGTTCCAGGCCTTGCGCCCGACAAGCAGGAAATAGTAATGAAAGCGGAAGCCGGCCCCGGCGTGGAACATCTCTACTGGTTCGTGGACGGAAGGTTCTTTCAAAAAGCCTCTTCCCATGAGCGGGTCTGGATGAAACCATCGCCCGGCAACCACCGCATTCGCGTAATGGACCCCGCAGGCAAAGACGACAGCATCTCCGTAATGATCATGGCTTCCGGCAGGAGAAAAAGCCGCTTCTGATCCCGCTCTCTTTCAACCCGCTTTTTTTTGAATCCCGCCTTTTAAACTCATATATTAAGCAAAAGAGGACACTGCATCTTTAAGCTCGATCAATTAAAGCCAAGGAGGAGATATCATGAAGAAACCGAAAAGCGCTCCCATATTCGACAACCGTGATTTCCCGATCAGCATCGTGCGCGTGTCCATCATGCGGGGCACGGGCGTTGACATCGAGGAGATGAAGGAAAAGCCCATGATCGGCGTGGTCAACTCCCAGACCGACATAAACCCCGGCCACATGCACTTGAAGCAGTTGGGAGAACGGGTAAAAGAAGGGGTCCACGCCGGCGGCGGCATACCCTTCGAGTTTCACGTGCCCGCGCCTTGCGACGGCATCACTGAAGGACACGAGGCCATGCGCTATGTCCTGGCCCAGCGCGACCTGATCGCAGACACGGTCGAGACCCACGTGCGGAGCATGTGTTACGACGGGCTGGTCATGATAGCTTCCTGTGACAAGATCATCCCGGGCATGCTCATGGCCGCGGCCCGGCTGGACCTGCCCACCATTTTTTTAACCGGCGGCCCCAACTCCTGGCGCATCCGTTACCTCGCGGGCAGAAGGGAAAGCGTGGACCACAAGGACTACGACGAGCTGCCGCAGAAGATGGCCACTGCAACCTGCTCCACCTGCGGCGCCTGCGAGATCATGGGCACAGCCAACACCTTCCAGTGCCTGGCGGAAGCTCTGGGAATGACCATACCCGGCTCGGCCAACGTGCCAGGATTCCTCTCCGAAAAGCTAACCTTTGCCAGGGACAGCGGAAAGCGGATCGTGCAAATGATCGAGGAAGAGCTTACCGCTACCAAAATTATGAACAAGAACGCTGTCGAGAACGCTCTTATGGCGGACCTCGCCATCGGAGGATCAACCAACACCGCCCTCCATCTGCCCGCGCTCGCCCATGAGCTCGGTTTCGAGCTCGGACTGCATGACTTCAACCGGACCGGTAAAAAGATTCCCACCCTCTGTGCAATATCTCCAAACGGGCCTTACGGAGTGGTGGACCTGTTCTCCGCCGGAGGAGTGCCCGCGGTAATGAAGCGGCTCGAACAGGACATTCATCTCGACAGCATCACCGCGACCGGACAGACCTGGGAAGAAGTGCTCGAGCCGGTAGAAGTCATGGATGAAAAGATCATCACCTCCAAGGAAAAGCCCTTCCAGCCGGAAGGAGCTACTGTGGCCCTGTTTGGAAACTTGGCGCCGGAAGGAGCGGTGGTAAAGCAGTCCGCGGTCGTGCCCGAGATGCGAACTTTTACCGCGCCGGCCAAGGTCTACGAGTCAGAAGCAGACCTTTTAGAAGCCTTCCGCCTCGGCAACGTAAAAGAAGGCCAGGTCATCGTGATCAGGAACGAAGGACCCAAAGGCGCGCCCGGCATGCCCGAGACACTGGCGGTAACCATGGCTCTCGATATGTCCGGCTTAAAGAACGTGGCCATGATAACGGACGGAAGGTTCTCAGGCGCTTCCTACGGACCCTGCGTGGGACACGTCTCGCCTGAGGCGCAGGCCGGCGGGCCCATTGCCGCAGTCCGCGACGGAGACGAGATCACCGTGGACATCGAAAACCGCAAGCTTTCCATAAACCTTTCCGACGACAAGATAAAAGAAAGGATCAAGAGCTATGATCCGCCCAAACGCGAGATACCGCCGGGCTTCATGAGGCGCTACGTAAAGCTCGTAAGCTCGGCAGCCAAGGGAGCGGTGCTGGAATGACGGTTATCATCGCGCCGAGAAGAGAGATAAGATCGGCATGAGCGAGGACCCGCGTAAGAGAAAGACCCGCGAGTGCCTGATGTGCGGACATTGTTGCGGGCCGTACTTCGCGCTTTACGTCGAGGAAGGGGACGAGAAAAGATGGCGTGAACAGGGCAGGCAGGACCTCTTGGATCGGCTGGCATGGGAGCGCGAGAGGGTCAGGTGGAACGAGCACTGGCCTTACGATGCAGTTACAGGCGAGCGCTTCGAAAGGTGCCATTACCTTGTGCGGCTCCCGGACGGCAGGGCGGTCTGCTCCATCCACAACACCAAGCCGGACATCTGCCGCGACTATCCGGCCGGGTCCTCCGAGATATGCATACTCCACAGAAAAAGAAAGGGGGCTCGCAAGAATCTGTGGGTGGAATATAAGCTGTTGCCTCCCTGCATCCTTGGATTTTTTCAGGCATTACTCCGGTGGCCCATAGCAGTAAAAAAGGCGGCTGCCGACTTTTATATCAACAGGAGCCACCGGCGCCATGGGCGCACCGTCGGTCCCGTCTGCGTGCGGAACGCACAGGCAGGCTGGATATCCCTTGTCAAGTTGCGTCCCTGCCTGCGCCGCACGCGCGGCAGGCAGGCCCGCCGAGCTGGACTTAAACTTCGAGAGGCAGGAGCATCTTAAGCTTCCAGGTTCTACGTATTTTAGTGTGGGTGGATAGAAAAAGATGCGTTTATCGCTTGCAGGGCTTCCAGCGGGAACAGGGAAAAGACCGGAACTGGCCCGGCCTCTCCCCGCTGGCAGCCGAGAAAGCGGAAAACGCAAAACAGCCTTTATAATCATAAGGAAAGCCCCGATGCCGGTAATAGAAATTCTCTTGTTACCCACCCTTAAATACGTTGATCCAGCTTTTACAAGTAACAATGTCAATCCCATGGGCCACCGGAGCCATGCCTCCATCCCTGGGGGGCCGGGGGACTGGTCCCCCGGCTTGTTGAAAGATCATATTGTCAAGATAATTGGTTACTGAGAAGTCTGTTTCACCCGCAGATTTTCATCAGGAGCCAAAAGAAAAACAGCCTGCTCAGAAGCATAGTCAAGAACTTTACAAGGCATCAGATATGTTCAACACATTCGGTGATGATTTTCCACATCCGCTCCGACCAGTCATCATGCTCGGGCTTCATAAGGCACGACCGGAGGCAGGTAACATGTTCGAGGTCAAAACGGACTCCGGGCCATACCTTCTTTAACAATGCCGCTGGATACTTGAACACTGCCAGGTGCAGGCCATTGTCCGCGGCCTTCTCAAAGAGCCGTTCCGAACGTGCCGAGATCTCGCTTGCGCTTTCTCCAGCGGGCGCCCACACCATGATGTCCAGCTCCGGACGCATGATTGAAAAGAACCGCTCATCCGAAGATACCTTGTCAAAGAGTCCGAGCGCGGCCTGCCGGGACCTGGACAAACCGCGCGCGAACTCTCCGTTCCTTTTTAAAGGCAATAGCCGCTGGGTCGCCCATAAAGCGACTGCCGCGGCCCCCGGCCTGGAGCACTCCAGGCTGATCTCGCCGAGATGGAGCTCTTTCGATGTGAAGTAAGTGTAGGGGGAGTCGTGCTTGTAAAACTTTCCGACCGCCGGGTCTTTGAAAAGCACGGAGCCGCAGCCGTAGGGTTGCAGTCCGTGTTTGTGCGGATCAATTACCATGGAGTCGGTATGCGGCAGGCAATCATAAGCGTTACGGGTTTCCGGGTCGAGGTTGTCAACCAGGGTGAAGTATCCGCCGTAAGCCGCGTCAGCGTGAAGCCGGAAGCCGTGCCGCTCCTGGAGCTCGATGATATCGGGCAACGGATCAACCGAGCCGGTGCCTGTAGTGCCGATGGTGGCAACCACAGTGCCAACGTCTTCTCTCGCCAGGACACGACGGAGGGCATTCACATCCATCCGGGCTTTTGCGTCGCACGGGACCGGCTGAAAATCCAGGCCCAGTACGTCAGAAAGCCTGGCGTGCGTGTAATGGGCCTGTTCGGAAGCCACGATCTTTTTGCCCGGATTCAACTTGCCCGCGATCCACAAAGCTTCCAGGTTGGCCATGGTGCCGCCGCTGGTAAGGTGGCCCAGAAAGTTTTCCCACCCGAAAAGACCGGCGAGCTCTGCCACCGCTTCTTTTTCCAGTCGCGAGCTGGCAGGGCCGCCATCCAAAGCGTGGTTATTAGGGTTTATCCACATGGACAGCATGTATGCCGCCCGTGCCACCGGGTGCGGAGGTTTAATCATCTGGCCTGCATAATACGGAT
>JAWOBU010000221.1:0-23038 GCA_046484135.1 bacterium
TGCCGGATGCCCTTGGATGTGAGGTAAATCTATTGTTAATCAGATTCTTAGAAGGCGATCTGGAAGACGCGTTTAGCGCTTTCGGGCTACCAGCGGGGAAAGGGAAAAGGCCGGAACAAGTCCGGCCCCCCCGCTGTTTAGCCACCAGCCTCGGCGCTCGGGTCGCACGCCTGCGTTGCCCTATCCTCCGACCTGGCTTAGACAGCCTATCCCGGAGAAGGGAGGAGGTCAAGTTCCCCGCTTGCAGCCTATCAAGCGCTAAACGCATGTTTTTGCTCAGGTACCAATAAACCGGATGAGCCAAAATTTATGTGTCAGGGCCTTTGAAAGAGGGGGGATATATTTGGGGTACCGGTTTCCAAGCCCCCCTGGGATTTTTTGAGGCATTACTCTGGTGGCCCATAGCTTTGGCAAGGGGGACTGATGTTGGTAAGAAGGTTTTATTTGAGGCAGTCGAGTCAAGCTCTGGGGCCTGCCTGTCGTGCTCGCGGCGCAGACAGAGATGCACCTTGGCGAGGGATATCCTGCCCGGCCGGGTGCGCACTCGAACAGTGCCGACGGCACGCCCGTGATCAGCGTGGCCGCGGAAGGAGTTCAGGCGGTAAGCTGCGCGAGACCTTCCTTGGCGCCTTCATCTCATGCCATGGGCCACCGGAGCCATGCCTTAAAAAATCCCGCGGCAGTGCCGCGCATCTTCCTCTGTGGATTTATATCACCGGCCTTAAAGGCCATAATATCGGTGCAATGCTTGCGCGATATTGACGTACGAAAACAAAAAACAAGGCCTGGCCCCTATTCATTTGATGACACACAAAAGTTAACATTACCATTCAAAGCACACTTTCGCCTTTCGCCTTGACACTTCCCGGCAGATGGGGGTATTCTGTCTGTTGATTACAATCACGTCTTGCAGTTCTAAAAGCATTTCAGTTTCGGAGGATTTGTATGGAAAAGATATCTATTAACGTGAACGGGAGAGACTACCAGGTGGACCCCGGCCAGACCGTTCTGCAGGCCTGTACCTCTTTGGGGTTCGACATCCCCAACCTGTGTTGGCATCCCCGCACCGAGGTCTACGGCGGCTGCCGGCTTTGCATAGTCGAGATCGAGGGCATGCGGGGCCTTCCCATCTCCTGCGGCACGGACGTGCGTGACGGCATGGTCATCCGGACCGACACCGAGGACGTACACCAGGTGCGGAAGATGGTGGTCGAGCTTCTGATCGCCTCGGGGGACCACAACTGCATGACCTGCGAGATGAACGGGGCCTGCACCCTGCAGCGCCTGGCTTACGAGTACGGCATCGAAAAGCCCCGCTTCGAGCTCAAAGGAGAGCCTCTGCCCATTGACGACGACAACCCCTTTATCATCCGCGACTACTCGAAGTGCATCCTGTGCGGCCGCTGCCTGCGGGTGTGCAACGAGGTGATCGGCCAGGGAGCCATCAACTTCATCAACCGGGGTTTCTCCGCCAAGGTGGCCTGCATGGAGGACGTGCCCTTAAACGAGAGTCCCTGCCAGATGTGCGGAAGCTGCGTGCAGGCCTGCCCTACCGGCGCGCTGTCTTACAAGAAGGCCCGCTTCCAGGGCCGAGTGGCGGAGACGGAGGTGGTGCAGACTACCTGTCCCTACTGCGGTTGCGGATGCCAGCTCGAGCTGCATGTAAAGGATGGCGAGGTCGTTTACGTGGACGCAGTGGAGGACGAGGGCCCGAACTACGGTACCGCCTGCGTGAAGGGCCGTTTCGGTTTCGACTTCATCTACAGTCCCGACCGTCTTACCCGGCCTCTTGTCCGCAAGGGCCAGAGCTTCGAGGAGACGGACTGGGACACTGCGCTCGACCTGGTTGCCGACAAGCTCCGGGAGATAAAACAAGAGCACGGTCCCGACTCCATCATGATGGCCAGCTCGGCCAAGGCGACCAATGAAGAAAACTACGCCTGGATGAAGTTCATGCGGGCGGCCCTGGGAACAAACAACATTGACCACTGCGCGCGATTATGACACAGCGCCACTGTCGCCGGTCTGGTGACAAGTTTCGGAAGCGGGGCCATGACCAACTCGATCGCGGAGATCGAGGGAGCGGATGTGATCGTGGTCTGCGGCAGCAACACCACCGAGACCCATCCCATCATCGGGTCCATCATCCGGCGGGCGGTCAACAACGGGTCCACCTTAATTGTGGTTGATCCTAGAAGGACCGAGATCGCGAGACTCGCCCACATCCATCTCCAGCTCCGGGTGGGAACGGACATACCTGTTATCAACGCCATCATGAACGAGATCATAAGCCGGGACCTGCACAACAAGGCCTTCATCGCCGAACACACCGAAGGGTTCGACCAGATGGCGGAGAACCTGAAAAAGTATACCCCGGAGTACGCCGAGGAGATATCCGGGGTGCAGGCTTCAAATATCCGGAAGGCGGCCGAGGCATATGCCAAGGCCGGGAACGGCACGGTCTGCTACACTATGGGCATCACCCAGCACACCTGCGGCACCGACAACGTGATGTCGCTCGCCAACCTGGTCATGCTGTGCGGCCACATCGGCAGGCCCTCCACCGGCCTGAACCCGCTTCGGGGACAGAACAACGTGCAGGGCGCCTGCGACATGGGGGCGCTCCCCAACGTGTACACCTCTTATCAGAACGTCACCGTGCCCGAGGTCCGCGACAAGTTCGAGAAGGAATGGAAGGCGTCCCTTTCCGACGAGCTCGGCCTGCCTCTTACCGTTGCGTTCGACAAGTTCGGCGAGGATGTAAAAGCGTTCCTCTGCTTCGGCGAGAACCCCGCGGTGAGCGAGCCGGACGTGGGCCACGCCAAGGCGTCCATGTCCAAGCTGGACTTTATGGTGGTCATGGACCTGTTTCTGACCGAGACCGCGCAGATGGCTGACGTGGTTCTTCCCTGCTCGACCTTTGCCGAGCTGGAAGGAACCGTCACCAACTCCGAACGCCGGGTGCTTAGGATGCGCAAGGCAGTGGACCCGCCGGGCGAGAGCAAGCCGGGCTGGTGGATCGCCACCGAGCTCGCGGGAAGGCTAGGTTACGACCTTAACTGCGGCGCGGCCGAGCAGATATGGGAGGAAGAGATACGCCGCGTATCTCCTTCCTTTGCCGGCATGCCGTGGGAGGTCTTGAACCGGCAGGGACTCCAGTGGCCCAAGCCGGACGAGGACCATCCCGGCACTCCTTACCTGCACAAAGACGGCGAGTTCAAGCGCGGCAAGGGTGCCTTCCAGGTGATAGACCATACCGAGCCGGCCGAGGTCCCGGACCGTGAGTACCCGCTGTGGCTCACCACCGGCCGGAGGCTCCAGCAGTTCCACACCTCGACCATGACCCGTCGTTCCGGAGGAATTAACGATCTTCTTCCCGAGGACAAGGTGGAGATAAGCGAACAAGACGCGAAGAATCTCAACATCAAGGACGGTGATCCCGTCAAGCTCCGCAGCAGGCGGGGAGAGGTCAAAACCAGGGCATGGATCACCGACCGGGTAAATCCGGGCACCGTGTTCATGAGCTTCCACTTCTGGGAAGCAAACGCCAACGTGCTCACCAACGCCGCGCTGGACCCCAAAGCCCGGATTCCCGAGTACAAAGCCTGTGCAGTGAACGTAGAGCGGGCCTGAAACAATAAAAGCCGTGTTGCAAAGGGCCGGGCGTCGTTCCGGCCTTTTTTCATTACTTTGCCGACGTGTTCTGCGGCGGCGACTATGGGGATTTTTGGGAGGCAGGTTTCTTTTCTTTTCGTACAAGAAGGGATGACTCCGGCCCGCGTACTCCCCGCGCGTTTACCGACCTGGCTTGTAACCTGTTCTTTCCCGGAGACAGCTTCCATTTATAGATAAAAACGCCCCCGTAGTAGCGGGACAGGGTGTAAGAGAGCACCGGCTTGCCCGCTTCCGTGTCGAACGGCGAGTAGTAGTCTTTCCACTGTTTGCCGTCTTTTATCTCCAGGAATTTAAGGCCGGGGGTATTGGTCCGGATCATGACATTCAGAACGCCTGATTTGTCTCCGCCCAGAATGGTGAGCCGGACCTGGTTCATGGGGAAGTTGAAATGCTCCGGTGTCTTGGTAAAGAAGCTGAATACTTCCTCTCTGCCGTCCGTGAAATCGTCCCGCCAGGAGAGGTAGCTCTGGTGCCGGTTGAAAAAACTGTGCGGCCGGCTCATGTGGTCGTTTCGCAAGTCCACTGCCAGGTGATAGTAGCGCGCGATGAGCTTGTCCTTAGTAAGGTCGCCTATGTTCTTTTCCGAGTTTTCTCCGTTGCCTTTAACGAGCTTTACCTTTGCCGTGTTTTTCTTTACCGCGTCCCGGTGCAGCTCGAGGGCTGACAGGGGTATTCCTTTTTTCTCGAAGTGGCATCCGTAGAACGGGTCCAAGAGGACCCACTTGTCGAACTGGTTGGACCACACCTCCAGCGTGAAGTGGGTCATCTCCGCTTTCTTGCTTTCCGGCGCGATGTCAACGTAGCGGGCCTGCCATCCCAGCGACAGGCACGCTTGCACCATGACCACGGCGTACTGGGCGTACAACCCGCTGGTTTTGCCCGCTCGGATCATGGGCAGGATCACGTTGGCGTTCCACGGCGGATAGGGACCCGGAAAGCCGTGTTCCCACTGGCTGTTCACCCAGTCGTTTAGAAGCAACATCTTTTTGAACTCGGTTTCGCCTGGAGCCACTACCTCTTCCAGGCCCTCCCGTTCCCGGAGGTCTACAAGACCGGGATAGTTGTAGTTCTCACAGCGAAAGCGCAGGGAAAGCGGAACGATACTCCCGTTGTCTTCCGAGATCAAAGATATGCCGGAATGAAGATGGTGGGAGGCCGGTTCCGGTAACGGGACCGCCCCTTTGTTCATTGCAGACTTATCGGAACTCGTAGCTTCATCACCACTTTTTTTGCCGTCGCACTCAGCAGCCGGGAGGGAGAAAAAAAGCAGGACCAACAAAAGCACAAAAAGAAGCCTCGGTATTCTCTGCCGGTCCGAAAACATGCCTGTAAATGATAGCGCAGCCGAACACCGGCGGCAAATCATTGCACGGCCTGCTTTCATGGGGCTGTCCGCCCGTTCTCCGGCAGGAAGTCGGAAGAAGCGCTTTTGCTTCCGTAATAAGGGGTAAGCCCGGGAGCAACTTTTTCAATGTACTCGAACTGGCGCGGATGGGCGAAGGACAGGTGTAATCGAGAGGCCATTTCCTGCTTGGCCTTTTCGATGCTCCAGTTCTGGAAGGCGATCCTGTAGAGGGCGACCATTACCCCCGTTCGGTCCGAGCCCCCCCTACAATGGATCAAAACCGGAAATGGAAGCCGGGCCGTGCTTCCCCCTACCCCGTAGTGCTTCCTTACCGTGTCCCCGTAGTCCTTGAACTCCACGGTGTCGCCCCGCATCACGTCGAAAAAAAACCCTACTTGGTCCTCGGTCGGCGGAACGTCGGCGTGCATCTTCAAGACCAGGATCTTTACGTCCTCCCGCCGGGCCCACTCGATCACGGATTCCTCTTCCTTGTAGAGAAGGCTTATGATGGTGCCGAGGCCGTGTGTGTCCTTGATCAGCTCCAGGTCTCCCGGCAGGGGCTGGGCCGAGCGCAAGAGACGGCCGGGTACCACCACATCGTAGTTCAAGAACCATGACCGGGCGAGCGCCTCCATGGCCGCCCGGTAGCCCCCGAAAAACGAGGCCGTCACCGCGGCGGAAAGCAGGATCAGAACCCACCTTCTCTTCCAGCTTTCCACTCTGCTCATTTCTTTTATTCCAAAGCCTTTACCTTCTGCCGACTTTCGATGTTTGACGCTGTGGGCTCTTGGGTTTGTACGAACTTGTCCTGTTCGGGCGTGTACTGGTTTGCAGGATAAGTATACAGGTATACCAGGTAGAAACGCAGTATTCTTTTTATGTAGTTCCTGGTTTCAATGATGGGTATTTCTTCTATGAAGGCGGGGGTATCGAGCCCGAGCTTGTCGGCCCGTTTGCTCCAGGTCCTGATTCTTCCCGCTCCGGCGTTGTAAGCGCCGAGTGCTTTGGCGGTGGTTTCAAGCCATGCTTTCGGGTCGTCTCCCTTGGTGTGGAAGTTGTTCATTCTTTTGCGCAGGTAATAGCTGCCGTACCTGATGCTTGTTTCCGGGTCATTGAGCCATTCCGTTTTAAAGCCTTTTTCTCCGAGGTTTGCGGCGATGTTCCTTCCGGTCGCGGGCATGATCTGCATGAGCCCGACAGCTCCGGCCCATGATCTTATTTCGTCGCGGTAGGTGGACTCGGCCCGCATGAGGGACCACACCAGCATGGGGTCGAGCCGGTGTTTTTCGGTATAGGTCTCTACGTACTGCGGGAACGCCCGGGGATAAGCGAGCCGCCACGCTTTCTTCTCGCCGGGCGGCGGCACCCGGAGTCGGTGGCCGAGCTTTCGGTGGGCGATCTTCTGGCTCCGGTAGTAATCCCCGATCCTGGCGTACATGCGGGCCAGCTCCCAGGCAAGCCCTTCGGAGATGAGTCCCTTGTCTTCCACCTTGTCAAGCTGTCCGTCCGCCTCGGAAGAGAGACCGGCCCGGCAAAGCTCGATGGCCACGTAATACTCGACCGGGAGTTTTTCGGGCTTTCTTGGAATGATTTTGTTCCTGCTCTCGTAAGGCCACTTTTTGCCTTGCAACATGACGAGGTAGAAGGCGTAGGGGGACTTCCAGTACTTTTTTAAAATCTCGTCTTCCGCCTTCTCGGCCTTTTCTTTCCGGCCGGTCTTGCGCAGTGTAACTGACTTCCAGTACAGGGTCCGGGCGTTAAAGGTGGTGTCGTTTTGCTTGGCGGGAATGCGATCGAGGTAGAGAAAGGCTTTTCCGTAGTCTTTCTGAAGGTATCGAAGCCACGCTATCTGGAACATGGACTCCGGCTTCAGGGAGCTCCAGGGGTAGTCGCTCACCAGGCGGCGGTAGGCTTTCTCCGCTCCCTGCCAGTCGCGGGCCAGCTTCTTGAGCCGGGCCGCGTAGTAGAGGGCCCTGGTAACGTAGTCGCATTTGGGATGGTTGGTCCAGATGTCCTTGTAGATGTTTATGGCCTTCTTATGTTTGCCGGCCCGCTGATGACACCTGCCGGTCAGATAGACGAGCTCGAGGTTCTTCTCTCCGGCGAGCTTTTGCGACTTCTTGAAGTCGGCTATGGCGTTGTCAAAGCTTCTTTTGCCCATGTAGGCCCTGCCGCGGAGCTCGTAGAGGCTTACGAGCCGCTTTTGGGGCGAGTCTTTCTCCGCCTTCTTGACCACGGGCATGATCTCTTCCAGGGCCTTCTCCGGCCGGTGCCTGTCGAGCAGTTTCCTGACCCGCCGGATGCGCTCACCTTCGGTGAACACGGAGTCTTCCCCCGGCAGGAGGAACTTTTCTTTCATGCTGCCTTCCAGGAGCGCCCGCGCCTGTCCCGACCAGAAGGAAGCGGGCTGGTCCCGCCACAGGGCCACCAGTATCTCCCGCGCCTTTTGATAAGAGCCCTGTTCGGCCCGGACCCAGCCCCTGGTGTAAGAAAGCTCCGGTTGCCACGAGGTTTCTTTTTGAGAAAGGGAGTCCACGCGGGCCAGGGCAGAGGCGGTCGAGTCGGCGTCCCGGTTTCTGCGGTGGCAGCGGAGGAGCTCCATGGTTGCCCGGCCTTTAAGGTCGCCGGGAGGATCGCTTGCGATGAGCTTTTCCCACAGTTCCACTGCCTTTTTGTACTTGCCGGGGTCCTGGTAGGACCGGGCGCCGTAGTACAGGGCGTGAAAGGACAAAAGCGGTTGCAGGTTGGACGCTTTCTTGAGGTGCTTTCTTGCTTTTTCAAACTCCTGGAGCCTGTAGTTGCAATAGCCGGAAAGAAAAAAAGCCCTGCCTTTCTGCTTCTTGTCTTTAGCGTGGGAGATGGCCGAGGATGCGGCTGCGCAGGCCTTTTTGTACTCGCCGGCCCGCAGACGGGAGGAAGCCGACTCGAGCATACTCGCCGGGTCCGCTCTCTTTTTCGTGTCAGCGGCGCTCGAGGTCAGGCCGCAAACCAGCACCAGGGCGGCAACGATATATGAGATACGGGCAGACCGTGCTTTATCCATGTTTCACCTTCCGGGCGGTAATAATAAGAATGAAGATATCGTGGATTCCTGGTAAATGCCAGCATTAAGAAAAAGGGCAACCCCTGGCCCCTTTGCCTGGATTATTTTTTGTCAACCAATAAGGGATCACCCGTCTTTTGCCGCCAGGTCTCCACTTTAGTGCGGAGTTCTTTTCTGGTATCTGTAAGCTCGGGGCTGTCCGCCAGGTTGTTTTTTTCGGTGGGGTCCTTGCGAAGGTCGTAAAGCTCTTCAGGCGGGCGCGGATCAAGGCCGCGGCCGCGGGGGAGCTTCGCCGCTTTTACCGCCCAGTCGAAATCCTTGCACATGTCCAGGCCCACCGGCTCGTCGTTTAAGTTAAGGATGTACTTGTAATCGCGCGTCCGCACCGCCCGCATAGGCGTATAACGCACGTGATATGTCATCTCCGCGAAAATCTGGTCATGCACGTTTTCGGTTTCGCCTCTGCCCGCGGCAAGGAGCGATTTGCCCTGCACAGCGTCGGGCACGGGCGCGCCCGCCGCTGAAAGCGCGGTGGGCATGATGTCAATCGTGGAAACCAGCCCGTCCATCTCCCGGCCGGCAGGCAGGCCCGCGGGCCAGCGCATGATAAGCGGAGTGCCGATGCCGAAGTCGTAACAGAAACCGATTCCGCCGGGGTACATGGGACCGTTGTCCGATACGAAAATCACGAGCGTGTTGTCCCCGATCCCTTCCTTGTCCAGGTGGTCCATGACGTTGCCGATGATATGGTCCATGTATGCCGCCTGGCTGAAATAGGCGGCCACGTCCTTGCGGATGGCGGGCCAATCCGGCAGGCCCCAGTAGTCGGGAACATGGACTTTGTCCGGGTCCACCGGAAAGTCCGGGTGCTGCTCGTAGGCGTGCGCTCCCGGCATGGCCGGCCGGTGCGTCTGCATAAAGTTCATCTCGAGGTAAAATGGCCGGTCCCGGTGTTCGCTTATAAAATTCTTAGCTTTGTCCGCGTCCTTGATCGAGAACATGCCCATGTGGTCCTGGTACCCGTAAAGCGACACCGGCACGTAAGGGGACACGTGCCACTTGCCGTTAATACCGGTGTTATAGCCCTCCCGCTTCAGGCACTCGACCATGGTGTCCACTGAAAGCGGCATCTGGTACTGGGGGTAGAGGTGGGTAAGGCCCAGCACGTTCACCGAGTGGGGCGACTGCCCGCTTATAAAGGTGGCCCGCGAAGGGCTGCACGAGGGAGCGGTAACAAAGGCGTTGCTGAACTTGACCCCCTCGGAGGCCATCCGGTCCAGGCAGGGAGTGCTCACGTTCTCCTCCCCGTAACAGCCCAGGTCGCGCCAGCCCAGGTTGTCGGCGATCATGAGTACCACGTTAGGACGCTCACTCCTTGAACGGCCGACCCGCGGCAATAAGGACAGGCCTGCGGCAGCGCCCGCTCCCTCTTTCAGAAAATCCCGACGGCTTCGACTACTCGTTTTTCTTTCGCCCATGGTTAACACTCCTCTTTGATTTCAGTTGTCGCTTCCGATAGCATTGCTCCTTGATGAAGTTCAAGGATGCTCGTGTCGTGTCCCACAATGATTGTCTCTTATGATACCAAGTAAGGAGTGCTCAATGAAATCCGTGTTAAAAAAGTTGCCTGTTTTTTTCCTCCGTTCGGCTGCCATGGCTCTGGCTCTTTTATTTCTCGCAGCCGGCGCTCCCGCCACAAACCAACGAGAGTTCGACGAGCTCCACGTGCCCGTGATGCCCGGCATCCGGCAGCTTTACGAAAAGGCTACCCTGAACCTGGTGAAGCCGCATCTTGACGAAGCGGGCGGAGACTGGCTCTTTGCCGCGGACCTGGCGTCCGAGTCCATGAGCGGGGCCTCCAACTATGCCACCGCGCTCGGCAACGGAAGGCTCTTCGTCGAGATATCCCCCTGGGCGGAGCTGGTGGTGTTCAGATGGCCCAACCCCACCTATGCGGATCAGCTTCGGTACTTCACCCTGGAAAACGGCATCACCCTGGCGGAAGCAAAGCCCGTGCGAATGGGCGATGATGCGCCCTGCCGGGACTGGAAAAGGTACGGCCGGCCCGTCGAGTTGTGCCGCGGCCTGGGCTCGTCCGCGGGCGTGGTCCTTCCCTCGGGAAAAACCGTGTGGTCGCATGACCCGGCCTGGCAAAGCTCGCGTACCTTTACGCCCCCTGACTCGACCGTACTTCAAAACACTCTGACCGGCAGAAACGCAACCATCGAGGTCGAAGATTTCCTTCATCCTGACCTTGACGTGATGGTCCGCGATTACAAGGTCAAAGGAGCAGAAAGGTTTTTATATCACGGCTCGTTTTCTCCGCTTCTTATAGGCTCGAAGTACGCCACCGGGAGCGATCCCAAAGAGGCGGGCCACGTCACCGCATATCTTGCCGAACATGATGCGGTCCTTCATTTCAAACCCGAACAGGAAGAGCTCTTAAAGCCGGAGTTAAAACGCGAGAACCTTTCCGCAGAGGCCATTGATGCCGCGTATCCCGACGGTGGCGTGTTCGTGGCCTGGACTTTTCTGCAAGGCTCTGAGGCGCACCAGGTCGGGCCGGACGCCTGCCCGGTAAAGATGTCTCCAGACGCGCTCACTCCCTTGCAGGACGCGGCCGACGGAAAGCTCCAAGGAAACAGCTTCTACGCCGGCAAGGGAGACGCGGTCCTCGCCCGCTCGATAGAGGCTTCCGAAGAAAGCCGCGTGTCCGTCGTTATCTCCATTGCCGGGAGCGCCGGAGGCGCTGTGTCGCTTCTTGACCAAGCCGGGAGCAAAGGCGTCCACGAGCTGAAAAAGGAGAACACCGACCACTGGCAAAAGGTATCTTCATCTATCCGGCTTCCTCAAGGTCCGAGTGAGGTCACCAAGCGGGTGGCCCGCCGGTCGGTACTGAACCTGGTGCAGGGACAGGGAGAAGCTCACGGATCAATCGTGGCCTCGGTTTCCAGGCAGCCCCACTACCACTTTGACTGGCCGCGCGACGGGGCCTTTTTTGATCTCACCCTGGACCTCGCCGGCTTCCCCAGCCGCGTGGACCGGCACCACAGGTTTTACCAAAAAACCCAGTACCGCGACAAGCTCGACTTTTCCATAATAAAAGTCTTTAACTACCAGCTTCCCTTTTATGAGCCGCGCGGGCACTGGCCTTCCAACATGGCTGCGGACGGGACCGCAGGTTCCATACCCGAACTCCTCCCTTTCGAGATTGACGAGACCGCGCTCCTGGTCTGGGACTTCTGGAGGCACGAGCGGACTCTCACTCCCGCAAAGCGCGGGCCCTACAGGAAAGAGATGAAAAAGACCATGGGCCTTGCCGCGGACGCCGTGCTCGATTACGTGGACCTCGAGCAGGGCTGGACCAGGCCCGCCATAGAGGACGACAACTTCCCGCCGGATGCTACTCTCCACGGCGTCGCCGCGGTGCTTACCGGGCTGGCGTCCGCGTGTGATGCGGGTCCCCGCTGGGGGTTTGCCGAAGACCGGACTAAAAAGTGGTGTCATGCCGCCAAGGTGCTGAGACAAGGAGTGCGCGACAGGATAGGCGATGAGAATATCCAAGAGCGCGCGGGCTGGCGTGGCCTGTCCTGGTCGCTCTGGCCGGCACCCGTGTTCGACGATTTCAGCGAGCCCGCGGCCCGTTCCATAAAGGCAGAGCTTGCGAAGAGGATCAAGGAAAAGATAAACAAACAGACTCCCGGCTTTGCCTACCTGGGCGAGGAGATTTTCATGCTGGCCATGGCGGACCGCGAGCAGGGCGACTACACCGGGCTTTTAAAAAGGGCGCTCGAGTTCTTGACCGGCGAGGTGCCGTTCCCGGGCACCGACTGCTATGGCGAGGTCACCTTGTGGGTGGAGATGGACGGGAAGAAGCTCTCGCAGCAGAGGACCAGCATACCCCACATTTGGAACGGGGTCACGGTATATCTGGCCGCGCTCGCGGTGTACGAGCCGGAGGTTTTCGACCCCATGACGCCTCCTGCGCCGTAAAGGCAGGAGCGATGAGTCCTCACTGCCGGGCAGGCCGCCCAAGCACGTGTGGGTGGCCTTTGGAACCGACGACCATTACTTCCCGCCTGCAACGCAGAACGCTTCCGTTGTCAGCATGGGCCTTGACCTGGCAGGACACCAGGTCATACCCGACACCTTGAAGATGATAAAGCTCGCCGGACTCGAACACCTCGACTACCCCGTCAGCCTGAACCGCTCATCCCCTTCCGGACCGGTTACCGCGGTTACGGTGCAGTACAAGGCCGCGCCGCCGCTCGACGGCCACCACATCAACTTCCAGAGGCACGAGACCAGGTACCAGTACGCCTGCTTTCTAAAAACCCTGGCCCGCACCGGCAAGCCGGTGCTCTACGGGCCCGCGGAACGCTGGGACGCGCCTTGCGGGCAGTGAGGGGGCTTTGTCGCAACTTAAAAGCTGTATTTAATCAGCCAATTAAGCCCGGCTTTTTTTCTTTTGAATGTTTTTTCAATTCGTGCTGGACAAATTTGTCTTTTGCGTATATGATCTTTTTAGTACACGCGGCATGAATGTTCTGATGTGATTCCTGGTTTGATTTAAGGGATTTATCTTACAGGTTCTTGGCGAATAACCAAAAGCCTTAACAAGGGAAGGAGGGCGGGGATGAGTTATTTTAAGTGTGGTTTAACGGTGTCGGCTTTTTGTGCGGCCTTGGTTATAGCGCCGATCTTTACAGGCAAGGCATCTATGAGTAGCGCCAACTATCAGATACCAAATGACGTGATGGGCGCAGGCGGCTCGGCCATGAGCTCGTCGTCCTACCAGATGAACGCGACGCTGGGCCAGCCCAGTCCTTTGGGCGACGCCTTGAGCACCAACTACGATAACTACCCCGGCTTCTGGCAGGGAGACGAGTGCGTGTACGACCCGGACCAGGACGGCCTTTCCAACGCGGACGAGTACTACTACCTTACCGACCCATACAACTCTGACACCGACGGCGACGGCGTAGACGACGGTGATGAAGTAGCGCTGAACATGGACCCCTTCCACTGGGACAGCGACGGCGACGGCCTGCCCGACAATTTCGAGTACGATAACATGGGCGCAAGCCCGGCGCTGGACCCGACAGTTGCGGACGGCAATACGGATTTCGACTCCGACTTAAACCCGAACGTGCACGAGTACTGGAACGGGACTGACCTCTGGAGCGCGGACCCGCAAGGCCACCACGGCAGCGGGCAGGTCGGATGCGCCTACTGGGGCGAGGGGGACGGAGACTGCGTGGTCGCGTCAGGCGATGTGACCGTGATAAAGTCCACGATTGCGGAGACGCCTACCGACTACTCGAACGTAATACCGAATAACGCGGACACCCAGGACCTGGACCGGGACGGAGTTCTTGCGTCCGGTGACCTCACCGTCTTGAAGAGCATGGTTTCCGAGATCGAGATCAACAACATTAACAGCCGGGCAAAAGAGCTGGTGGTTCTGTCCCAGCCTTCCGGGCCAGTGAAGGTAGGCGACACCTGCCACGTAATGCTGGGCGTCCTCTCCGAGCATCCGGACGGCAACAAGTATACCGCCGGTTTTGCGGTCGTCTTCCAGGTGGGCTCTGCATCCACCGGCACTGCGACCCTGTGGGGAGGCGACGGGGAGTACTCGGGCAACCGTTACGACTTCTCCGGACCTGTAATAGACAATGCCCCCGCCCGGATAACCCTGCGGGTTGACAGTGCAGGCACTATCGAAATCGAGCCCTTTATACCCGAGTGCCAGTCGGCCACATTGCCTTTTGAAGGCCGCTATTGCCCGGAGATTCTTATGAGCACTCCCATAAGCATAGAAGCGGTCGAGTAAAAAGAATTTCAGGAAAATTTATTTCACGCAGAGGCGCGAAGCCGCAAAGGTAAGACAAAGAAATTTCCCCTTGTCTTCATCCGGTGCCCCTTTGGGATGCGGTTGTCCGCCTCTGTTTCATATTTTGGGCTTCCATCATAAGTATTTGTCCTCCACTATCCACACTATCCAGCAGGTTTGCGACGCCGGAAAACCATGGGTCTGCGACATGAAGGGGGGCAAGTAAACCGCCGATGTCCCCCACCGCTTTTATCTGCGGCCGAGACGGTCGCGTTCCCAGCTCTAAACCAGGGGTAGTTCCCTAAAACCCCCTTACATGTCGCAGGCCGGAAAACCATCACCCCCTTGCCTGATTTTAATTTTTCCCCCTTGACAGACAAAACTTTTGTTTTATACTTATGATTAAAACAGGTGATTTAATCGCGTGTGTAAGTGAGGTAGAAGGCCATGGCGAAAGGAAAAGAAATAAGACCCACCAGTGAACGGCTCATCAATGCCGCTGGCGAGCTGTTCGCTGAAAAGGGGTTCAAGGAGACCACGGTGCGGGAGATATGCGAGAAGGCGGGCGCCAACCTGGCCGCGGTGAACTATTACTTCCGGGACAAAGAGAACCTGTACCAGGAGGTCCTCTCTTCGGTGGTGTCCAAGATGGCTGACAAGTCGTTCCTGGATATTATGGAGGATGCGGAGACCTCTTACCGGCACAAGATATATCTTTTTGTGAAAACTTTTTTGTCCCGGCGTTTCGACCCGGATGCCCCTCACTGGCACTTCGAGCTAATCGCCCGGCAGATGGTGGAGGCACCGGAGTCGGTCAAGTCCAAGGGTTCGGAAAACATTCGCACCCATTACCGCATACTTTACGACATGCTTTTCGAATTTTTCGGCCATAAGGCTTCTTCTTCCCTGGTCCATAAATGCATCTTAAGCATCATGGGGCAATATCTGGTCTACATTATGATGTATCACCCCCACTCGCCCATGCCCGAAGACCTCAAGGTGGAAATGACGCCCCAGGAGATCGAGGAACGCGCCCGACACGTGGCCGATTTTTCCATAGGGGCATTGGAAAAGATCAAACAAGAGCTTCCCGAGAAGCCGGAAGGCCCGAAATGATCAAGCCAGATAAATTTTTGAAGAACCGAAGCGTAATATAAGTATGATGTTGAGGACTGTTCAAGCTCTTAAGGAGTTGAAAAACCATGAAACCAGGATTTTCCCAACGGAAGTTGTTGACGGTAACGGCAATGGCCGTTCTGGTACTCTGCTCTTCCTGCCCAGAGCCGAAAAAGAAGCCGGATGTTGATGTTCCGCAAAAGTTTTCGGAAAGCGGCCCGGCATCCATGCCTGAGAAGTGGTGGACCTCGTTTTCCGACCCGGAGCTTGACCGGCTGGAGGAGCGGGCCATGTCCGGCAACCTGGACGTGCTTGCCGCCTGGGACCGGCTCGACCAGGCTGAGGCCATGTACCGGTCCGCCAGCGCCGGCCTGTGGCCCAGCATATCAGCTTCTCTTTCCCTGACCGACAAAGAGATGATGGGCGAAAAAGAAAGCACAAAGACCGCTCCTTCTTCAGGCGGCATGCCCAGCGGCGGTGCCCAGACCTCGACCGACGGGACCACTTACTCCGGCTCCCTGACCGCGAGCTACGAGCTGGACTTATGGGGCCGGGTTCGTTCGAGCCGGAAGGCGGCCAAGGCCGACTTTCGGGCCGGTCGGGAAGACCTGTACACCATGGCCATGACCGTGTCCTCCCAGGTGGCCATGACCTGGTACGAACTGGTCGAGCAGAAGCTCCAGCTTGGAGTACTGAAGGAGCAGGAGCAAATTAACAAGGACTACCTCGAGCTCCAGACCCTGCGCTACCGGCAGGGGGTGGCCGCGGCCGCGGACGTGGTCCAGCAGCGACAGCAACTGGAGGCCACTCGAAGCGAGATGCCCAACGTCCAAAAACGCATCCAGACCTTGAAGCACCAGCTCGCCGTGCTCATCGGAAAACCGCCCCGTACCAAGATCGAGGCGGAAAGGGACAGCCTGCCCGGACTTCCGCCCCTGCCCGATACCGGGATTCCCGCGGACGTGCTCATGCAAAGGCCGGACGTGCGGTCGGCAAAGAAAAGGCTGGAAGCAGCGGGCTACCGGGTGGACGAGGCGTTCGCCAGCCGCCTGCCCTCGATCAGCATCTCCCTGAGCGCCTCAGACACAGAGGAGGAGATCGAGTCATTGTTCGAGAACTGGCTCCGGAACCTCACTGTAAACCTGGCGGCTCCGCTACTTGACGCCGGCCGGCGCAAGGCAGAAGAGGAGAGGGCCCGGGCCGCGGCATCGCAGCGGGTCCACGCTTTTGAAAAGACCATGCTCACTGCATTACGGGAGGTCGAAGACGCCCTGGCCAGGGAAAGGAATCAGCACGAGTACATAAAGCGCCTGGAAAAGCAGATGCAATCGGCAAGGCAGTCCCTCGAGCTCGCCCGGGAGAGATACCGGAACGGGGCCACAGGATACCTGCCGGTCCTGGTCAACCTGAAAAACCTGCAAGCGCTGGAACGACAGCACCTCACCGCCCGAAGGATACTCATCACCTACCGCATAGCCCTCTATCGAGCACTGGCCGGATCATGGGACCTGGAAAGGAAAACGGAAAAACCCGAAGCCACGCAAATCCTGCAATCGAGGTAATGAAAATGAAAGAACTGCTGTTAAAAAGAGTTTTGCCCGTATTGATCGTGCTGGCCATTGGAGCGGCGGTGGCGCTGATGTTGATGAGAACCAAACCGCAGCCGCAAAGGGGCCGGCAAAAGAGTATGGCCACTTTAGTGGAAGTAATGGAAGCCACACCAAAGAAAGACCGGGTGGTGGTGGAGGCCATGGGCACGGTAATGCCGGCGCGGAAGATAACCATCACCCCCCAGGTGGCCGGCAAGATAAAACAGATACACCCTGACCTGGTGCCCGGCGGTCTGCTCGACAAAGGAGAGGTCCTGGTCAAAATAGACGAGCGCGACTATGTAGCGGCCAAGGACCAGGCCTGGTCCCAGGTGGAACAAGCAAAAGCAAGTCTCCAGCTTGAACAGGGGATGCAGAGCGTGGCCCAAAGAGAGTACGAGCTCATGCAGAGGATGGACGGCAATTCCGAGGCCAATACGGAGCTCGCCCTCCGAGAGCCCCAGCTCAAACAGGCCAAGGCCAGGCTCTCGTCCGCTTACGCCTCTTATAAAAAGGCCCGGCTCAACCTGGAACGCACCGACATCGAGGTCCCCTGGAACGCGGTGGTGCTCACCAAAGACACCGAGGTGGGCCAGTTCGTAAACCAGCAGACCAGGATCGCCACCCTGGCGGGGACCGACACCTACTGGGTGGAAGCCACCATCCAGTCAAAGCGCCTTCCCTGGATCAATCTTCCCGGCCCTTCCGGTCAGGGCGGTTCCAAAGCCACCGTCATCTATAACGCCGGCGGCAAAGACATAGTGAGTCTTTCCGGAAAGGTGATAAAGCTCCTTGCCGACATGGAGCCGCAAAGCAGGATGGCACGACTGCTCATCGAGGTAAAAGGGCCCCTGGAGCAGCTTAAAGCAAAAGGGGAGTCGGGCATACCTCTTTTGCTCAACTCCTACGTCCGCGCCGAAATACAAGGCAAAAAGATCGAGCAGGCCTACAAGCTCCCCCGCAAGGCCCTGCGCGAAGGGGACCGGGTATGGATCATGAACGACGATAAAGAACTCACGCCTAAAGACGTAAAAGTGGCCTGGAAAACCGAAGAAGAAGTCCTCGTTACCTCGGGGATCGAGACGGGAGACAAAATCATTACCTCTCGAATTATCTCGCCCCTGCCGGGCATGAAGGTCACGGAGGCGGAGGAGTATGAGAACGCTTCCATGGACTCGGCAGGCGGGGAAAAGACGGGAAAACCGGGCAGTAACTCCGCAGATAAAGCTCCCGCCGGTAAAGGAGGCCGTCAATGAGCGCACCAGCGGAAAAAGGCGCCATTGCCTGGATGACAAAGAACCCGGTTGCCGCAAACCTTCTCATGATCTGCATACTGGTGGGAGGGATGATAGCGGCCACTTCCATCCGCCAGCAGGTCTTTCCTGAATTTTACATGGAGGTCGTCAACGTCAGAGTGGTCTATCCGGGGGCCAGCCCTGAAGAAGTGGAAAACGGCATCATTAACCCGGTGGAAGAAGCGGTACGCGAGATCGAGGACGTGAAACACGTAACCTCTACTGCCCTGGAAGGCATGGGAACGGTCTCGGTCGAGTTCCTCTCCGGTATTGATCGGAACCGGGCCCTCTCCGACGTAAAGAACAAGGTGGACAGTCTGCAAACCCTGCCGGAAGAAGCGGAAAAACCCGATATAAGCCTGGCAGAGAGTCGCAGGCCGGTAATCAAGCTGATCCTCTACGGCGACCTGGAACGGAAGACCCTGCGGGAGGAAGGAGAAAGAATCCGGGATGATCTGCTCCAGCTTGACAAGGTGACCTCGGTGGACCTCGGAGGCGCGCCCCGGCCCGAGATCAGCATCGAGATTTCTCAACAGACCCTTCGGAAGTACAACCTGACTTTGAGCGAGGTGGCCGAGCGCATTCGCCGTTCCGCAAGGGACATCTCCGGCGGAAGCGTTATAACCGAGGGAGGGGAAATCCTCCTGCGCGTTAAAGAACGCAAGGAGTTCGGAAGCGAGCTGTGGGACATTCCCGTAGTTTCAAATTCCTCCGGCGGCAACCTGAAGCTGGGAGAGATCGCCACTATAAATGACGAGCTGGCTGAAACCGATGAGGCGAGCTTTTATAACGGCAAACCCTCCGTGAACATCAAAGTCTTTCGGGAAGGCGATCAGACCCCCATCGAGGTCGCGGATTCCATCAAAAAGTACATGAAAAGTATGGAAGGGAGCCTGCCGGCGGGCCTTAAGGTCACCGCCTATGACGACCGTTCGGAAATCTACCGGGACCGGATTTCCCTGCTTCTGAAGAACGCGGCTTTGGGTTTGGTCCTGGTTCTGCTTCTGTTGGGGACTATCCTTCAACCTCGGCTGGCCTTCTGGGTCACCCTGGGCATTCCCATATCCTTTATGGGGGCACTGCTTTTAATGCCCTCTTTTAATATCTCCATCAACATGGTGTCATTGTTCGCTTTCATCATAGCGATCGGTATCGTGGTTGACGACGCCGTCATAGTGGGAGAGTACATCTATACTCTCCGCAACCGGGGAATGCCTCCTGTCCAGGCCTCCATAGCCGGTACCAAGCGACTGGTCGTACCGGTGACCTTTGCCGTGCTCACCAACATCCTGGCTTTTTCTCCCCTGCTTTTTGTAGAGGGGGTGATGGGAAAAATATTCTATATAGTGCCCATTGTGGGAGGACTGGCGTTCGCCTTTTCCCTGGTGGAGGCATTCTTCATACTTCCCGCCCATCTCGCCCATTCCAAGGCGGGCAGAAACCAAGGCCGGGTCATGGGAGGCATGGCCCGCATCCAGGACCGGGTGGCAAAAGGGCTCGAGAGATTTATCAAAAACGTATACAGGCCTTTTTTAGAAAGAGGGCTCAGGAACCGCTACCTGGCAGTAGCAATAGGAGTGGCCGTGCTCTTGGCCACCGTGGGGTACATGAGAAGCGGTTACATCACCATGGACCTGGCCCCCGAGATGGAGACCGACGAGGTCGTCGCCTCGATCGAGCTTCCCCTCGGGTCCCCCGCAGAAGATACGAAAAAAGTACAAGACCGGGTGATCAAAGCCGCGGAGAAAGTGTTCAGTAAACACGGAGGAGAGGACATTTACGAGGGCATCTTCTCGCATATAGGCGCCAGCGGAAGGAGAGGATGGGGCGGAGGAGGAGTCTCCCAGGGACATGCCGCCGAGGTAAGGGTCATCCTGGTGCCGCTTAAAAATCGTGAGTTCTCCGGCGAGCAGTTCGCCAACTGGTGGCGCGAGGAGACCGGCAGGATACCCGGCCTGGAAAAGCTCCGCTTCCAGGTGGAAGAGATGGGGCCGCCGGTGGGAGCTCCCGTCAACGTGGAGCTTAAACACCGGGATAATGAGGTCCTCGAGTCCGCGGCCGCTTCTCTTGCCGATACCCTGCGGAAATATCCTCAGGCCAAAGACGTGGACGACGGTTTTTCCGGGGGAAAACCACAGTTCGATTTCAAACTCTCTCCCGAAGCCTACGGTCTCGGCCTTACCCCGGCCACCGTGGGCAGACAGATACGGGCCCGCTACTACGGCGCCGAGGCACTCCGGCTCCAGCGCGGACGCAACGAAATAAAGGTTATGGTCAGATATCCGGAAGAAGAACGCGAACAGATGCAGAGCCTGGAAGACCTGCTTATCCAGACACCCGGAGGGGGACTGCTTCCATTGGATGAGCTCACCACCATAAAAGTGGGAAGCGCTTATAATCAGATCGAACACCTGGACGGCAGAAGGGTCTTGGAGGTGACCGCCAAAACCACTTCCTCCCAAGGCAAGGGGAAAATAATGAATCTGCTGAACAGTGAAGTGCTTCCCGATCTGCAGAACAAATATCCCGGCCTTTCTTCCAGCATGGGCGGTGAACAGAGGGAAATCTCCGAAAGTATGACCAGCCTGCTCCGGTCCGCGGCCCTGGCGCTTATCGTTATCTTTGTGTTACTGGGCTTCGTCTTCAGAAGCTACATCCAGCCACTCATCATCATGTCCGCCATCCCCTTCGGCGTGGTGGGCGCATTGATTGGACATATCATCATGGGCTACAACTTCAGTATTATAAGCCTGATGGGAATCGCCGCTCTCTCCGGCGTGGTCATAAACGACAGTCTGCTTTTGATAGACTTCGCCAATGAAAGGAGGCGCGAAGGGGCCTCCATCTTCGAGGCCGCAGCCGAGGCCGGCCATTTGAGGTTCCGGCCCGTTATCCTCACCACCTTTACCACTTTCCTGGGGCTCTCGCCCATGATCTTCGAGACCTCCATGCAGGCCCGGATGATGATTCCCATGGCCATATCCTTGGGGTTCGGTCTGTTGTTCTCCACCATGATCATCCTGGTCCTGGTGCCCTGCTTCTATCTGATCGTCGAAGACTTAAAAAAGCTCTTCACCTTGAAGCACAAACAAGAAAGCCCGGAGACCGCTACTGCCCCTCCGGAAGACGAAACCGCCTGAAAGAACCTGCCGGCATAAAAGGGGACGGAGGGCTTTCTCCGTCCCACTTGCGGATGCACTCTCCAAGATCATGTTTCCAAAATAAATCTTTGTTTCACGCAAAGTCGCAAAGGTAAAACAAAAGATTCGGGCCGTTGCCGTTTTTTATGGAAAGCATCTTCCGGCCCGCCTGTCCGAGGATCTCGGTCTCTAAAAACCCCGACTTCGCCGGATTACTAAGGCGGTTTTATCTTCAGTTCTTCAAGTTCAAAAGAAATTCTCGGTTCTCTGCGTCTCGGCGCCTCTGCGTGATATGACTCTCTGCCATCGTTCTATACCGGGAAGAGCAATGGTCTAATATGTGCGAGCGGCTTTAGTCGCGAATAACAACGGCTTTTTCCCTTGCCACATTTTCGCCACATCTCTTCACAAAAACGTAACTTCGCCGCCATCATCGCAGTTCATCCGCGGTTTATAATTTTCGCAAATTTAAAACCGGGGGCCGCGGCGGTGCTATTCTAAAAAAGGATTCAGACGAATGAAGCGAAAACTGAACAAACGAAGGTTTCTCTTTTTGAAAGCCAGTTTCCAACCTGAGGGGATTTTGCTAGGATGATCGAAAATCTTGCCGCCGGAGAACATGCCATGGACCGGACCATACTGGTGGTTGACGATGATCCCCACATCCGCGAGATCGTGGAGTACGCCCTTAAAAAGGCCGGCTTCCAGGTGGTGCTCGCCGAGGACGGCGAACAGGCGCTGGAGGCCTTTTACCGGCACTCGCCGGACCTGGTGGTCCTGGACATAATCATGCCCGAGATGGAAGGGACCGAGGTGTGCAAGCGGATACGGTCGGAAAGCAATGTGCCCGTCATATTCTTGACCTCGGTGGACGAGGAGGTGGACAGGATACTCGGACTGGAGATGGGAGGAGACGACTACGTAACCAAGCCCTTCAGCCCCCGCGAGCTCACCGCCCGCGTAAAAACAGTGCTGAAAAGAAGCGCCGCTCCTTACGAGCCAGCGGAAAGACCGGCCGTACTTCAACACGGCAAGCTCCGCCTGGACCTGGACAGGTACCAGGTCTTCTGGGGCGTAGAGGAGGTTTCTCTTACGGTCACCGAGTTTCGCATCCTGCGGGCGCTACTGTCGTTTCCCGGCAAGGTCTACTCCCGCGACGAGCTCATGGACCGGGCCTACCCCGACGGGAGCGTAGTAACAGACCGGACCATTGACACCCACATAAAAAGGATCCGAAAGAAGTTCGAGTCCAAGGGATGGAACCCCGTCGAAACCGTGCACGGCCTGGGATACCGGGTCATGGAGGAATAGAATGAAACGCCCCTCCGTGAAAAGGACTTACTCCCTGCGCTCCCTGGTTATCCTGATTAACCTGCTGGTCCTGGCCCTCCCCGTCATAAGCCTTCTGGCACTGCGCATCTTCGAGAACATCGTGCACCGGCAGACCGAGATGAAGCTCACCGCAGAGGCCGCTTATGTAAGGTCGCTGTACCTTGACGCACTCGCAGGCGCGTTGCAGGAGGGAAGTACTACCAGGCAAAGATTGCTCATGCCGGTTGAAAACTCTCCTCATCACGCCGACGACTATTGGAGACCTTACCCGCCCCGGATAGACCTCACGGAAGACCCGGTACTGCCGCCCGGGCCGGAAAGCTTGAAAAACACGATACCCCCGCATCCTGCCGCCATAAAGGCGGGAAAATACATTCAACCCATCTTGAAAGAAGCACAGCGCATAAGCCTCTCCGGCATCCGCGTACTGGACTCCCGAGGAGTGGTGGTCGCAAGCAGCGGCAGCCAGCTCGGTGAAAACCTGAAGAACCGGCCCGAGGTCCAAAAGGCCCTTACCGGCCAATACTCGTCTGTACTGAGAAGCAGGGAAGATGCCGCGTTAGAGGACCTGGGGCCCATAAGCCGGGCCTCCCGGGTGCGCACCTACGTGGCTCTGCCCATCCTGGTGGACGACAAAGACGTGGCGGGAGTGGCCTATCTGCACCGGACC